>CAZGKX010000024.1:8049-31345 GCA_964525945.1 uncultured Legionellaceae bacterium
GGAAGCCCATGCTGAGCAACTCACCATTGATTTCTTAAAGCAATATGTGGACAAAGGAAAATCGCCTATGTGTGGCAACACGATATGCCAAGATAGACGATTTTTATGCAACTACATGCCGAATTTGGCAGCGTTTTTTCATTATCGAAATTTAGACGTGAGCACTTTAAAAGAGTTGGCCTTGCGCTGGCGGCCACAATTGTTAAGCGGCATAGAGAAACAATCCAAACACTTGGCATTGGATGATATTAAAGACTCCATCGCTGAATTGGTGTATTATCGCCAGCATTTTATTAACCTTGAGTCGAATCATGCTGGAACGTGAACAATTGGTCTTACCCAATGGTGCTGATAAATTATTGTTGCATTCTTGTTGCGCGCCTTGTTCAGGAGAAGTTATGGAAGCATTGCTTGCTTCCGGTATAAATTTCTCTATTTTTTTCTACAACCCCAATATTCATCCTGTGCAAGAATATGAGATTCGAAAACAGGAAAATGTTGAGTTTGCCCATAAACACAATATTCCATTTATTGATGCTGATTATGATAAAGACAATTGGTTTGAGCGCGTCAAAGGTTTAGAAATGGAACCAGAGCGCGGTATTCGTTGCACGGCTTGTTTTGATATGCGTTTTGAACGCACGGCACTGTACGCACATGAACATGGTTTTCCCGTTATCTGCAGTTCATTGGGGATTTCGCGATGGAAAGACATGAACCAAATCAACACGTCTGGTGTGCGCGCTGCTAGCCGATACCCGCAATTGGAATATTGGACCTACAATTGGCGAAAAAATGGTGGGGGCGCTCGTATGTATGAAATTGCCAAACGTGAAAACTTTTACCAACAAGAATATTGTGGTTGCGTGTATTCCTTGCGTGACACCAACGCTTGGCGCAAAAAAAATGATCGTGAGCGAATTAAAATTGGCATAAATTACTACAGTGATCAAGAACACAACGAAACGTCTGACTGAAACCTTGCTATGTCAAATTGCCCTCATCATGATCATGCTCACGCTCCAAGCACGTTTAATATGGCATTTATTGTTGCCATTCTTGCCAATGGTTTGTTTGTTATTTTGCAAATTATTTTTGCATACCGAGCCAATTCCACGAGCTTATTTGCCGATGCCATCCATAATTTAGGGGATGTTTTTAGCCTTGTGGTTGCATGGATCGGCAATGGTCTATTAAAACGCGCGCCCACAGAACGCTCCACGTATGGCATGAAAAAAGGATCTATTTTAGCGGCACTGACCAACGTTATTTTAATGGTTTTTACGTGCGGCATCATTGCAACGGAAGCGGTGTATAAATTATTTTCACCCACCCTTGTTGCAACGGGTGATGTGATGGTGATCGCAAGCATTGGGATTTTGGTGAATGGGGTAACCGCTGCCTTTTTTTTACGGGATGGCAATGATTTAAATATACGCGCTGCTTACCTTCATTTGGTCTATGACGCACTGGTGTCAGTGGGGGTTGTGCTTGCCGCCGCGCTTATGCATTGGACGGGTTGGATGTGGGTGGATCCTTTGGTCGGTTTGTTGATCGCCGCTATTATTCTTAAAGGCACTTGGTCGTTGTTCACTGACAGTTTTCGACTCATTTTGGATGGGGTGCCTCGAGGTATTTCGGTGGCCAAGGTGCGCCAACTCCTCCACCAACAACCGGGGGTAAAAGGCGTGCATGATTTGCACATTTGGGCGTTAAGCACCCAAGAAAATGCGATGTCCGTGCATTTGTGGATGCCGGAGCAGCCGTTAACTGACCAAGAACGAGAATCGCTTGAACAACATTTGCAAGCGGAGCACCGTATTCAACACACCACTATTCAGATTGAACGCACTGAAAGCCACTGTGTTGATACTTGCAGAACCTACCTTTAAAAAAGCAGTCAATTTTTAACATAGGACGTACTTGATGTGGGTGAGGGGTGCAAAAATGAGGTTTGTGCCGTGGCTTTTTGAGGAATAAAGCCATATTTTACTAAAATTGCGCTTCGATTTATTGGGGTGTGTTTCGAAGGCGTTGAATTTTGTGCCGTACGATGATGAAAAAAGGCCCCCATCTTTATACGATGTTGTTTCTGCCCTTGAAATTGAGTGAGGGTCGTGGTGGCTTTTGTGAGATCACGGACTTGTTTCTCGTTTCTGTCGACCTGCCCTTTGAATTGTTTGATATAACTTTTTAATTGCCGTTTTACCTTGACGAGCTCTTGTTCGGCTTTGCAAATGCGTGTAACAACATGGTGAAAATTGGATTTTGCGTCATTTAAACATTCGTCCAATCGGTTAAGAAATGCTGATCTTGCCTCCTCATCATCAATGACACAGGCGCTAAGGGTATCAACGCTGGCGCGCAGCGTGGCATTGTTTGCTGTAACCTCATTCACCTCCGTTTCTAGCTGTTGTTGGAGAATAGCAAATTCTGTCACTTGGTCGGTTAAAGTCTCTTTAAGCCGTTCCAATTCTTGCCTGGTTATGTCTAAATCTTCTCGGGTGATGGCGAGCATTTCGGTTTGTTCGGCCATTTGCTCTATTTTTTCTTGGAAGGAATCTATTTCTTCATGCAGCGTGAGTACGCTTTTATCCAACTTATCAATGTCCAGTTTTAACCGATCAATTTCTGTGGCCAGTTGTTTGCGAATATTGTCCAAGGCATCAACCATGTGACCAAACATATCGGTCAAATTGCGCATGAGCTTGTTTAAATATTGCTTGTTTTTTTTATCGATAGCATAGTGGTTATCCAGAGATAAACCAGCGATCACATACACGCACGCGCAAGTGGACACGATCGCCACCATCAACGCCAAATGAGCGATTACCCCGATCGTGATCAAGACACCAAACAGTAAAACACCGCCGAACGCTTTTTGCCATAAAGGCAGCGGCCCCCAGGTATTTGCAGTTTGCGAAAATGCGCTTTGGTTGTCATCAAGGGTATCAATGAATTCTTCTAGGCAATCTTGTATGGCTTCAATGTGTTCTGTGGTTTCGCCAAGTTGCTCTAAACTGGCTTCACTGCTGGTGGGGATATTTGAAGACGTGGGTGTTGAACGTTTAACCTTGGGTTTTTTGGCCATGTTGTTTCCCTACCATGCGTTGGAGTTTCGACAGATCCAGCTCTTTTCCTATTGCTGGATACCGACCAACAAGCCATCACATGGAGGCAGTTGATTGGTCATCTAAGGCGCATAATAAGCCTTTTCGATAGGCTTTACAAGCGCCACTTCGATCTTCGAGTTGTTCCAACAATTGCCCAAGTTCCGCATAAGCCGCAGGGGTTGGCTGGTGTTTTATACTTTCTTCGAAATAGGTTTTGGCTTTCCCCCATAAATTATGGTTGGTGCATATTCGACCTAAACACAAACACAACACCGCAGAATTTGGATACAATTTCAGCAAGGATTCGGTAAATTTCAATTGCGCTTGCGAAGGAATACGGCCATAAAGCTCGATCAATTCTGGATCCAGTCGTTGATGAAGGTTCGATCGAAGCACTTGTTCTGCTTCTTTATCTTGGTTGTTGGCCATTAAATACCGGCAATACGTGGCCATAAGGGTAGGGTCTTTTTTTAAAGGTTTGGGTAAGTTTTTTATAAAATTGGACACGGCAAGTGGGTTTTGTTGCAAGATCACGTTCTGGAGCGCGTGCCAATAGGTCTGTTGCTGCAATTGGTCAAATTCTTGAGCGGAGCAAATAGCATGACGTTTTACTTCTGGCAGCAGTGCAATCAACTGAGGCCAATCGTTGACCGTTTGATAAAGATGCATAAGTAATTTTAAAACATAGGGATGATGGGGAATTGCGTCACGTAAATGGTTCAAGGTGACAAGGGCTTGTTGCCATTGTTGACTGGCCAACTGTAATTTGGCTTGTGTTAATTCCACGGCAATGGTCGCTTCTGGCACGGATTGCTGGGCTTCCTGTAAATAGGCGTCACGCAGCTTATTGTCGCCAAGCTCTTGAGCCGCACGGGCGGCTGTTAAGTAATTTAACAGAGGGCTTTCTGCATGCGGCAAAGCAGCAATCAAATGATTTTTTGCTTTTAACCAATAACCCTCGCTGAATTCAATCAAACCCCGGCGAGTTGTTTCTTGTGCTTTGTGAATACGCTGTTTCTTACGCCAAATGCGCCAAGCCATGGGCAAATGCATGATCCAGCGTGTGGTGGCTAGTAATGAATACAAAACGGCTAGCAATACAAGCAGCAGGGGAATGGCCACCCAAAGGGTGCTTTCAATGGTCCACTGATGAAAGGCAATCAATACGTAACCTGGATCGTGCTGCAACTGCAAACCTAACCAGACGGCGGCCAGAAAAATAATAAAGACCACCATGCTGCGTAAAATCATGACGATTCTCCCACTGAACCCGCTGATTTCACGGCAATGTAATCATTCAACAACGGCAGTGAGCGATCTGGCACGATTTTTTGTTGGGTTATTTGTTGTTGCTGCAATTGCGCTATTTGCTTGAGCAATGCTTGGGTATTCGCAGCATTGATGTCAAAGCGCAGGTTCACTTGTTGAGACGCTTGTGATAATGACAATTGATAAACAGCCTGGTTGTTCTGTAAAACAGCCCATGCGGCCATTTGCAAATTAAAGCGTATCGATTCCAGCAACATAGCCTCATAGGCCGGCGTCATTAATGGCTGAATCGCGTTGTCATGGTGATGAATAACGATAAGTTTTCCTAGCTGTTGCATGGTTTGTTGCAGTTGGGCGCGCCATCCGGTTAAAGGTGGGCTGCTGTCTGCTGTGGTGTTGGTTTTTTTAAGCATGGCATTGTTTTTTAACGGTAATTGCTCAAGGGTATTTTGCAAGGCATTTAATGCGCTGAGCAGACCCGCTTTATCAAGGGGGGCAACACTGTTTAATTGGGTGATTTCAGAGGCAAGGGCTTGTCGGACCGGGTATAGGCGTTGATCGTGTTGTGCTGCCAATAACTGATCAGCTTGCTGCAACAAAGCGGCTGTTGTGGGCGTGTCATTGCTCCAATGGGCATTGATCGTTGCAAGCTCTATGTAATACCTTGCTTTTAATAAGAGCCAATCATTGGTTTGGTACCAACGTTGCTGCAAAGCGGATTGCAAAGATTTGTCCAAACCTTGTAGTTGTTTGTCAAAAGTGGCGGCATCGTTGCTTAAATTAGTTTGGAAAGTTTGAATGGCTAAACCGGTGTTGCTTTGCTGTGTTTTTAAAGTTGCTGTCTCCAGCATTAACGTCTGCATTTGTTGTTGCAGCTGCACGTGGGAATAAACCACATAGCCAAGGCCAACCAGCAGGGCTGCTAACCCTGCGCCTAACAGATAACTGCGAATATTGGATTTTGTGGGTTCAAGGGGAATGTTTGTGATGTCGTTATCATTGCTGGGTGTCATTTTTCATCCTTAGTAGGGTATCGACAATGTTGTCATAACGACATGTGACGATGTGACGCATGCCCAATAAACGTGCCTCGTGCTCCAAACGTTCGCTGATAACAAGGCAAAATTTACTGCAAAGCCAAGACCGCGCTTGTTCACCAAATAAAGTAAATAAGTTATGCATCGCTTGTTGGCTTGTGAACAGTATAATATCCACACCATCATTGCGCCACAATGAATTCATATATTCCTTGGGGACTGTGGGCAAGATACGTCGATAAACAGCAACGGGAATCACCTGAGCTTGACGGTGTTGCAGGGTTTCTTCGATAAGCGCGCGTCCCCCGTCGCCTTTAATAAGCAAGATGGTTTGGTGATGAATGCGTTGGAAGGCGGCAAGGTTTAATAAATGCTCGCTGTTTGCCGTTGCGGGATGGTGATGAACGTGGATACTCCATGCTTCTAAGGCCTTTGCTGTGGCATTGCCGACCGCGGTCACTTGGATGGACCAAGGCCAGAGGATGCGTTGCTCTTTTAACGTCGCAAAAAAATTGTTCACGGCATTGGTGCTGATAAAAATGGCTTGATCAACTTGCGTTAAAGCGGGTAGTTGGGCTAACCAATGGAATGGCAGCGTCTCAATTGCAATGGCCGGCACATCAATCGCATGTCCTCCCAAGCGTTGAATGCTGAGGCTTAATTCTTGGCCCTGCATGTACGGCCTGGTGTTTAAAATACGTAATCCTTGCAATGATGCGCTCATGGCACAGCGTCTAATAAAGCATCAGCGCCTTTTGCCAATAAGGCCTTGGCACATTGATTGGCCAACTCCATGGCGGTTTCTTTGTTTCCGAATTGGCTATCCCGTAGGATGGTTTTGCCATCCATTGACGCAACCATTGCCTGCAGTGTGAGGTTGTTTTCATCAACGTGTTGGCAATAGACGGCCAATGGCACATGGCAATTACCTCCCAACAGACCATTGACTTGCCGTTCCGTCTGCACGCAGACGGCGGAGTTGTTATCATGCAGGTGAGCTATCAGTTGTTGAATGCCGTGATCATCGCTGCGGCATTCAATGCCCAATGCTCCTTGCCCACAAGCAGGTAACATCATGGTGTCCAGCGTTTGTTTGATCAAATGGTCCATGCCCATACGCTCCAACCCGGCTTGGGCCAAGACAATGGCATCAAATTCGCCATTGTTTAATTTATTGATCCGGGTATGAATATTACCGCGCAACGGTGAAACATGCAGATCGGGGCGGAGCGCCAATAACTGGGATTGCCGTCGCAAACTGGAGGTGCCAATGACTGCACCTTGAGGCAATGCCGTAAAATTTGGAAAAGCAACGCTAAGCAATGCATCAAAAGGGTTATGCCGAACGCAGATAGTGGGTAAGATCAATCCGTCGGGAAACTGGGCTGGCACGTCTTTCATGGAATGAACCGCTATGTCGGCACGGTTGTCCAACAAGGCTTCTTCCAGTTCTTTTACAAATAAACCTTTACCACCCACCGCTAACAATTTATCTTTAAGAAATCGATCGCCTGAGGTCACCATAGGAACAAGCTCTATCCGCAACTCTGGCCAAAGAGACAGCAATAAAGCGCGAACATGGTTGGCTTGCCACAAAGCAAGGGGGCTTTGGCGTGTTGCGATACGTAACGTTTTTGATAGCATGTCAGTGCATTTTTAATTGGAGAAGTTTGTACTATACCAAAATTTGCAGCGTTATTTAATAAACAAGCTGGCACATGCCAACTTCATCGCCTGGGTGCTTTATGATAACCATTAAACAAATTATCAATTACTTGGATCGTTCCATGCAGCGCAGTTTATCCAGCTCCGCGCATCAGTTATTGGCGGTGGGTGCAATTGCATTTTTTGGATTTCCCTTTTTTTATTGGATATGGACAGCGTGGTTCCCTCAGCCTTATGAAACCTTTTGGTTGCGTTTGATAGGCAGCATGCTGGGTTTAGGGTTGATGTTAACGCCGTATTGGCCCATATCACTGAAGCCTTATGTGCCTTGGTATTGGTTTTTCACCATGCTTTACACGTTGCCTTTTTTCTTTGCTTATTCATTTTTTATGAATCAAGCCAATGTTATTTCTTCCATGTCTTTGCTTTGCAGCGTTTTTTTATTGGTGATGTTGGTGGATTTATTAAGCTTGTCCATTTTGTTGATTTTAGGATGGGGATTAGCCTTTATCTGTTATTACTTGGTTTCACCCACCATTTATTTTAGTGAGGAACACATTCAAATGGGATTGGTGTTGTTGTTCATTATGATAGCGGGTACGACCGTAAATTATAAAACAGCAATGTTGCAGCAACAACGGTTAGCGGGTATGGCTGCAGCTGCAGGGATGATTGCTCATGAATTGCGTACTCCTTTGTTGGGCATTAAAAGCGGGGCTCAGGCGTTAACCGCGTACATGCCTATGTTATTTGATGCTTATAATTTGGCAAAAGAGCAGGGGTTAATTTCTTCATCAGTGCGGGAGGCTCGGATTCGTCAATTGGAAGGTGTCAGTGAACGGATCAGCAGTGAAATTGCTTATGCAACCACAATTATTGACATGCTCCTCATAAAATCTGGCCGGGAAAACTATTTGCAACATTGCACCTTAGAACCTTGTAGCATGGCTGAATGTTTGCACGATGCCATTGCCCGTTATCCCTTTCAAACAGCGAAAGCCCGTGAATTGGTCGCATGGCAAGGTGATTTTCAATTCTTTGGTTCGAAATTGTTAATGCAACATGTGTTGTTTAATTTATTAAAAAATGCATTGTACATGATTGCAACCACACAACGCGGCATCATCACCATTTGGACCAATCAATGCGATAAATTCAATTATTTGTATGTACGTGATACCGCCAAAGGCATGTCCAATGCGCAATTGTTGCGATTGTTTGATCATTTCTACACCACGACTTTTATGGGAACGGGTATTGGTTTATCGTTCTGCAAATTGGTCATGGATCGTTTTGGTGGGGAAATTCGGTGCGAAGCAAAAGAAGGGGAATACACCAAATTTATTTTATCTTTTCCCAAAAACCCTTCTGATCGCGTGCTCCAAGAACATCAATGATTTTGTGAATTTGCGCATTAAAATGATTTTTTTACCGGTTAAAATATTGTGGTGAAATTTTTTAAACTTCATGTTATTTTAATTTTAGATGGATGTTTCGCGTCACCAGATCAGGAGTAGCGTCATGCACTATTTATCAATACCCACCTGTTATTTTCCGAGCACAACCCTTTTCCTGGATGATAGCCGCGATTTTTTACTGAATTTTGTGTTGCAACTCGACGAAAACGTTGCTTACCGTATTTTTGACACACCGCTGGAGGCTTTAAATTTTATTCACAATCGGCGTTACAAACTGGAGTTGTTAAGCCATCATTGCATCAGCGAATCCCCAGAAGCTAAAAATGGCCCGTTAACCAACCATACCATTCATTTAGATCTCGCAACAATCCACGCTGAAATTTACAATCCATACCGTTTTTCTGAGATCTCTGTGGTCGTTGTGGATTATGCCATGCCAGGCATGGATGGTTTGGAGTTTTGCCGTCGTATTGAAAACCCAAATATCAAAAAAATACTTTTAACAGGTCAAGCCGATGAAAATATGGCCATTGCTGCGTTCAATGAAGGGCTGATTGATCGCTATATTAAAAAAAGCGATGTGCATGTGGCAGAGCTTATCACAAAAAGCATCTACGAATTGCAATCAAGCTATTTTCAAGCCATGTCGGACACGGTTGTAAAAATGCTATCCGCGCATTCACCCACCTGCTTGCAAGATAAAAAATTTGCTGGTTTTTTTAAACAATTGTGCAAAGAAAAGGGTATCGTAGAATATTATTTGATTGACAATTCAGGCAGTTTTTTAATGCTGGATGAAGACGCAACAGCCAGTTTTTTGATTGTAAAAAATCGCTTAGACATGCGCCTGCATTATGATTTTGCCAGGGATAATGGTGCGGGAGAAGACGTATTGGAGCAATTAAATCATTTCGAAAAAATTCCATTGTTTTGGCAATCGCAATACAGTGCCACCCAACGCATTGATTGGTCCACTTGCCTGGTGGACGCCAATCGTTTTATTTCTGATGACACCTACTATTATGCCTTTGTGAAAAAAGACATGCAGTTTGGGCTTCAAGAGAAAAAAATATTGTCCTTCCATCGCTATTTAGAAGAACTTGATGCTGAAGAATTATTGCTCAACGCATGATTTTGGTGGAGTGTGCAAAGCATAGCGTGCACGTCAGCCGGAACCACTTGACTGCTGTCACGGCAATTTTTTTAACTATTTTCCAATAGAAAGGGTCTTCCTCAATATTGCCGCTGGAAATACACACCGCTTGGCGGTATCATTTCTTGCAACGCGAATATGAGGATGCAATGGCCATGATCAGCAAAAGAGTTTACCGAAACATCCAAAGTTTCTTATTGTTATCGACCATTTTAGTGATCACGGCGGCTTTTTATTTTGAATACGCCATGGGCTTGCAACCGTGTCCTTTGTGTTTAATGCAGCGTTGTTGCGCATTTTTATTGGGTACATGTTGTTTAATGGGAATAACATTAGGCACGCTGAGACGAGCCAGGATAGTGGCGGGGCTACAGCTCTTTTTTTCTGCTTCGGGTATATTTTTTGCGGCCCGCCAGGTTTGGTTGCAATCGTTGCCTAAGGATAGTTCCACCATGTGCATGCCAGGGCTTGATATTCTCATGCGTTACTTTCCTTGGAATGTGGTGTTAAAAGCACTGTTTTGGGGCACTGCTGATTGTGGGGAAGTGACTTGGCGATGGTTGGGATTGACCATGCCAGCATGGTCAGCGTTGTATTTTATGCTCATATTTTTGATCTGCGGTCTTGTTTTTTGGTGGGTGGGAAAATCTTTAAATGAAACACGGCTAAGCGAATGAATACCTTTCGTTGCGAAGTTCTTTATCAGCATGCTTATACCAATGCTCGCGTTACGCGTATCAGCACCCCGCATGGTGATTGTTTAACCCCTGTTTTTATGCCGGTGGGCACGCGTGCAGGTGTAAACAACATGACACCCTATGAATTGAGCGCTGCCGGTAGTCAATTGATATTGGGCGGCAATACGTATCATATGCTATGCGCTCCTGGTATGAACGTCATTGAAGGCGCGGGTGGTATGCACTCATTCATGGGTTGGCATGGCCCGATGTTGACAGACAGCGGGGGTTTCCAAGTTTTTAGTTTGTCTAAAAACAAAGAAATATGCACCATTGATGAAGACGGTGCTCATTTTACGTTGCCCAACCAATCGCGTTGGATCCACATGACGCCAGAGATGTCGCTGGAAACCCAAAAAATAATTGGGGCCGATATCATCATGGCCTTTGATCAATGCACACCTGATCACTGCACGCGCGATGAGGTGCAGCACATCATGGCACGCACTCACCGTTGGTTGGGGCAGTCTGTTGCTTACCATCAACAACACCCAACGTCGCGTTATGGTCTAACTCAGGCTTTGTTTGGTATTATTCAAGGGGGGACCTTTGAAGATTTGCGCCGAGAAAGCGCGGATTTTGTGGCTTCCATGCAGACTGACGGACTGGCCATTGGCGGTGAAACCATCGGTTTTGACATGCCAGCAACGGTCAACGTCATCCGTTGGGTGCGGGAATTTTTACCAGCAAACAAGCCGCGTTACACCATGGGTGTTGGCATGTCGCCTCAAGATTTGTTGGACGTGGTGGCCGAAGGCATTGATATGTTTGATTGCGTGGCTCCCACGCGCAATGCACGGCATGGTGCTTTGTATTGTGGTGAAGTGGTGCCGCATGGACATTGGTTAAAATTTGCCAGTGACCACGAGCAAGAGCGTATTCAAATTAAAAAAGCCTGTTACGCCAATGACTTATCGCCCATTATGCCCCATTGTGGCTGTTACACGTGCAAGCATTATTCACGGGCTTTTTTGCATCAATTGTTTAAACAAAAATCAAATTTATTCACGGCATTGGCCAGTATTCATAATATCCATGTTTTACACGATGTTTGTGGTAAAATGCGTTCTTTAATCCAACAACAAGCGCAATAATATTTTCCCTAAAGGAGGCTCTATGATCGAAATCAACACGTCTAAAGGTGATATCCGTTTAAAATTACACGCGGACGCAGCGCCAGAAACAGTGGCAAATTTTTTAAATTATGTCCGTGAAGGGTTTTATTCTGACACTATCTTTCACCGCGTGATTGATGGCTTCATGATCCAAGGTGGTGGTCTTACAGCAAACATGGACAATAAAAAAACCAACACCCCAGTAAAAAACGAAGCAAAATCAGCGGCACAGAATAAACGCGGCACAGTGGCAATGGCGAGAACAATGGATCCTCATTCAGCGACCGCTCAATTTTTTATCAATCTTGTTGACAATGCTTTTTTAAATTACAGCGGTGATCATCCCCAAGGCTATGGTTATTGTGTGTTTGCTGAAGTCGTTGATGGTATGGACGTTGTTGATGCGATAGCAAAAGTGAAAACCGGGCAACGCATGGGGCATGCCGATGTGCCGGTTGACAACATTACCATTGATAACGTCAAAGAGATTGAGGATGAAGCCAGTCAATCCAAATGAGGCGTTGCAATATTTGGTCCGTGGCCAAATTGTTGCGTATCCAACCGAAGCGGTCTATGGCGTGGGCTGTGATCCTTTTAATCAGCACGCTGTGGAAAAAATTTTGCAGCTAAAACACCGTTCATTTCGCCAAGGGCTCATTGTTTTAATTGGCGATTGGCTGCAGTTGGATGCATTGATACAACCCATTGCGCCTGAAAAAATGCTCAAAGTGCAGGCTTCCTGGCCAGGCCCTACCACGTGGATTTTCCCAAAATCAGCCCACGTGCCACTTTGGATCAGTGGTGAGCATGACAGTGTAGCTGTTCGTATGTCGGCTCATCCTGTGGCGCGCCAGCTTTGCCAACATGGACCCATTGTCTCGACCAGTGCCAACAAGAGTGGCGAGCCTCCGGCAAAATCCATTGCCGAGTTGCACGTGCAATTTCCGCAAGGCGTGGATGTTGTGGTCGACGGGGAGCTTGGTGGTGCGGCACAACCTTCGGCTGTTTTCGATGTGTTGACCGATACGCGCTGGCGATAAATTGGGTTGCAAAGATCCTAATGTTATCTTAAGTTATGATCTTTATAATGAATCGATTATTGATAATAATTCGCCTGAAGGAATGTAATGATGACTAAAAAACATGCGTTGAGTGTCTTCAGCCTCACGATGATTACGGTAGGTTCGGTGGATAGTATTCGTAATTTGCCTGCTACAGCAATGTTTGGTAGTCAATTGATCGCGTTCTTTATACTGGGAGCTTTGTTTTTTTTAATCCCCACCGCATTGGTTTCAGCCGAATTGGCCTCGGGATGGCCGAAACAAGGTGGGGTCTACGTTTGGGTGAAAGAAGCGTTCGGTAAAAAATTGGGGTTTTTAGCCATTTGGTTGCAATGGATTGAAAATGTGATTTGGTACCCCACCATTTTGTCCTTTGTGGCGGGCACCATTGGCTATTTGATTGATCCCACGCTCGCCGCTAACCCCTACTTCTTGTGGGGTGTTATCGTCTGTTCGTTTTGGGGTGCGACGTTTGTAAATTTAAGAGGCATGCATTCTTCAGCCTTGTTAAGCAATATCTGTTCTATTTCAGGTTTGTTATTGCCAATGGGGTTAATCATTGGTTTGGGCGCAATGTGGATTTGGGGTAACAACACCATTCAAGTGAAATTTGATTTACCCAGTATTTTACCGCATTGGCAAGATCGCTCCATTTGGGTGTCGTTGACAGCGATTATGATGTCATTTTGTGGCATTGAAATTGCAACGGTGCATGCCAATGATGTTGAAAACCCTCAGCATGCCTTCCCTAGAGCATTGACCTATTCTGTTGGCATTATACTTAGCACCTTGATATTGGGTTCATTGGCCATTGCAGTGGTTTTACCGCATGAAGAAATCAATTTAGTTGCCGGGATCATGCAAGCGTTTGATGCTTTTTTTGCCCGTTACCATTTGGCGTGGATGATGCCTGTGGTTGCTGTAATGTTGGTGTTAGGGGGCTTTGGTGGGGTCAGCAACTGGATCATTGCTCCCACCAAAGGTTTATTGGTTGCCGCCAAAGACGATAATTTACCTCAATTGTTCCAAAAAACGAACAAACATGGCGCTCCCGTTGTCATGCTCATTGGGCAAGCGGTTATTGTGACGGTGCTGTCGGCGTTATTTTTATTCATGCCCAGCGTCAATGGCTCTTACTGGTTACTGACAGCTTTGGCGGCTCAATTGTACATGTTGATGTATTTATTAATGTTTTTGGCAGCGATTAAATTGCGCCTAAAAGCGCCTGAGACTCCACGGCCTTTTAAAATTGCAGGCGGAATGCTGGGGATATTAACGGTGTCAGGTATTGGCATGATAGGCGTTTTAACGACACTGGTGGTGAGTTTCATGCCGCCAGAAGGGATCGATGTGGGCAGTACTGTACGTTATGAAATAACATTGATTTTGGGCTTGTTGTTGATGTGCTCACCGCCGCTGATTGCAACTTGGTTGCAAAATCGACGCGAGGCTACTGCTGTGTCGTACGCCAGCTAATGAACATCGCTGACATGGTGGAACAAATATCAGCAAGATTGCCTGAATTAGCTTGGAAGCTGAATGCCCTAGGCAGCACGTTGAAGGCCAATACACTGCCTCCGGCGTTGTTTCGAGCGCGGGTCGAAATCACCCCTCAATCGTGTATCGATGAAATTAAGAACGATTTAACCGTGTTAAGTCAACAAACGGGGCAACGCAGTGTCAATTATCTGGCCGATCGAATCCATCAAAAAATCAATGTCTTGGTGCGTTTGTGCCAAGTGCATGCCCGTAAAAATATACCGCAACGGCAGGTTCACTTTGGTGTACAAACATTAAGCACTCGCCAACAATGGTTGCAGGTGATGCGCGATGACATCACGCGCCTGACGGAGCAACAACACGCTTTGACGTGTGCGCTCAACAATGCCAAGTCTACTCCACAAGCCTTGCTCCAGCTTCAGAATGAGCTTGGTGAAGCCGAACGTTGTTTAACCTTAGCCAAAGAAACTTACGAGCGTGCAACGCGCTGGTAAGGCCGTAAATATTAAAAAATATACATACCTGGTAGGGTGGGCAAAGCAGCGGAAGCAGCGTGCCCACCGTTCGGAGAAAGAACGCGTTCAATTTAATTGTATACCTATTATGTCTTCGAACAGGTGGGCACGCGCTGCTTTGCCCACCCTACATGGCTATAGCGGTGCGTAATTATCAATCAAACGCACATTGCCGATGACCACGGCTGCATAACGCCGGTTATCATGCTCTTCAATGTACTCAACACCAATAGGGAGTGCTTGCAGTTCCTGAATAATTTGTTCACAGGGTTTATTTTGATGAAAAATTTGTGCAAATTGTTCGGCAAGTTGTTTGTCCGTTGGGTTTAATCGGCTGTTTCGTGAACTGTAAGCAAGGCCACTGGGTTCTCGGATCGTGGGGCAAGCTTTGATGTCGATCCCCATAAAAAAAGCTTCTGCCATCCCACGGATCAATTGATATTGTTGATAGTCTTTTTCGCCAAAATAGCTGCGGTGAGGTTTAACCAATTGCAACAATTTCATAACAACGGTTAATACACCGTTAAAATGGCCGGGTCTGTGCAAACCTTCCATATTCTGCGCCCGCTTGTTTTCGGTGATTTGGTAGCGAAAACCATCGGCATAGATGGATTGCTCGGTAGGCAGTAAACAATAATCCACGCCGGCGTTGGTTAAAATGTCTAAATCTTCATCCAATGTGCGAGGATAATGCGTGAAATCTTCTTGTTGATTAAATTGCGTGGGGTTTACAAAAATACTGGCGATGGTGCAATCATTTTCGCGCTGGCTGGCCGTGAACAAAGACGCATGCCCCACATGTAAATTGCCCATGGTGGGAACAAAACCGAGGGACACGTTCTCGGGTAAGTTGGTGCGTACTCGTTGCCATTCCTCGAGATTATGATAAATTTGCATGAATTATTATCCTTTTGCTCCGCTGTTGCTGGTGGACGCATACCGCAGACTAGCCGCGGTACGTCGTGAGGTCAACAAGCACTTAAAATGCATGATCAACCGTTGGAAAATGCGCTTGCTGCACATGTTCGGCGTAGAGATTGATGGCGGTTAAAAATACATCTTTACCTTGTGCGAATTGTTTGACAAAACGGGGTCTAAAGTCATTTTGTAAACCCAACATATCATGCCAAACCAACACTTGCCCATCTGTTTCTGCTCCGGCCCCGATACCAATGGTTGGAATCACCAAGTTTTCCGTGATCGTTTTGGCCAGTGAGCTGGGCACACATTCAAGCACCAAGGCGCAACATCCTGCGGCCTCTAGCTGCTGTGCTTGTTGAATCAGCAAGCTGGCCTGTTCGTGCTCTTTGCCTTGTACTTTATAACCCCCTAATTGCAATACGGATTGAGGGGTAAGGCCAATGTGACCCACGATAGGTACACCGGCTGTCACCAAATGGGCAATGGTGCTACAAACATCGGCATCACCGCCTTCAATTTTGATGGCATGCGCGCCTGCTCGAATCAATTGCTTCACGTTATCCACGGTCTGGGCCAGTGATTGACGATGGCAAAGAAAGGGCAAATCGCTGACTAAAAACTGACCGCTTAAACCGCGTGCCACGGCGGACGTATGCATCACCATCATGTCCAATGTCGCCATGACTGTGCTTTCATAGCCATGAACAGCCATAGCAACGGAATCGCCTACCAATACACAATCGATATCGGATTCTGCAACAATACGGGCTGAGGGGTAGTCATAACACGTCAGCATACTGATTTTTTTTTGCTGCGCTTTTTTGCGTTTAAAATCGTGAATTTTCATGCGTGCCCCCGTGTGTGTTGAAGAGGCAGAATAAATAAATACGTTTGATCAGGTACCTGTCGCATGGATCAAGTCCTCCTTAAGATGTTAATGATAAAGTGTCACCGCTCACAATCGAGTCGATTCATGGCTGATCATAATACACGGGCATTAAAAAGCAAGATGGGTTATCATATTGGTTTTCAAATCGTCTTGTTTAACGCCTATGCTCACTGCAAAATTAAACACTCCAGGTCAACATGGTTTGCTGCTCCCAGGTATTGTGGGGCTCATTGAAGCAGAACTTACCGTCCCTGAACATTTCAATCACCAATATGTTGCGGTATTGGGCCATCCTCATTCGTTGCAGGGGGGCTCCATGCAAAACAAGGTGGTCACCACGTTGGTGCGCACGTACAAAGATTTAGGGATTGCAAGTTTGCGCTTTAATTTTAGAGGGGTGGGGCATACTGCTGGGGTGTACGATGATGGTTTTGGAGAAAGCGACGATATGCTTTTTTTAGCAAAGCAATTTATCGATGAAACCCCTGCTGTAACGCTGATTTTTGCCGGTTTTTCGTTTGGCTCATACGTTGCGTACCGCGCTGCAGCGCAATGCCCTCATGCTTTGTTGGTGACCATTGCCCCTTCTGTAGAACATTACAATTATGAAGAGTTTTCGACACCACCATCGCCATGGATTGTTGCTCAAGGCGATAGCGATGAAGTGGTACCGGCTCCAACGGTCATTGCGTTTGCTAAGCGTCAAAACCCGCCTTTGCCGGTATTGATGTTCGAAGGTACCAGCCATTTTTTTCACGGTAAATTAATTGATTTAAAAACACGTCTATTAATGACCATGGGCCAACTGGGTATTTGTTAATGCGTTTAATCGAACAGTATGAACAAGCTGTTTTGCGCAGTGATATTGTGGATGACCCGTTGCAACGACTGTTGTTTAATGATATGCAACGTGTGGCAACTGAGCTCGAAAAGCCACGTCGTTCATGGTTGGGCTTGCGCCGTAACCCACCAGCACAGGGCTTATATTTATACGGAACAGTAGGGGTTGGTAAAACGTATTTGATGGATTTGTTTTATGAGTTCGTTGCAGAAAAACAAAAATTACGTTTTCATTTTCACCATTTTATGCAACAAATTGATGCACAATTACGACGTGTGCAAGGTCAAAAAAATCCTTTGCGTTATATCGTTGCTGACTTGGCAAAATCGACCCGTTTGCTTTGCCTGGATGAATTTTTAGTGCACGATGTCGCGGATGCTATGATCCTTGCCGAATTGCTGCGTTGTTTTTTTGAACATGGCATGGTGTTGGTGACCACATCAAACACCCGTCCTGATGATCTTTATTTAAACGGGGTGCATCGCGAACGTTTTTTACCAGCGATTGAATGGATTAAACAATATTGCCAAGTGCGTTTATTGAGGGAAGACAAAGATTATCGCTTAGGCCGAGCGCCCATGCACCAATCCTATCTGTTCCCCTTGGGAGAGACAACCCACGCTCTTTTGTTGCAACAATTCAACGCTATGGGGCAACACGTTCAGCATCACGCCGAATTGACCCTTCAAAACAGACAAGTGCTTACTGTGGCGTATGGTGAGCGTGCGGTTTGGTTTGATTTTAATAGTCTTTGTAACATGCCACGTTCTCAATTGGATTATTTGGAAATTGCCAGACGATTCGATACGGTGTTTGTGAGCAATATCCCTATCCTTAAACCCGATGATACGGTGCACGTTATTTTATTCATTCATCTTGTTGATGTTATGTATGATCAAGGCGTTCATTTGATCATTTCCGCAGCAGCTCCTGCAAAAAATTTATACGAATCGGGACCCATGGCAAAATCATTTCAACGCACCTTAAGCCGCTTAGAAGAAATGCAATCTGCGGATTACTTGCATCGCCACTCTCATCGCGAAGGTCCATCCCTTCACAAAACCGAGCTCCGTCCGTAAGGAAGCGGAAATTTTCCAGCGGGGTAAATACCGCGTCATTGCTCCGTCAACTGCCCCGCTTCTCGGTGTTCGATTCCATTTGCTAATGAGAATGATTCTCGCTATCATTTGTGATATACTGTTTTTTTATTGTTAATACTGAGACATGATAGGTATCGCTGAGCTTGTACAGGGTGACCACGTAAGGTTAATTGGTTTTGGCAAAACAGAAAATGTTTACCGACGCCAATTATTATCGTTTGGCTTGACACGTGGAGTTGACGTCTTAATTGTGCGAATTGCGCCGTTGGGTTGTCCCATTCAAATTGAAGTTTGTGGGGTCTCCCTGGCTTTACGAAAAGAAGAAGCTTGTTATCTTCAATGGGAGCGCATATGACCCAAGTGTTGCTCGTAGGCAATCCAAATTCAGGAAAAACCACTTTATTTAATGCCTTGACGGGAGATAATCAGCGGGTTGGTAATTGGCCAGGAGTGACCGTTGAGAAAAAGACCGGTGTTTATCATTTCGAACATCAAGACGTTCATGTAACGGATTTACCCGGTACGTATTCATTGGTTTCCAATCAAGAAGGTACGAGCCAAGATACCAAAATCACCTCGCTGGAAGTGGTAAAAAATGACGCGGACATGATCGTAAATGTCGTCAACGCGTGCCATTTGGAAAGGCATTTATACCTCAGCAGCCAACTTCTTGAACTGGGAAAACCCTTTGTCCTGGCATTAAACATGATGGACATTGCCAAGCAGCGGGGTATTTCCATTCAAGTGGCTGCTTTGTCTGATTATTTAGGTTGCCCGGTGATTCAGTTGGAAGCACATCGCCAAGTGGGTCTTGGCGACCTAAAAAAAGCAATCCACTCCAAAGCAGCGGTGGGTAAATCGTTGCCTTTGTCTTTGCCATTGCCGTTGCAAGATGTATTAACCGAAGTGGGCAAACAATTAACAGGAAGGGTTTCTTTGCAACTACGTCAATATTATGCCTGCCGTATTGTAGAGGGAGATAGCTTGCTCATGCCTGCTTTGACACACGTTGATGCAATAGACGACGCCGATATCGTCATGGCAGATGCTCGCTATCAAGCCATCCATTCATTGATGAAGCAGATTCAACACAAGCAATCAGATGCCAGGGAATTTTTAACGGCCAAAATTGATCGGATTGTATTGCATCGATTTTGGGCTTTGCCTATTTTTTTTGCAGTGATGTATTGTATGTTTTTGGTGGCCATCAATATTGGGGGAGCGTTTCAAGATTTTTTTGACATCACCACCGATACACTGTTTATACAAGGTAGCGCGTGGTTATTGCAGCAATGCCATGCCCCCAATTGGTTGGTGGCATTGTGTGCAAATGGTATTGGTAAAGGCATTAACACCACGTTAACGTTTGTGCCTGTGATGGCTGGCATGTATTTCTTTTTATCTTTTTTAGAGGCCTCTGGTTACATGGCACGTGCGGCTTTTGTGGTCGATAAAGTCATGCGGGTGTTGGGGTTACCGGGCAAAGCATTTGTACCCATGATTGTTGGTTTTGGGTGCAATGTACCGGCGATTATGGCAGCCCGCACGCTGGATTCCGAACGCGATCGTTTGATGACGGTTCTGATGAGTCCTTTTATGTCATGCAGTGCACGGTTAGCGATATATGCTGTGTTTGTTGCAGCTTTTTTCCCAGAGGGTGGTCAAAATGTGGTGTTTTCACTGTATTTAATCGGTATTGTTTTCGCGGTCGTCACCGGTGTATTGCTTCGCAATACTTTGTTAAAAGGGGCGCCATCGCCTTTAATTTTAGAACTCCCCGCGTACCATCGGCCTTCCATCCGCCGGTTGCTGAAAGACACCCAATTGCGGTTGCGTTATTTTATCCTTCGCGCTGGAAAGTTGATTATTCCAGTTTGTGTGGTATTGGGTGGGTTGAATGCATTGACGATGGATGGCGGCTTGAACACAGGGGCTGCTAGCAGTGAGAGTGTGTTGTCGGTGATTGGTCAATGGATAGTGCCTTTCTTTTCCCCCATGGGTTTGCACCAAGAAAACTGGCCAGCGGCGGTGGGACTGTTAACAGGCATGCTCGCCAAAGAAGTCGTCATTGGTTCACTCAATAGTTTATACACGCATGTGAATCTTGAACAAATCAACATGGTGCATGTTGATTTTTGGAATGCTTTACAAGCCGCGCTCTGGTCGATTCCTGAAAATTTAGCGGCGGTAGGGCAAACGTTGCTGCATCCTTTTGTGCCTGCATCGCCGGAAATGAATGCATCCACTTATGGCGTGTTTTATCAGCATTTTGATGGCAAGATTGGAGCTTATGCCTATTTGTTGTTTATTTCGTTGTACATACCTTGTATATCGACCATGGCAGCCATTCGCCAAGAAGCAAATCGCTCCTTGATGTGGTTTTCCATCGTGTGGTCGACGGCCATCGCTTATGCCATTGCGGTGGTGTTTTACCAATTGGCAACGGTCAACATGCATCCGTTACAAACAATACTTTGGATTATCGCCATCGCATTGTTCATGATATTGCTTGTGAAGTCGCTGCATACCCTGGCCAAACAATCTGGAGATGGCCATGCTATTGCTGCTTCGTGATTTTATCCAGCGAGAGCGGGTGGTCAGCGCGCAACAACTGCAGCGCGAATTTAGCCTTGATGAAGAAGCATTGCAACCGATGTTGGCGCTTTGGATCAACAAAGGCGTGATAGAAATATGCCCTGAATCCCTGTCTTGCGGAAAAAGCTGTGGGGGTTGTTCGAGCGCGCCACCCAGGTATTACCGTTTTGTTTAGGCTTGTTTATGGCCATTTAAATTGCTTTGTGGTAGCATATTGCTCACTAATGAGCAAGCCAAGGCAAGTGTGCGATGAAAACGATTGATAATAACAGTGCAGGGGATTGCATGTATGATGCGTATAGCATTTCACTTATGTATTATCTTCGTGGTCAGGCTGATAACAAAAATGCTTTAGCGATTTTTAAAACGCTGCAATTGGTGCCAGGGGACGAAGCCATTCTGATTGATTTGCTTGATCAAAACAAGAATGTGCAAAAACCATTTTCCTCCCTCAATCATCGGGAAATTCAACGGATTTTAAGCCCGGCTTGCCGTCAACTCGCGGCTGTTGCTATCCAGAAAGAATTCGAAGCCTCACCTACGGAAACGCAATTGTTTGCGGTTGCGGCCAGCCGGTTTATCACGGGTTTTAAATCCAAGCTTCCCCTGCCTTATAAAACCTATGTTGTGGTTGAAAGGAACACCGCATTGGTCAACGCTGAATTTTTTAGTGTTAAAGAGCTGGTCAATGCGGTGGATGATTTTGCAACCCAAAGTGTCGCAGGACTTGGGGTAAAATTTGATCAAGAATTGAAAAAAATAAAGACCGATCCGAACAAAACGCATTTAAAGCAAAAGCAGGAGCTCATGGATAAGCTCATCGGGCAAAAAGTGATCGAGTTTTTTACATTACAGACCAATAAGCATTTAAGCACTTACTGCAAGCATATACAAACCAGAGGCGTGTGGGGCAGTGAGGAAACATTGCTGACGTTGCATCGATATATCACGGGTGAAACCAAAGTGCGGGATGAAAAGACTAAAAAATGCTCCTATCATTCTAAAATCCCTATTACGCTCGGCATTGCTAAAAATGGTGTTCCAACCTTTTTTTATGAAACTGATCCGGACTTGATCTTAAATAATATTCATAACCGTCATTGGCTGTCGTTTATTCCCGAAAATTTTTTAATTGATCCACAAAAAACGATTGTCCTGGATGCACCTGACGATAGTCCAGACGATACTTCTTTAAAAGCCAATTCAGTGCAAGACAAGGCAAAGGATAGTAGTTTTTTAAGCTTGTGCAAGAAATTGAAAAGTATTAATGCCACCATTGACAACGCAACGATTCGAAAGCATGTTCGAAAAATCATAACAGAAACCGATGTTTTGTATAACGATACAAGCTCAGAGGATGAGCAACGTGATTTATGCGATGTGATAACGGCAACCATTCATTTGCTATCAACGACGAATATGAATGATCGTCGGCTGGAAGTTGCTAAATACCGTGCTTTGGCTGCTTGCACGATGCAAGGGCGTGCAGCTCCTGCATGGAAAGCGTTGGGTGGCGCCATGTTGGTGTTGGGCGGTGCTGTGGCCTTGTGCGGGTGTGCATTGGTGGTAGGAGGTTGGCCTTTGGTTGGTTTGGCCATGGTGGGCGGAGGAACCCTTGCCGGGTATTTAGGGACTCTTTTTTTTCGTGCCGGTGGTTTATCTCGAAAAATTTATGATCTTGCCGAGCTTGTCGAAGAGCAGCTTGATGGAGATTCACTTCTATCACCCTCTTAATAAATCCTTAAGCAATTTTGTGTAGAATTTAGACAGGATTGTTTAAGGATGAATTATGAGAAATTATATACTGTTTGCTATGGGCATGATGTTAAGTGTGTCTGCTTCCTATGCTCATCAAGTCAATTTAACGCTTGCTCCGAATGGATCAAAACTCCTTGAAAACAAATATTTATGGGTTTTAAATGCAACCTGTACCATTCAATGCCATGAATCAAAAAATAAGATCATGGTGCGTGTGATCAAAAACAAAGGAACCGTTAACGGTAAAAATTTATCGAATGGTCAAGCGACTTCCTTGACGGTCCAAAGCAATGATTCTATTTCTGTAAGTGCCGAAGCAGGTGCGAAAGTTAATATTTTAAACTTAGGTCACAACACTGTGGAGGCGACCTGCTCTGCTTAACTGGCAATGAACCACCCCTCAATGCGCTGACAAGTTTATTAATTGAATTAGAGTGAATTTATTTGTAATTGACTCGAATTTTGTAGGGTTGGACCTCGGCCCAACGTGAGCTGGGTATGGCTTAATTGTTGGGCCAAGGCCCAATCTACAAATCAATTTAAAATCAAAGCAGTATAAAAGGTTGTTTTCTTGGTTGTAATTGAGATATCTCTTGGGTTTCATTCATC
>CAZGKX010000025.1:0-31312 GCA_964525945.1 uncultured Legionellaceae bacterium
ATGTCACCTACCAACGAAGCACAAAGGATTTGTGCTTCGTTATAGGCTTTTTCTTAACTTGTAACGTTTATTTCCATTAATTTCCTCCCGCCCCTATTTATTTTTATTTTTTTACTTTTTAAATCATAAATATACTGCAAATTGCAGCTATTTCTCACGTTTGAAAGGACTTTTTCATTAAAAACCACTGCATTGACACCATCAAGTTGTCTTGCGGATGGAACAACCAATAAAGGATGCCCTTCTTTGGCAACGCGCCGGCCTGTTTCTTGGCATCTTGTATAGTTAAGGGGATCAATCAGCCAAGGAAAATCTTTCACTTTTTGAGATAAATCAAAAGCCAATCCGTGACAATTAACCAAGGCAACACGGCGATCAATGGTGATGATTTTTTGCTGGTAATACATTTCATAAGAATTTTGAACTTCTTGAACAAAATGATAAACCGTTTCATGAATGCTTGTTTCAAGTGTTTCGGAACCATACCAACAAGCGACAGAGCCATCACTGTACCGCGAGGCTGTAATGTTTTCAAAGGGATAATCAATGAACTCATTTTTGCTGTAATCAAAAGCTCTTTGAATGAGCTGATCATTTTTTAATGGGGGGTGGGTGTGCATGTCAATGGTATTTGCAGCACTCCAATTTAAAGGATCATCACTTAAGTCATCAAATAAATCCTGCGATATTTTTATGCCCCGAATGTTTCGATAAACATCTTTTGAGTAATCAATCGCACAGTCAAACAAAGACATTATTGCCCTCTCATGTAATCAGTAAACCGTCTGATTTGAGCAATGCCAATGTAACCATATTCTAACATAGTGTCTAAAGGGCTTAGGTTCTGTAATTTAAGGTTGCGTCCTTTGATCCATTTATACACAATGTCCCTGTTGTACGGGTATAGGATCCTCAGATTTTTATGAATGCCCAATAAATTACCAACTCGTTCGATATTGTCCCTTCCAGAAATAAAGGCTGTTCCCTTCTTAAATTTAGCCAATTGCGCAGAACTTATGCCACCCAACAGATTGCATTCTTCCTCATTTTTTAATTCCCAATGTTTAAAAAGCGCAATTACATTCTGGGTATTACGTTTTAAAACATCATCATTTAACGCATGTTTATAATCTGATAATGCTAAATTTGACATCGCCCCGCTCCCTCTATTTATATATCATATTAGTCTATAAATATAAATTAGTCAAAATATTGCTTCCAATAAACGGATTTGTTGAATAATAAACGAGTAAAGCGTATAATTTTTAATCCACATACGGATTGCCAATAACTGGTACAACAAAGATCGTTGATGACTAAAATTCAACTGCACAATGGCAGCAGCATGGACTGCTCTCAGATAAACAGCGAAACAATGGCGCGTATCATCTGGCAATACGGTTTAGCCAACAAAAAAGCCTATGATCAATTAAAAAAAGAGCTTCCATTTGACCATTTGGCACTGCAAATTGCTTCTGATTTAAATCAGGCTCATTTGTTGTATCAAGGAACATTGCTTGATTTTGATGACTACCATACAACACCCCACTCTCCGCATGCTGATTTCAGTGGCTTGATCAATGGCAACCAAACACTGTTTAAAATGATAACGGATTGGACAATTAACTCATCAGGCAGAGGTGGCTTTTTACAACAAATTACAGATTTTACTGTGCGACCGACTTTAAGATATGGTGTCAGGGGGTGGGCTGCTACCCATAAACTTGATTTAAGAACGAACCAAATCATTCCATACCGACACAATCGACATGTTACCGGTTTTATGGGTAAAAAAAATAAAACTTACACTAAAACCAAAAAACAATCCGCAACTTTGTTGTCTAAAAATTTGCACACAGGTGTCTACAGCCCAGGCGTTGGTTTGCTTTTTGATGAATCCAAGTGCGATATTCGTGCAATGTACACAATGAACGCAACAACTGTTGCCCGTGAGTGGGTGGGAAGTTTTTCATCCGTACAAAATTACCAATTATCCCACTGTGTGAATGGAGCATTATTTAGTAGTCGACTGTATACCGATCGAAAATCGTTTAGAAATTACGTTGATTTGCCCAGCAGCACTTTGCACAATGAAGTTTTAGCCAAATTTTCGCGTGAATCCATTTTGGGGGTTTTCATCGTTGGCGATACGGCAGCGAATCGTTTAATTGCGATTGAGCGGCAAATCGATCTGGTTGCTCTTTTTAAGAAGGTTGAAAAAAAAGACATCCATTTTCCAATTTTTATTTACGATAACACTCTTCGTACCATCCGTATTTATACAACACAAGAACAGGCGAACGATGTTGCCCGGTACAATATACTTGAGCATGAGAACAATCATCTAACAACCATTCAAAACCTTGTCCATCAAAAAGATTTAAAAGCTCTTAAACTCCTATTCCAGAACAATCCAAGTCGAATAAAGCAAGGGTTTTGGTTATTTGATGCGATTGGTCCACACAATTCGAGCATATTAAAGCATTTTTTCACTAAGAAAGAGAGTCAAAAAAAGATAGATTTATTTAACTATTTATTGACTCTACCTGGGATTCGCAAAGAGCAGAAAAAAGGAGATCAGCAAGAAACGCCGCTGGTATTTGCTACACGAGGGGGTAAAAAAGAGTTTGTCGAAATACTGCTCACCCATGGCGTGGATATGAATAGTCAAGATATTGATGGGAATACTGCTTTAATGATTGCTGTTCATCAAAATGACATTGAAATGACGCAATTGCTGTTAAAATACCATCCCGATTTAAAACTAAAAAACACAAAAAATAACAGTGTTTATGCAATTGCCATCCATCAAAAAAATCTTAACCTGCTTAAGGTATTGTACGCAGCTCAAAAAAATTGTCCGCTGATTTTGTTCACCACCTTGGAGGAAGAAGAGCTTGTTGATTACGCTTTAAAGCAAGGAGAAAATGTTAATGTTCAAGACGAAAATCAAGAAACGGCATTGATGCATGCAATAAAACGTGATCATATCAATATTTTTAATAAAATTTTAACTCAAAAAATCGATTTTTCATTGCGGAATAATCAAAATGAAACGGCATTGTTTTTAGCGATAAAAATGGGCCGCGTGCGCATGGTTGGTGAGTTGTTACGTCGGTATCCAAATTTGCTTCAAGAACGGTTTTTAGACAATCAATCGCCTGTAATGTTTGCAATACGATCTAAAAACATGAAAATGGTGCAATGTTTATTAAAATACACACAAGATTGGCACCATGTTGATGACCATGGTGAAAGTGCTTTAACCCTGGCTTGTCCAGATAAATCCATGCTTGCCCTGTTGCTTCGATGTGGCTGTCATTTAGACGATGAACACACGGATGGCGCAACGCCGTTGATCCTGGTGTCGAATAAACCCAACAATGCTGTGTCCATTGAAACATTGATAATGCATGGTGCGGATGCGGGGCGCGTCGATGACGCCGGTGAAAATGCCTTGATGCATGCTGTTCGTGCAGGGCATCTGGGTAATGTGCAAAAGCTGTTATCCCTTCATGATTATGATTTAAATCAAGAAAACAATACCTATCAAACAGCCATTGCCATCGCCATTGATGCACTTGATGAAAATAATTCCCCTGAAATTTTAGAAACATTGTTGTTGTTTGCGGCAGGAGAAGACGATGAGCACCTTTTTTTAGACAGCAAAACAAAAAGACAACTTCAAAAAATCTTTGTTGATTTGTTCCACAGTAACCAAATCGATGGCATGATCGCCTTCTTATTGCTGGATATTCATGAAATGATTCTTCATTTTGATCCGGAGCATGTGGAAGCAATTGATGCGGCAACAGAACTCTACCATTCTTTAAAAAAATCTTTTTTTGAATACCGGCAATCCATCCAAGGTTGCAACGATGAAGAACGACCGAAAGCCCTCAATGTATTGTTCGATGAATGGGAGGAAAGCATTCATGTCGCCAAGAGAAATGACTCAGAACTTGCCCACCATCGGGGTTGGCTTTTTAGAGATATTTTAGGTAAATTATTATTTTTAATCAGTACATTAGGGACTGTCTCCCTGTATATCGGGATTAAAACGGGTTTCCATCGGTTTTTCCCAAACACCCGTTCGGTCTATCAATTAGAAGATGTTGAAAAGACCCTCCATGCCCTTCGAGCAACCCCTTTGTTATCGCAATAAAACTCAAATTGCAATTTTTAATATCAAAAGCCACTCTTTTTCGTGGAGGGATGGTTTTGTTCCGTTTGAGTGGGCGTCATTGTGCTATCAACGGCTGATGGGCTCTGAAAAGCAAAAGTGCCTAATGCAGTCAAGCTATGAGCATCCGAAGAAAACACAGTTTTTTTCTCTTGAACGGAGATGAATGCTTGTATTGCTTCCGCAATTGCTTCTGCTGCAGGACGCGCTCCGGCCCATTTCACGTGAGCTGGGAGGGGTTCATTCCACAGGGTAATTTGGCCACTCTGTCGGGCATCGGAAACACCTTCCATGTGTGATTCATTTGTACTCTTCGGGCAATAGGCAATAACGGGAATACCTTTCCCACTTAAAAAAGCACTTTCAGCAAGCATAGTGACCGACTCGGTAGGGACATACCAAACGGCGTTCCATCCTTCAAAACCAGATGTCTTCTTCAAAGCAGTTTGTATCACGGAATGCATAGCCGGTTTGTATGCACTTTCCTCCCCAAACTGAAAATTATTAAAAAACAGTTGTCCCGGAAATTCTTTCTCCAAAACGTTGATAAAGGCTCGAGCACTCGCACCCACATGACCACTTCGATGTGGGTCTGGAGCATAAGGCATTCCTACGGCACAAACAGCCTCGGGATCATGTTTATCGGTTCTCGGCCCATCCATAATGAGCAAGGCTGTATTTTTATGGCCCAATCCATTGTCTTTCATATGGCGAACAATATGCATCGCTTGCAGTTCAGCGTCTTCGGCATCAAAATATTTCATGATTTTTTCTGGCGTGGGCGCATCACCCGCTATCACAATACCAACGTGGGTTGTAAATGAAGGATCACTTGGCAACAGCCCTTTAAATTTTGCCATCGAATCCAGGATGGATGCGTCATTGATACAATGGGCAACGCCATCTGTAGGCACGACCACAACACCAGAAGGAATCAAATTCGCTTTCGATGCATAGACAGCCTTGGGGATGGCCAATACATCAGGCCAAACCGTCAAGTGATTAAAATCTGAAAACCATTGATGACCTGACCAGATCACATGAGCCTTAGGTTGGCTTTTTTTTATTGAAGCAATGAAACCTAAGCCATGATCGCCACATAGAAGTACTATATCCCCTTCCTCCAGTTGCTCCATGCGAAACTCACTTTCAGGAACACTTCGTCGTTCTGCCGGAATTGCAAGGGTCATACTTATGCCTTGCAATTGATTATTATCACCCGCGTACTCTGGATTGGTTAAAAGAAATAGTTTCATGGTCACCGGTTATATCCAATTAAACATTGGGTGATAATATCGTAAAACAACATTGTTTCCTACTTACTACCACATACTCTCACTATAGCCTCATAGATTCATTTTAATGTTCTAAATTAAGAGGCGGTTGCCTTGCTGTTTGAGTCTTGAATACAATTATCGTGTAGAATAGCCTACAAGCAGCTAGTCGGACCTCAAATCTAAATTCAGGTAACCTTCAAAAACGCTATTTCAAGGGAGAAACATGAAAATATTTTGGATAGGATCTGCTTACACTCTGCTTAGCATTCATGTTGCATTTACTTTTTTTTTGCTTTTGACGCCTTTCGCCATCTTGATAGGTCAATGGCAAGTCTGGTCTTGGACACTAAATTTAAGTTTTCGAACTATCCATATCTTATTATTAACGTTTGTGGTTGTTGAAGTGCTTTTTTCAATACCGTGCTTTCTCACTGTGATGGAAAACAGCTGTCGAAAAAAAGCTAGCTTACCGCTCTATACCACAGGATTCTTTGATTATTGGGTAGAGAGCCTATTTGCCACTAACTATGATAATAGATTGTTTATTGCCATTCTTTCGCTGCTTGCGATGTTGTCTTTTATTTTATATTGGGTGGTGCCCCCGTTATCTTTTTGATACTTTTTTAAGCCCAATAGTGAAACTTTTGCAAAGCGCTCTGCCAAACACTTTCATCTGATAAAGGGATTCTTTAAGGGATACTTTGCTGTCGTTATCTCGACCGCTGTAGAGATGACCTAATCCAGGTTGAATTTTGTTATCAGGAAGAAGTATCAACATTGATTTCAATATCTCTACCATCAAATGTTTAGCCAATGTTTTCCCCAAACATATGCGTTTACCTGCTCCAAAAACAAGCCCTTCAAAGGGATGTTTTAAATCCGGATTCAACCAAGTTTGGGGATCAAATGCAGTGTTTTGAATAAATTGATCAAGGATCAACATCACTTGCGTACCTGCCGGATAATTTTGACCATGAATGGCCATATCAGCACATAGTTCTCTTTCCAGAACAGGAAAAGGATGCTGAAGACGAATGGACTCCATGATCACTGCATTTAAATACGCATCATCACCCTCCGCTGCTTTTTGATGTGTGACACGATGCAATTCTGGATCGGCTCGTAAAAATGAAAACACCGAGACCATAATATCGCTCACATTTATTTGTGGTGACAAAATAAATGGTTGTGCAAATACGGACAACCACATAACAGCATCTCTTGCATTGTCATTGCTCAAGCCTTCACTATATCGTGATGCCCGAATGAGCTGGGTTAAACGTTGGCAAAATGCTTCTTTTACTCGATAATCGCCCACACCTTTTAATGCAATTTCCTTTCGCCATTCAACGGATGCATTATAAAAAAGAGCCTCATCTTCTGGCTCAATGGTTTGCTCAAAAAGAATCTCGTATAAAACGTTTAGCGCAATACGAGACACCTGTTCCGCATTCATCACCAGAGATGGATTAAGACACATTTCGTCTGCCAACGCTTGAACAGAAGCCGTCACTTGCAATGGTATTTGCTCTTTCCATCGTAACGTACGAAACACTTGGCAACAATTCATCGAAAGCGCTTTCCAACGTATGCCATCTTCTGATTCAATCGAATAAATTGGACGCCATGCCGGGATCGCAAAAAGGTGCTCGACAAAAGACCCTTTTTTGTCAGAGCTTGCCAGAATCGCTGTACAAAGCACTGGATCACTTTCTAAAATCAAGATAGGTTTTTTCTGCAACCATGCGCATAGTCTTATAAAATATTTTCGCAGTTCAAATGACCCACCGCCATAGCGGATAAGAGAAACATAATCCATGAACATCACCTCTTTTGTTAATTGCTAAGCTATTGTTGCGGATTACGGGTTCTTAATTGATTTCTATTTGTAGATTGGGCTTTGGCCCAACAAAGATAGGTATGGCTTATTGTTGGGCCAAGGCCCAACCTACCATCAATTTAAAATCCTAGTAGTATATCACATTGTGGCTATTTCCATATTGCATGTTGTTTGATTAGACGTCATTGTCGAGGACGGCTCAGTTGCTTTGGCTGAAAGGAAAAGGTTACTATGACAATGGTTCGGGTAATGTACCGTGGGATAATATGCCTAAAATGAATGCAAATGGAATTGAGCTGTATTATGAAATACACGGAGAAGGAGACCCCATTGTTTTTATAGCGGGTTTTGGTGCTGATCATAGCGGATGGCTATCCCTTGTGGAGCATTTTAAAAACAGCTACCAGTTGATTTTATTCGATAATCGCGGAGCAGGACAATCCGATGCTCCACCGGGTTTATATTCGATAAACCAAATGGCTGATGATGTTGTTGCTCTTTGTACGCAGTTGGGGATTTTTAAAGCTCATTTTGTAGGCAACTCCATGGGCGGCTTTATCCTTCAGTCACTGGCTTATCGCCATCCAAATTTAGTGCAATCCGCCATCATCAGTAATTCAACCACCACAATGAACAGCTGTTTTCAGATTTACGTGGCAGCACAATTAGAGTTTATAAAAGCAGCTGTGCCAATGGCTGCATTGCTCAAAGCATTTTATGCGTGGGCTTTTTCTTACCGATTCCTTTCGCAAGCAGGTATGTTAAACGCACTCATTCAACTTGGCTTAGAAACCCCATTCCCATTTACAAAGCAAGGGTATGAAGGCCAATATGCAGCATTGGATAATTTTGATGCAAGGCCATGGGCAGGCAACATTTCCGTCCCCACCTTGGTATTGGCGTCCGATCAAGATTTGATTGCTCGTGACCAAGAAGTTGCCTCGCTGGCCCAGCAGATTCCGAATGCCCAATATTTCTGTTTTTCTGAATGCGGTCATTTGCCACACCTAGAACAGCCAGAACAATTTTACAAACAGGTTCACTTGTTTATTCGCACAGTGTCGGGGAGAGAACAGCGATGATTGTTGTTTTTATTGCGGGCGCCTCAGCTTCCGGAAAAACCAAGTTGACCGAACTATTGCTTGAGGGGCTTAGTGCACGTGCTATTCATTGTTTTTCCATAAAAATGGATGATTATTATAAAGAGATTCCACCCAATATAGACATTGCTCATTACAAACAAACCACAAATTTTGACAACCCCGACTGTCTGGATTTTGAGTTACTCAAAGAGCATCTTCTGGATTTAGATCAAGGAAAATCCATCTATAAACCCGTGTTTGATTTCAACATTGAACGTCGTATAACCAACGCCTTAATGCGTCCACCCACTGTTTTGGTGATTGAGGGCACTTCTGCATTGTATTTTTTCCATCGTTTTGTGCCTCATCTGCCAAAAACATATAAAATTTTCATTGAAGTGAATCAAGCTTCGTTGTTAAAACGAAGAATAGCACGGGATCTTCTTGAACGCGGTTATGCTGAAGAAAAGAGTATTTTAAAAAAAGACACTGACTTTGTAAGGCCCACCTTTCTTGCTCTGATAGAGCCCACTAAACATTTTGCAGACATGCTTGTTGATAATAATAAAGCTTGTGATGCGAACACTACTCCTCACCTTTTGCAAACCACAGCAAATAACATCATTAACAAGATCACGAGCTTTGAGGACCGTTAAGATGTGAGGCCAGCAGCTCGTAAATAACGGTCTAAATCGGTGAGAGCATTGTTGATCAAATCATTTTGACAAGCCTTTAAAGCGTTTAAAAAGTCACTGTTTTTGTTTTGTACAATTTCAATTAAAATTTGTAAGTTGAGTGTTGCGGGCAGTGTTTTTAAAATGCGTTGGTAGACACTGGAATCTTCGGATACGTTTAATTCATTGATCATTTCCCTAAACGTGATCACAAATGCCCTTAGGTTCTCATCAATCGTTCGGGTCAGAAAAACTTGAATGTTTAACGTTTTGATGGTTGTTTCAATTTCTCGTGTTTGCTGTTTTTCCACAGATTTGGTTTTTGAACAATTTTCTGGTGAGCATGATTTTTGTTGAAAAAATTCTTCGATTCCGATGAGCAAGGTGCCCTGCTCCAAACTTTCATGCTTGCCTAAATTTGTATCCAAATTAAAATATCCATTGCCAGCGGTATTTGATATTTCGCCAAGATGCCCATGCATCACCCGCACTTCAAAGGCATTGTTGGAAATAAAAAGCGCGTCCTTCTCAGGGCTATTTCTTTTCCAGATAAAAGGTGCAATTGCATTGGTACGCGGGTCTGCCAAGGGATCCCCACTGCTCAATGTGGGCTTTTCCGTGTATACGAATTCACGATAAGCCGCGTTCAATGCATCCAATGCCGTAATAAGTGCGGGAATACTGCTGTCGTCATAAACAATTCCAAATACGCGCATGGCGTTGCGAACATCAAAAAGAGACGCTCGTGCATGCATGTATAACAGCAATTTGTTTTCCGATTGCACATGATAACAAACCAATGAAACAAATGGCTCATAAGCCACATCAATTAAATCTTGGATAAAAAGCAACGGCACAACGCCCGCATCAATCAAACACCACAAACTATCCAACGACGATTGCATGTTGCAGTATTGGCCTTGAATGGTGCAGTGCATTTCAATGAGCGGTTGGCCTGCCCTCAATGAGCGGCGAGCTAAATCGGAATGATTGGATTCAGTGATGGCATAATTGAATTGATCATGTTTGCAATAACGCACCCAATAAAAAAGTAAATTCCATATATCATTCGTTTGTCGATCACCTAGATCATCGCCTAAATAAATTGTCCTGGCTTGGGATGGATATTCAGCAGAAAAAAGCAACTCACACCACTGCCACACATCGTTTCGTGTGATCCACTTGGGCGACAACTTTGACAAAGCGTTTAACTGGTTATAATCGTTTGCACCATGTGGCAATTTCAAGGTACCGCAACAAAGGGATACATAAATTGCTTTCATGCAGTTGCCATGCAAGTCGGACACTATATAGCCGCAAATGTCCTCACCCTTGCCTTCAAAAACAGCGTCGACGTAGCACGACAAATCTGCATCCTTTAATGACAAAATCGATACATCTGCATTTTCAGATTTTACATTCATTTCAATTCCCGCCAAAACACCCGAAGACGTTATCACTGCTCTGAATCCACCCAACGTGCCGATTTTCCAGTGTGCTTTCATCCCTATAATCCCAAGATGCATCCACAAGTTAATTCAATACAAACACACTGTTGATCAAGGTGTAATCAACAAACCCTAATGCCGTGCTTGCAGTCACCGAATACACATACCCACCTTGAGTGCCCGCATACACGGTGTTATCCCTTGGGCTGACAAACAGGCTATAAACGGTTTGCGCAAATGCAGTCCAACTTCCCTGGCCCTTTAAATGAGAACTGGAGTAAGCAAATTCATTGCCTGTATTGACATAAAGGCTACCTTTGTTCACAAAAATTTGTTTGATGGCGCTGCCATCGGGTTGACTGTTGATCGAAACCCAGGTTGCACCGTGGTTCTCAGAGTAATACACCCATCCATTGGCGGTGCCTGCATAGAGCGTATTGTCAATGGCATAAACGCTATTGACTGAACTGCCATCTGGAGTGCGAGTAGCATACCAATGAGCGCCATTGTCTGTTGAATAATACACCAATCCCGCGGCAGTGCTGGCGTAGAGAATATTGGTGGTTGCAAAAACACTGTTTACCGCACTCCCATCGAGTGCGCTGGTGGAGGTCCAATGAGCGCCATTATTTGTTGAATAGTACACCACACCATTACTCGCCCCAGCGTACAATGCGTTGCTGCTGGCAAAAACACTGTTGATTGGGCTGCCACCAGCAGGCATTGCAGACGTAGCATCCCACGTTAAACCGTCATTAAACGAATAAAACACCCGACCAGCTTGAGTTCCAGTGTAGAAAAGATGTTTATTGGTAAACGTGACGATCACCGTATGATTTGCTGTAATGTTGGAAAGCAAAAAAGTTGATCCCCCTGTTTGGGCAACCGCCCCATCCACTTCCCATTGATACGGAATGTAATCGACGTTGGGTGAGGCAGTGAATAACACGTCTGAACCCTTGTTTATTTGTTGTGCTCCGCTGGGTGAAATCGAACCATGCGCACCTGAACGGCCAATAACAGTATATTGGGGTATGGGAGTGAGCGTGATATTTAACACATTTGCTGCAGAGGGCTGGTAACAAAAGAGCGCATTTGGGCTGCCATCAGATTGTTGTTGACACACTGCCGGTCCACCTTGAATCGAACCTTTTAACAGACTGCCGTTGGCCTCCAATGTTAAAGTGCAGGTTTGTTTGCCGTCAAGGATAAACGAACTCGGGCAGCTGCCTGGCGTTGTGATTTGATGAATTCCCGGTATAGGTTTCATGACCAATCGATGCAGCTTGCTGGATTGATTTTGTACCACATATTTCACAAGGGCTGTATCCACTGCCGACAATTCAAACTTGGTGGGCGTGAGCGGGGTAAACGTCAAAATTGGGCTAGCAGCGCATGCCCCCCCTGCTATGAACATCACATTCATAAACGCTAATAACTTAATGGCTGTTCTGCTGATCATGCTTTTCATTCTAAAGTCCCTAATCGTTTACATTGTCCCAAGATTGCAACACCTTTATAAAGTTGCCATTTTTTGCACAAAATTTGGAATATTGGGCGAGCCTACACCGACCACATCATTCCAAAATTGGTTTTCAATGATGGTAAGCGCTGAATCCCAATTAAAGGTGATCTCTTGATCAAAAAACGTATCATACAGTTTAAACGCAGAAAGCGGCCCTTTCGTGACGGGTTCTGCACCACTGATAATCTGATGAGGAGGTGTGATAAGATGAATTGCTTTTGCTTGCAACAAGGCTTGGTTATTCGTGTAAAAATACGGTGAAGCCAATCCAATTGGGTTTGGAACACCACCGGCCAACAACGTTCGTGCTTGATTAACTAGCGTTAAAGTTCCTGAAAACAACGGTGTGGCAAGACTTGCACCACCATCGTAGCAAGGCTCGGGGATTCAGCCTTCTGAGTACTTTAACAAACCGGTATACAAATCGGCCAACATTGCAATATCAGGCAGAGCCCGTTTATTGTATTGGCCGACCGTGCCTTTGTTATAGCCACCTGCTGTAAAATTTGAAATCGGTGTTTGCCAAGCAGGGAAATTTTGATATTGGCTGATACCTCCCATGCTACCGGAATAAAACGAACCATTGACCAACGTTCCCCAGCCACTTTCAAAAGCATAATTCCAATTTTTATCCACGAATAAACTAGTACCACTAACAGCCGTTACATAAGCAGAGCTTACGGGGTATTGTACGGAAGGCGTCGAAGATAGCTTGGTGCATGTCCAACCACTGTTGTACGTTTGATCGCCACAATCACCTGCAGCAAAGTTGATGCTTAAACCTTGGGCAGAGGTTGCTGCCAATGTAGCATCCAAGGGTTCATTGGGGTTTTCATAGGTGTTATCCCAACTGTTGGAAACAACATAAGCGTTATTAAATCCCCCTATTGTAAAATTATGAGCGGTGATGTAATTCAACGCCTCTGCAACTTGGCCATTTTCAACATTCTCGGTCAACACCAAAACAATATTAGCGCCAGGGGCAATGGTATGGGAGGCTTGCACATCAAGCATAATTTCACCATCCCAACCATCAGGATGGTGGCACACATCATCATAGGCACGCCCATTGTGTTTAACCACTGCGAAATTATTTGCATTTAGCAATGGCAAATTATTTGCCGCATTGTATTCATTGGCAAATTTGGTGATGGTTTCCGTAGATGCATGGCCACAGCCATCAATAATTACGATTGTTTGTCCCGTTCCATCGATAACAGTGCCATGAATGGGTGAAATATTGGCTAAATTATAAGTTGTGCGCAATTGTTGCCCGGTAAAACCTTGCAAAGATCGCGTTGTAGGCGTGGCAGTAGGTAAAAAAGAATCCCAAACCATTTTTAACTCTTCGGGTTGCCAGGAGCTTGTTAATGACCTTGATTTTTTCAACTGCCGTATTTGCGGGTGAGCATAAGGAATATCACTGAGGCCGCTAATACCCGCAATGTAAGGAGCAATGCTAGCTGGTAATATTGGTGCGACATTATTCCCATAGATTATTTTATTTTGGTAACGGTAATGACTCATTTGAACACGAAAAATTTGCTCAATTTGTTGCACAGAACCGGTAACCCGTATATTCGAATAAACCTGTTCTGTTTTCATACCACGTTGTTTAAAATAATGTTGTAAAGCTTGTCTGGACTCCAAAGAAGGGCTGTATTGATCATTAAATTGTTCGTGTGTCAAAAACTTTTGGTATTGAGGGCTTTGAGGATTGTATAGATCTTGAATCAGCTGCTCAAGCTGCGGTTTATTTCGCAATTTAAGCCAGACCGTAAATGTAATTTCTTTTTTGGGGTTCAGCGGCCCAAGACGTTGCGCTTGACGCAGTGAGGAAAGTTCAAGATTAGGCAGAGTCAAGGGTGAGATTGCCTTAGCGTTTGTTGACGTGGGAATGGCTTGTTTTAGAGCTTCTGCTTGGGTTGCTGGTATGATCAACAAGGACAAAACACTGATGAACGTTTTTGAAACAAGGTGATTTATCTGCATGGTGGTGTCCTTACGCAATGTAACTGAGATTTAATAAAAGACCGTTGGTGTATAGATGATTTAAGGCAATACCGCTGTTTAGAGTTTGATCTTCTGCTCGTCCAAGTTGGCTTTTCCCCCAATCGGTAAACTCGTAGCCAATTCCTGTTTGCCAATGTTCACTTAAGGTTTTTTGCACCCCAATACCCAGTGTGTAAGTAAATGCCGTTGTCGTGTGGTTGGTGAAGTTTGCGTTAGGAAGCGCTTCAAAAATAACAGGAGTGTTATCAAATCCATAAGCTCGATTAAACCCAACACCAACGCTTGCACTCAGCCATGGTGTGAACCAATACCCTCTGTCCCATAACAATTTCCCTTTTACAGCCAAATGCGCATGTTGCACCGTGTAATTGTAGTTATAATTGTTAAAAGCGGGATCGGCATCATCCCAAATTTCGCCTGAAAATTTGGCATTTCCAGCGGCGGCAATGGCCAATCCGAGTTGGCCTAAGAGTTGATAGTCCAAGCTTTTTTGCAACCCCACAAAAAACTCACCAGCCGCCATCGTGTGGGTGGATTTCCTCGCAGCGTATGTTTTTTCAATTTCGGGTGCAAGGAAAAAAGTTTGGGTTTGACCCGTATTTTCCCAAACAGGCCCGGCACTCAATGTTGCCACCCATGCCTGATGAAGCGGCTCAATTAAACCCATCTACGCTGCACTTACTCCCCGGGCGAAAACACTTGCCGATAATGCAAATAAAAAGACATTCTTTTGCATACATGCTCCTTGCAATCAGGAAAATAAATGACACCATAAAGGCTTCCCAGAATACGCTAAACAGAATATACAATGGAAGTATTTTACTGCAAAAAAACAGGGTTAATTTACAACCCTGTCGATCTGCTTAAACAAGATGAATGTCTGTCGTGGAAATTGGTATTTTGGTAGGCATGCACCCGAGTCATTGGAACACTCAATCGCTACACAACAGTTAATTCCCTGATCAGCACAAGCTGTCAAAAAACGGGGTAACTCGTTCCTATTGCCCACCAATTGAATTAAAACAGAGTGAATGAGTGAAATATTTTCACTTCCCAATGCACTACTCGCTGCTTGATACGTGGCGTTTGCCAGCAAAGAAAAGTCATGCGAGGTACGAAGACCAAACCCTTTTGCTGTTGATTGAATCGGGTATTGCCCTAGATAACCTATTTGGCAATCATCCACTGTAAAAAAATGAAGCTTTGCTTTGGCCAAAGCACCCACATCCCCCGCTTTGTAATGAAACGTTACCAATCTGTTTTCGGGTGACCATTGGTAAGAGAATAAATCGGTAAATACAGGCAGAGCATAGGCTTGAACGGCAATAAGGTATAAAAAAATAAAAACGATACACGATCGCATGGCCACCTTCCTGGTGTGTTTGGACTTGTGAATAAAATAATTGAAACTCATTTGTTTTGCAATAGCTGAAAATTATCTAAAAAATTATTTGGACTATTATTGCCCAATATGTTAAATTCAACTCAAATTATTTTTTTGAAAAATAGTTATGAAACTGGCCTATATTCGAGCAGCAAAAGAAGCCTGTCTTCAGGTGCATCGCATTTGTCCTCTTGGATCATCGAATAGAAACAACAGCACAGCAGGCAATTGCCAAGAAATGGCAGCGGTGGCCTTTTTATATCTTTTAGAACAAGGCGTTTTTCCAATTGAAATGGTGAGTATTCCACACCACACTTTCGTGGTTATTGGACGAGATCCATCAACGCCCATCGACGAACCCTCTCAATGGAATGCAGACACGATTGTCTGCGATCCGTGGCGAAGAGAATATATTGACCGTCAACCACACTTGTTCAAACAAGAAGCCATGGTCTACCCTCCTAACGAATTGTACCATTATGGTTATCAAGATATTGCCGTGGGTTTTGGACTCTATCAGAACCCCATGGCGGAGCAAATTGGCACGGTTTATGATAACACTACGCACCCTTGTCAGAACATTATTTAGCCACAGTGGGCGATTGTTTTTGCTGGGCTAAAACGATACAATGTTTTTTTAAAGAACCTCCTATTTATGAAATTAAAACGTCCTTCAAATTCCACGTTTAAAAAAATCACGCATGCAGTAGCAGCATTTTTTATGAGTATGTTCGCTTTATTGGCTGCATTTATGGCGCATTTAAAACAAAACAGTATCAACCTGCTCACCCAACCCCAAGCGGAAAAACACAAGAAAAAAAAATGGCAGCCCCATTGGTTTAAACATAAATCAGCACGTCTACGTATTAAAGAACAGCCACATTTAACCCCATCCGAAGAGCCGGTTGAAGATACACTGGATACTTTTCCTATTTTTAAAATGGAGGCACTTGAAACCAGCACCGCAGAATCTCTTTCACCATCAAATATAAGGGTATTCCCGCCTAAAAGAATTCGTAAGAAAAAAAACAAACCAGAACAGGAAGGCCTAGATAAAATCACCCTTGGCGTGAATACAGCGAGTAAAACATTGTTAGAAAACAGTGTGTTTAGTGAGATAAACCTGGTGGAGCAAGACAACTCAGGTACGCAACCCCCTCAATTTATTGGCACAAATGCAACGAGCAACGCACTCGTAGAGAGCAGCATTTTTGACAACATGAGCATGCCCGAGCAAGACAATTCTTGCGCTGCCTCCGCGTTCCCTCATGCTGAAGACCATAAAGACATGGCCGCGAACAATTCTTCTTCTTTGGTGGTAGGACCACAACCAAACATAACCACGCCAATACTCCACATGCCAGTTCGCCCTCTAAGGCCATTGGCAAAAGGCCTCATCAATAGAGTACCGCCTTGGTATAAAAAAAATCAATTTCTAACGGAATTGTTTCATTTTCTTTGCCATTTTTTTCTGCAAACTGACCTGGAGGGTTTTCTTTTTGGCAGTGGTACCAATAAAGAAAAGGAATTACCTCATGATTTCGATATTGTGCTAGAAAATATCAATTCCGAACAAGACGTAGCAAAAGCTTTGGCATTTATCCAATTACTCATCGCTCAACAAGCCATTGTTACAGTCATTGATGAACATGGCAATTTTGGTTATAAAAAAAATAACCGTTATGTCATTCCTATCCAATGGTTTGGTTGGAGAATTGAATTTATTTTATTCAGTGGCTCCCTCATGGAGCACAGTCGACTCATGGATTTTACTGTCAATGTGTTGTATTTTTCCCTTCGCGACCAAAAAATGTATCGATTTCATCCACTTTCAACCCCGTCCGATTTAAAATACAAACGCCTAAGAACCCTGTACCATGCCCTGGATAGTTTTACCGATGACCCCAGTCGAATTTTCCGTGGAGTCCGTTTAATGGCCTCAGAAGGTTATGTATTCACAGCAGAATGCGACAAAGCCATCCGCCATCTTTTCAGCGGTAACAACAATTTATTTACAACCATGCAACCCGGGAAATTTTTTCAACAACTCACCTTGTTGTTTCACTCGGGCAAAGCCAAAGAAAATATGGCTATCATGCATTCATTAGGGATATTTTTTAAATTATATGAATGCAACAATACATTCACGTCTGACGGTGGCTACCGATTTTTATCGCGTTTAATCCCCTATTTCAATTTTTACACGCACAACCAAGCTTCTTCTCACACTCAAAGGATTCGATTTTTTACAAACATAGCGTCCTCTAACTCTTCTCCAACGAATATTCCTCAAAAAAAACATCACCAATATAATGAACCACCAACAACCCACACAGTTTCTTTGTAAAGGGCTTAACGTTATAATATTGAAACAATACAAACCATCCATCCCTTAAAATGATCAAATTAGATAGATTATCCAATTATTTTAGCCAATACTCAGAACATACGGCCCCGTTCATGCATCAACAACGCCGCGAATGGGCAATCAGCCAACCGCTTAAAGGCTTACGTGTGTTGCATCATGTTCCGGTTGTCGCCAACACAGTGTTAAAAATCGTTTGTTTATTGGAGGCAGGAGCAATCATCACGGTCACCAATCCATCGTCTTTTATGACAGCAGACAAAACCACAGTAGAAGATTTACAACAAGCCGGCATCCGCTATGCTGAGGATCTTGATTCCCTCAAAAATGAAGAATTCGATATTTATTTTGATTGTGGCGCTCAACTTTACCAAGCATTGGGCAATCCTAAAATTGGGGCCATTGAATTAACAGGCTCAGGTGATCATTATTATCGACAACAATCGTTAAATTTTCCGGTTATTAGCATTGATCCGACGTTAACCAAGCAACTTGAAACGGTTTTTGGATGCGCTGAAAGTTGCCATGCTGCTCTTTTGCAATTAACAAACGTCAATCCTTCTCAAAAATCATGGTTGGTTTTTGGCTTTGGAAAAATTGGACGTGGATTGGCCTATTTTTGTGTTCAACACCATGCCATGGTGACAGTGGTGGACAGCTGTGAAAAGCAACGCGCAGCAGCCACGGCATTGGGGATTGTTGCAATTGATCCAAATGATTTAGGTGAATTGCAAAAAGCCCTGAACAAAGTCGACATTGTTGTGACAGCAACAGGCAAAAAATCGATCATGGAGCAGTACCCTCGCCACTGGTTTAAAGGAAAAATTTTAGGAAACATGGGCGTTTATGATGAATATGGCCCTAATTTTGCCAAGGAAGAAGTTCTCAACAGCAAAGAGCCACTCAATTTTGTATTGAATGATCCAACCCCTATGCAATACATCGATCCGGAGTTTTATATTCACAACATTGCCGCCCTCTTTTTTGAGAACGATCTAAAAAACGGTGTCAATGAATTGCCTGAGCAAGTGGATCGAGAGATTGTGTCGCGTTGGTGCGAGTACCATTCGTTTCCCTACAACATCATCAGCCAGTGGTTTATGTTGCAAGAAAAGAGCAAGCCGTGATCATGGAGAAACAGCCACGGCTTGGGTGCAGATTATTTGGATGAAAAAGTTACCGAGTTAGCAGCGGAGCTATTGGTTGCTGCTGGAGTGTTGCCATCGTTGATCATAGCAGTTGCTGCAGCAAAAAATGGTCGGTTGATCACAGGGGAGCGTTCAGTGCCATTGGAAGATGGCGCTGGTGGTATAACCACGGGAGTTTGCAGTGCATTGATAGCACTTTTAACAGTACGAATCATTTCCATCTTGATATTGGACAATGTTTCTTCTAAACCTGCTAGGTACCATTCTGGATTCAACAATCGCTTCGTGCGCGGATCCAACGCCGCCAATTGTTCTTGCGCACGTGCTTTCGACGCTTGAACAGAAGGCATTTCGTAGACCAACTCACCACCGCGATAAACAGGAACCAATAACTCTTCGTACGGCATATTTTCTGGCATTTCAACAACGGAAGTGTTGGTAGGATCTCCGGGGTGAACAATTTTAATGTGTGTAGGGACATTGGTATCAATATCGTACAAAGCATCGCCCACAAACTGTTTGCGCATTTCACCTGTTTGTTCATCAGCTACTGTTGAATAAAAACGACGTACTTGATGACGACCCGGCGTGGTTGTTTTTTCAGCATTACCGGATAACTTTATTTTTCGTTCCCAAGTAGTTACTGGTTCAACCCTGCCGTCTTCTTTTTCAACAAGATTAACATGCTCAATTGCACCCAATTTATAAACGCCGCCTAATGCGGGTTGTTTACCAGCAGTTAACAATTGTGTGCCTACCCCATAAATGTCGATGCGAGCGCCCTGTGCCTCTAAACTTGCAATTTTATGCTCATCTAAATCATTGCTTGCCACAATTTTGGCATTTGGAAAACCGGCTTCATCGAGCATCACTCGAATCTGTTTGCTCAAATGGGCTAAATCACCCGAATCCAAACGGATCCCTAACATTTCATGGCCTTGTTGACGAAGCTCGTTGGCCACAATAATGGCGTTTTTAGCACCTTGGATGGAATCGTAAGTGTCCACTAAAAAAATACAGTTCCCAGGCATTGATTTTGCGTATTCGCGAAAGGCGGTTAACTCATCATCATGCGACATGATCCAGGCGTGAGCATGTGTCCCTTTTACAGGTATATCATAAAACATGGCAGCCAATGTATTGGATGTAGAGTCACTGCCCCCGATATAAGCGGCTTTACTGGCAGCGATAGCCCCTTCTTCTTGCGCACGCCGCAATCCAAAATCTGCAACCGGTTTGCCATTGCTAGCATATTTGACCCGGGCGGCTTTTGTCGCAATGAGCGTTTGAAAATTCATAATGTTCAACAACGCTGTTTCCACCAATTGCGCTTGTATATTGGGACCAGTAACACGCAGCATGGGTTGATTGGGAAATACAACCGTGCCATCAGGCATTCCTTCCATATCACAAGAAAATTTAAGATGCTTTAGATAAGATAAGAACGCTTCTTGAAAAAGAGGGTTTCCTTCGGAGTCCTTTTGCTTTCGTAGAAAATTTAAAGATTTTTCATCGAAATTAAATTTTGATACGTATTCAATGGCATCGTCTAACCCACAACTAACGGCGTACCCACCTTCAAATGGATTTTGTCGAAAGTACAATTGAAAGCTGGTGGTTTTATCCGTGGTACCATTGCGCTGCGCCTCGTCCCAATAAGCTTGCGCCATGGTGAGTTGATACAAATCCGTAAATAACCCTAACGACGCTATTTCATTACCTAAAGGCATTGCTTTCTCCAAGATTAATTTTTACTTAGAATACCATAAATAATTAATATTGTACATCATGATCCATAATTACACATAAAGTTTAATTTATAGCCTTTTAGTTTGGGTACCCTATTTTTTTCCTGGTAAAGGCATTGATTCGATGATTTGATGGGTTGTTTTTCGTGCCAACTTTTCTGATTTGATGGCGAAGAGAGACTGTTTAGACAATCCTTGCACTTTATTGTTTGGATGATCTTCAGCGTTGAATGGTTTTAAAAAATCATAGGCTTTTTGAGCAGGTTTTGACAAGCACCACCAAATTACCTTTGTCAGAGGACGAAACCATTTTGCATAAGTCGCTCGATCATAAGAGAGTGCTTGTTTTGCGAATGTTTTTTCCGCAGCATAGAGCGTATTTTTCAAGTCATCAAAATTCATTTTTTGGGGGTCTTTAAGATAAGCTAAACACGCATTAAAAACCGACTCTTTATATGTTCTGCTGTGTGTTTCAATTTTATTGAACTTATGTTTCTTGAAATCAGATGAATGTTTCACTTTAGCTCGGTCAGTCAGATGCGTGCAACTATGAGTGATGTTTTTAATCACATCACACAGTACATTAATTTCTGGTGCATCCAAAGCTAGATAGTCTAAAAACGCATCTCTGGTGTCGCCCTCTTCAAAAACATCATGAATTGCAAGCACAGCAATGGCCTTGGTGGCATTAGCGTATTTTTCAGGAGCATTTTTTATTGTTTCACCATCGTCAATCAATGGCAATTTATTGGTCAATAATGCATTGGCCATGGTTATTTTTAGATTTAAATAATCAATGCTTTCTGTCAACTCGGCACGGTAGTCAGCGCTGGTACCAAAAATTGTTTGAGAAAATGCGTAGGGTGTAAAATAGTGTTTTTGGGTGAGATACCAGGCTTGCGCGCAAGCAGTTGCTTGTTGAACAGGGTTTTGCGTGCCTTTAAAAAGTGGGAGGGAAAGCGGTGATTCGAGCCCTAACAACTGGGCTTCCATTTTTTTTACTTCTTTATCACTGATACGTGCATAGTTGTGCTCGGCCAATGTTTTAGCAATATGAAATGGAGCTGGTGTATGCACCAACCCCAATTGACGTAATGTCTGATCTGGGTTTGGATCACCTACAGCTGTTGTTGTGGATCGTTTATGAATCTGTTGGGGCAACAACACATCCGTGGTTTTTGCCGTTGGATTTGTCTTGGGTCTCATGGTTGTATAATAGGAGCTCACTAAATAATCATTGTCGTGCATGGCATAGAATGTTGTGACCGAATTTACACTTTTACATGCTGAGAGATCGTGGTATTTTTCAAACAAGGCAGCATGACCGGCACTTTCACCGGTAACCGGCTGATTGGCGATGATTTCCATTTTCGTACTGGTAGCCTGAAATTTGGGGTCTAACTTTTTTGCCATGGCATAGGTGGTCACAGCACCCCTGCTGTACCCTTCAAAAACCACACCTTCCACAACAACAGGTTGCTCCAAATTGATAGAAGAGTCCTTGTTTACATCAATGATGAGACTGTTACCAAAATTCGATTTTAATGCATTTAAATCCAGTGTTAAATCTTTACCCTGTTCTATAAAAGCCTCATCCACATTCTTGGTCGCAATGTCTAAATCAGGCCAAATATAGGCACTAAGCTTGCCCAAAATGCTTTTTCTACCAACGCCACGCTCTTGGCAGCCACTCACATACACACGGATGACATCATCATCAAACTCTAAATACTCATGCTCTCGACGGTATTCATCGCATTTACGGAAAGTTCCTGCAAAGAAAAACACTACTTTAGGCATGATGTCCCCAGTTCTGTGATTTTAAATTGACGGATAGGTTGGGCCTTGGCAATAAAGTCATACCAACCTTACGTTGGGCCGATGTCCAACCTACAAACAGGCGTCAATTCAAAACAAATCCAGTGTCTATTTATTAGACAACCATACCTTATAAATAATCTATAAATTACCATTTTGCAAATATTTAGCTCATTATTTAAAGAACATGGCGTTTTAAAAATAAAATGCGAGAATAAGCTTCATCAATGCGCTGCAGCGGGATTTCCCCCGTATTCACTAGCATTTCGATGCAATCAATCACAGCCGTCGCAGGAGTGTAGGCCCATTGGTTGGAGAAAATAATCATATCAGCACCTGCATTGATGGTTAAACGCAACGCGTCTTGCATCGAATAATGCTGGCTTATCGCATGCATTTGCAGATCATCACTGATCAGCACCCCATCAAACCCTATTTTTTCACGCAACAGTTGCGTGAGCATGGCGTAAGATAAAGTAGCGGGAAGGCCGGTTGGGTCAAATTTATGATTAACAACGTGCGCGGTCATGACCATTGCTGGTAATTTTTTATTATCACCTTGTAACAACAGGCCATACGGCACTAATTCATTTTCTTGAAAACTATCGGTGACATCCACACAACCTTCATGGGTATCTCCATGCGCGCTGCCGTGGCCGGGAAAATGTTTATAAGCGCAAACTATTTTTTGTTGAGAAAATGCGTGAACAAATTGAGCCGCGGCATGCGCAACCGCATGGGGCTGGTTTGAGAAACTGCGTTGCAACGCTCCAATGATACCGTGTTGCTGGTAAAAACTCAGATCAACCACGGGTGCAAAATTTAAATTAAAACCCAACTCTTGCAGAGTTCTGGCCATGTCCGATGTTTCTTGCAAGAAATCATTATCATTGAGCAATGCCAGCACCGCGGGCGGTTTTGTTGTCATACAACCCGCTATGTTGGACAGATTATCAATAGCACCGCCTTCATAATCAATCGCAATAAACAAAGGCAAAGCGTTTTGAGATAGGCATTGGGCGTAAGATCGCAAATCGCCTGTCAGTTGTTTGATTTGTTGTTTTGACGTTAGATTTTTGCCTGAAATTTGTGTGGTATTGTCTTTATCAAATAAAATAACTCCGCCTAAACCATCTTGTTCTAACCATTGCACCACATCACTCTGAGCATGAATTTCACAGCCATTGAATCCCATGATCAACATTTGGGCAATCTTATGCCTTAACTGCAACAAAGCTGGCTCCTTGTTAAATTTTGTAATTGGCACCCACACGTATAATGTTGTTTTTAAATGCAGAATCGACCTGGAAATTGCTATTATTTATGCGGCTATTGCCCAAATCAACATAGAGGTACTCTGTTTTAAAGGCAATATGTTGGCTAACTGCATATTCAACGCCACCACCAGCTGTCCACCCAGTATCGGTTTGTGTGGTACTGTTTGTGGCACAAAGCCCAGTAGCACAAGGGGCATTGATCTGCCGCGCATCGAAAGCAAGCTTGGTACCGCCGTAACCCAATCCTCCGGTCAAATACACCAGCATATTGTCCGATGCCAACTGACCAACACGCGCTCGGAATGTTCCAAGCCAACTGATATTTTTATGAACAGAAGTGGTGTATTCACCCACGTTGGATAATGTTGTGGCATTAGCACCACCCACCTGAGCATAATCAAGATCGGTCTCCACACCCAAAATGATCTGCTGAATTTGCCAATTGTAGCCGATTCCACCACCACCAAGAAAACCCATGGATTGTATGTTTAATGATTGTGGAATATCGTCGGCTATCATTTGTGCGGCAGACGATGCGGGAGCAATATACACGTAACTGGGGTTTGTGCCATAACCTATGTTTGCACCACCATAAAATCCCGGCCAACTGAATGCATTGTCGGGTTCTTTTGATAACGTTTTATCGGCGATATCTTCGTTAAATTTATAGTTGGCTTGTAACAACAAGCCATAACTGCTTTGTGTTAAATTTATGCCCTGAGGCTGGCCGAAGCCGGCTGTTTGCTCAAAATGAGCCAATCCGTTAGTCACAATATACCACCAACGCCCGCCTACACCCATGGTCAGGTTTTGACTGATGTCCCAATCGACAATGGCGTCCAATTGCACACCATTGCCGCTGCCATCCATAAACATTCCACGAATGCTAGGACGTAAGTTATGAAAATCGTTTGCATTTAAATTGCTATGAATGTATGCAGCATCGACGTTCAAACTTAAATGCTTGGCGATCGAGGCTGATGCATTGACACCTAACCGCAATGAATTCCAGGTCAAGTTATCGTTTAAAGCATCAACAGTTGATGGAATGGGGACGCCCGTGCAGACGGTGCCACCCGCCGTTTGAGTACAACCAAAACTGTTAAAATGTTCTAACCAATAGTGGTAGCCGATAAATGCCCCTGCCTTCCAATTGCTTTGGTGAAAGACGTCGTAGCCAACATCAGCGCTGAAATAATTGATGGCACCATTTTTTTGAGGGCTGGTGGTGCGTGAATAAATAATCCCAGGTGGGAAATCCTCATCAATAAGACGGCCATTTTGAATGGAACCACCACCCAAGTAGCCTTTCAAAAAAAAGCCATTTTTATGGTTCAATCGCCAAAATCCTTCGGCAGCATTGCTCGTGTAATCTTCATAGGTTAAGCGTGAGGCCAAGGCATTGCCGCCTTGAAACAAATCCAAGGTATAAGTCCCACCACCTAACCAGTAACGCATACCCGTCTGAAGTTGCCAAGGTGATTCAGGAGAAATTTCCGCAGAAGGGTTGGCATGGCTCATGGACACCAAAGAGAGAACGATCAGTCCGATTTTTAAAGTATGAAGCAAAAAAAGACGCATTAAATTTCCTTATCATTCATAAATGTCTTCTCGAGAAGGCCTATTATAACCACGCTTTAATAATTTGAAAGTCGCAAAGTTTTTCCTCTGCATTTTATCGGATAAAAATCAGGGATGAAGATGTTTTCAAGATAGGTTACATGCAACTAAATAGGATCAATTTTCGGAATACTGGAAAAATCGCACACGCATTTACCGGCAGCATCTGCTGGCATCGGGACTTCTGCAAACTCTTTGGGGAAACAAACGGTAACATTCCAACCGGCCTCTTTCTTGCCAATCGCTTTGGGTAAACCCCAATAATGTTGTCCGACATACACTTTATCTTGTTCACTTTCCCATATTGCCGGATTAAAGGTGGCGGATAACGACAATGTTTCGCCCATGTCACAGGCAAAAGGTTGTCGCACCCATGCTTGCCCCTGAGGAATGATCACCTGCATTATTGATTTACCCGTTGCAGCATTTTTCACGTCAATGGTTACGTTGTAATTCAACCAACAGCTGTCTTTCACCATGGTGATAAAACAAGGAAAAGCAAAAACCTGCCCGGATAATCCTAGTCCAACAAGCAAAGGCACTAATTTACGCATAGCAAAACCTAAAATTTAGGGTTATTTTGATAGTATATACCGACCTTGCATATATTTTGATAGCTTGGGATTGATTTTTTTTTATCTTACGTATACCCTTTCGCACTTGAACATGGTTCAAAAATTGGAGAGGTGGCCGAGTGGCTGAAGGCGCACGCCTGGAAAGTGTGTATACGGCAACGTATCGAGGGTTCGAATCCCTCTCTCTCCGCCAAAATTAAGACCATGCTCCTTCATTTCTTGAACATATTGGATGCGCGTGTTCTCAATTCCTCTTTTATTAATCGACAAAGGGTCCTGTCCCTTTGGTTTCATAGGTTAAGGAATTGTTATACACTTTCTGCTTGCACTTAGATTTGGATAACATTGCCAGTGACCACCAAAAATGAGATTAATAACCCACCCATTAGCGATGGCGAATTTCGACGAGCCTTAAAAAGCCGTCATGTGCAATTGATTGCATTGGGTGGAATTATTGGTTCAGGCTATTTTTTAGGCACAGGTGCTGTGGTCCATACTGTCGGACCTTCTGTTTTTCTAGCTTACATCTTAGGTGGTCTGATCATTTATTTAACCATGCTTTGCATGGGCGAATTAGCGGTTGCCATTCCAATTGCAGGATCGTTTATCAATTATACCGCTGACTTTATTTCGCCATCACTTGCGTGTGGGGTAGGTTGGTCTTACTGGATCAGTTGGGTGGCCTATATTCCGGCTGAATGCTTGGCCGGTGGCATTATCATGCAATATTTTACGGGTGTTAATGGTTATGTCTGGGCCGTATCGTTTGGCTTACTGATTACCTATACAAATCTTGCTAAAGTGGGTACTTTTGGTGAAATTGAATTTTGGTTAGCGCTTATTAAAATATCTGCTTTGTTTGGGTTTATTACGCTTTCTATGTTGATATTTTTTGGGGTCATCCATGGACCACAACCGGCTGGTATAATTGGCGGTCGCTTTATTTTTGGACAAGGTGGGATATTTCCGAATGGCGGTTTGGTGCTGTTAACGGCAATGGTTTTGCTACTGGTGAATTACCAAGGCTCTGAAATTATTGGTCTTGCCGCTGGCGAATCCATTGATCCTGCACGCATGATTCCATATGCCATTCGAAATGTAACGTTAAGAATTCTTTTCATTTATATCATTCCCGTTTTTTGCTTGGTGTTGATTTTTCCTTGGCAAAAAGCAGGTATCCACAATTCCGTGTTTGCGGAGGCTTTAAATTTTTACGGTTTAAAATGGGCAGGTGCTGCAACCAGCTTTGTCACATTAACAGCCACCCTATCTTGCTCAAACTCCGGCGTTTATGGGATCGTTCGTTCACTGCATGCCTTGGCCCGCAATGGCATGGCCCCTAAGATTTTAGCGAAACTCAATCACAATGCTGTTCCTCAAAATGCAGGGATTGTGACCTTGGTTTCAATTTGGCTTTTGCTGCTTGCTAGTTATTTTTATGCACAATCCACGCTGTACATCGCATTATTGCTGGTCTCTGGTTTCACAGGAGCCATTGCCTGGATTTCACTGTGTTGGTCGCAAATTAATTTTCGCCGCCAACTCTACAAAGCCGGCTACACCACCGCTGATCTTCGTTATAAAACACCTGGCTCGCCTTATACAGGCATCGTGGCCATTGTTCTGATGGTTATCTGTTTATTCTTTCTTCTTCTGGATAAAGATCCCAGCTATAAAATTGCCTTTATTATTGGCTTAGTAACGCTGATTGTTCCTATTATCATTTATAAAACAGGCAATTTTGAAAAAAAACGTCAAAATCTGATTCTTGAAAATCATCCTGTTCGTTTTTCAGATATATTCCCAAATAAACATGATAAAATTAACTCACTATAAACTCTCTAATTGTTGTCAGTGTTGGGCTCAGGGATATGAAGCGGTTCGGGTTCCGGAGTCTCAGGAAATGACGGCTCTAAAGGTCTTGGAATCACTGGAACTTCATTAGGTACATGAGGGTATTCATCTGGCGCATTGGGTACTTCTGGAACATCCGATTTTTCCATTATTTTCTCCTAAAGCGGTATGGGTTGCATAAGTTTTAAAAAACAATGTTAGGCTATACTTAAGTATAATTGAAATTTTAAGACAGGGAGACAGTCATGTTGGAATGGGCACTCATATTTTTGGTGATTGCAATAGCTGCCGCCTTATTTGGCTATAGGGGTTTAGCTTCTACAGCGACGGCTATTTCAAAACTGTTGTTTTTCTTATTTTTAGTGATTGCTTTGGTGCTATTGATTGTAGGGTTGTTTAGCCCCGCTCCCTTGCCAGTGCTGGCGTCTTAGTTACGAGGGCAGTCAGTATACACTGTTGACCGAGACGCTCATTGACTACGAGAACGCACTGACTAAGCCTTTCTCCTGCTTCTATTACCTTTTGGTTCAAGTGTTACAGCCTATTTCACTTGTTACGGATCACGATCTTTATCATGGATTTAGATACCTTCACCATACCAACTATCTAGCACTTACCCGGATGGGGCTACCAGGAGGGTATTCATCTTACGATTTATACCCCGCACAGCAGAAGCAACTTCTCGACACAGCGTCGTTCGCAAAGTCAGGATACATGCGTAAATAGTTTATAAAAAAGCAATTGTGTTATAATAATGCTCTAATATTGTTTAGAGAGCTCGAGAATGCATTCATTCAAAGAAGAACCCAGATGGACTCTATTTGCTAAAAAGCAACGTGGACGATTTTGCATTCATGGTTTATATGAGCTGATCAAAGCTTATAAAGATACCCCCTTTTTTTCTAGATATAAAATATCGCTTAATCAATCCAATCTTACAAAAAGAAAATATATTATGATCCACTTGCGCAATAAAGGCACTATAAAGCGCCATGTTTCGATTGATCAAGTCTTTACGAACACTGATGTTCGATTAGCCCCTTATCACCTGACACGAACAGAAGAGTTTTTAAAATACAAAAGAGTTGAACATGCCTATATAGAATTTAATGCGATAGAAGCTGGTCGTTTTAAATGTTTCGTCACTCATATCGAGGCGTATGAGCTTCAAAATGATTCGACTCAGACTGAGGAAGACTCAGTTTATTATGAAACTGAGGCCATTAACTCGATGCGAAAACGCATAGAGCTATCTCCGGATGAGCTTGACAATATTCGTCATGAAGTAGAAACGGATGTAGATATCATTTTACAAAACATTCATCAGTTTAAAACGCAATACATCTACGAACTTGGGGAAAAATTAGCAGACATTGAAAATTCATTATCAAAATTGTGGGAAAATTCCCAAAATTTAACAAAAGCTGCTCTGGAAAAAATTAAACTCCTGACCATTCAAAAAATGAATATTTTAAATGAAATACATCTTTTTTCTAACACAACCTTACGACAAAGGAAAGAGAACAATACGCTCAATCAATGCCTACAAGCACCTTTCTTATTGGCTATTATTGCCATGCTGGACAAAAGGTTGGCTGAAAAGATAAAAAAAGAAACAGTCATTTCTGAGCAAAATACTGAGCATACGATGTCCAGTCAATCCGCTCCTACCTCGAGCGGATTCTCAAAAAAAACCAATAAAAAATCTTCGTTAGCAAAATCAAAAAATACATCCCTGCATCCCCATACAATTCGTAACGCATTGGAAGATATTATCAGACGTATTGATGGATGCAACGAGGAGGATTTGAGGATTTTAAACGGAGATAGTTTGATCTTATATTCGGTTCATGAAACGCTTATCATTAATGACCCACAACTTCGGGAATTAAACTTAGCTTGTGAAATGGCTTTAAAACAAAGAACGGCCGATTTTGATAAAGCCATCACTGTAGTACAGACTCGTATTGACCGCTTAAAAGGGCTCTTACAAAATATTCAAGAACAAAACGACTGCTATCTTGCAGAAATTGACTCAATTAAAGCCCGTTGGCGGTTAAACATCGATGATGAGAGTGAAGATCGCCAAATTTGTCAGAAAATTAGTGAACTTCTGATGACAATGTGGGAGGCAGAGCAAATCTTCTATGAGTTTTGTTTAGATGATATGGCCTTGCCTAAACACATTCAAGACCAACGGCAGGATTTACTTAATAGCGACCCTTTAAATAAGATCCAATCATCCTATAAATATTTCCCATATTGGTTGCTTACGGGAATACATCACGGATCTTATGAAATAATCGCCTTACTGCATCAAATTTCGCCGGGCATATTGAACGATCGTCAGGAGGCGCATCAAGCCTACGAGATGCTTTTTATAAATTTACATCACTTCTGCAAGTCACAAGACAAAAAAGAGGAATTGGAAAAATTGATCATGATTGCAGATTTTTGTTACGAAAACTCATTGTATTACCGAGAAATCGTTCAAGAAAATGTCACAGAGCACTTAAAAACCACGTTGTCGAAGCGAGTTAATATTTTACATTTAGCGCTTAATAACCATCATTTAAGCGTACTTAAAATGTTCTTACGCCAAGGGACGACAATGGATTGTGTATTATCTCAAAATAATGAATGTACTGTAACGTTAGGGCAATATATAGAATTGTCCGTGCACGATAAAAGACTTATTTTGGAGCCTGAAGCACTGGAATATTTATCGCTTCATATACCATTGCGTTTAAATAGTCCCCAGGCGTTTGACCCTATCCAAACACAAGATTGGCTTAAATTAATGCAGAATATATTGTCATCTCGGAATGTCATGGCCGTGGTTGTAATGGGTTGCTTGGCGGTACTTTTGTGCTCAATTGTTCCGGATACACTTTTTTCTTCAAGCGATGATTCTATGAAATCTCGTTTTTCCCCCTAAAAATGACTGATGTCGAGACTGCATTTGACGTGCGAATAAGTGTTGTTAAGGGACCCCTGTGATAAATGATCAAGCATCTTAACATTTGGCAAAAATGGAAAAGACGATAACCATGATCTGATTATTCTCTGTAAAACAAAACGCCAATTAGAGCGTTGTAAAAGACGACTCATGAGCGTCTTACAAGAAAGACATCTACAACTGTCGCGCAAAAAAACGCGTATTGGCGCTATAAACAGTGGTTTTCATTTTCTAGGCATCCAATATTTGGAAACACAATCTCCAAATAACACCCATGTTGCACAGGATTCAAATCGAACGGCAGCAAATGATGCTTTCGCTGATAAATGTCTGTTATTTAAACAGACCGAGTGTAGTAACAGCAGCTCACTCAGTACCGAACGAGAAAATTCTGGGCAAATCTCAATTATTCCGCATGCGAGAACATTAAGAAATGCACGTGAACAAGTAAGACTTATGGTTATTGATGGGTTTTCTACCGCACGAATCAAACGCTACTTGAACGCTTGGCTAACATGGTGG
>CAZGKX010000026.1:0-31139 GCA_964525945.1 uncultured Legionellaceae bacterium
AACGCAAAGCCTTTGAGTCCATTATCAATTTAAGCTATAACGTGGTGGTGACTACCTTTGATCCAGGAACGTGGGGCGAGCGATACTTACAAGTGGTGAAACGTTTAGCGGATCTCGGCTATGGCTATCCGCCTGAGGCGCCGCGTAGCAATTATCGGACGACGTACAACACCACACCGGGTGCTAAACGTTAATCGACGCGTTGCGAGCAAAAAGCCGATATTGATGGAAGTGAGAAATCGTGACCGTACGACCATGCCATACCCCAGCAAGCCCGCCACTCAAATTTTACAGCATCGCTGTTTTGATCGGAATTGGTACGGGATTGAGTGGGATGTTGCTAGTGATGCTGTTGCATTCGATTCAACATATTGCTTACGGTTACAGTCTTGATCTTATTATAAGCCCTCAAAGTTTTTTAGAGGGGGTGGTCAATGCGTCCCCTCTGCGCCGGGTGGCAATGCTTGCTCTGTGTGGCCTGATTGCTGGCCTGGGCTGGTGGGCCCTTTACCGGTACGGCAAACCACTGGTTGGCATTCAAACCGCTTTGCATTCACCTAAACCGCATATGCCAATAGTCAGTACCCTTGCACATGCATCGTTGCAAATTATAACCATTGCGCTGGGCTCGCCATTAGGCCGAGAAGTTGCGCCGCGCGAAGTTGCTGCAACCTATGCCATTTGGCTCGCTAACAAAGCAAAACTCACTGTTTCAGAAACCCATACGTTGCTGGCTTGTGCTGCTGGAGCAGGTCTTGCAGCTGTGTACAATGTTCCAATGGGCGGGATATTGTTTACGTTGGAAGTTTTATTGCGCACGTTACGCTGGCAAGCGGTCATACCGGCCATACTCATTTCGGTGATTGCTACAGCGGTGTCTTGGATGGGCCTTGGTCATCATATTCAATACCCGTTAACCACTGGGTCAAGCCATCCTCTTTTAATTATTTGGTCTATTTTAACCATTCCTTTTTTTGGCGTCATGGCGTATTGGTTCAATCGCATAACCACGGCGGCTCGCCATAAAGCACCACGTCATAAATATTTAATTTTATTTTGTTTGTTAAATTTTATTTTTATTGGGCTATTGTCCATTTATTTTCCAGAACTCTTGGGGAATGGCAAGGCGGTGGTCCAGATCGGCTTTAACAATACGATTGACACCCGTTTGGCGTTGGTTTTACTTTTGCTTCGAATCTTTATTACTTGGGGAAGTTTGCGAGCAGGGGCGCAGGGTGGTTTATTGACACCGTCATTGGCCAATGGCGCCTTGATGGCTATTATCTTGGGTAATTTGTTTAGCCTCGTTTGGCCCGGGGTTTCTCAAACGGCATACGTCGTTGTTGGGGCAACGGCTTTTCTTGCCGCAGCTCAAACAATGCCTTTAACAGCGATCGTTCTCATCTTTGAATTCACTGGTGTTCAATATGATTTTATGATTCCATTAGCAATCGCGGTTGTAGGGGCCAGTGGCGTATGTTCACTGTGTCGCAATAAATTTGCTGGATAAAAACTCGAAATATGGTTGCGCGCAGTATATAATCCCTACCAAGTTTTTTATCAGAAATAAGGCATACACAGTGAGTCAGAAAAGACCGATCAATCTGGATTTAGGGAGTTTAACGTTTCCCCCCATGGCAATTGCCTCAATTTTACACAGAATTTCAGGCATCGTTTTGTTTTTATTGGTTCCTGTCATGTTGTATTTTTTGAGTTTGTCTCTGCATTCCGCAGATACTTTTGCCCGTTTACAAACGTTGCTGAACGCGTGTGGGTATAAATTTTTACTGTGGGCATTTGGCACCGCTTTCATCTACCATTTGCTTGCTGGATTACGGCATATTGCTATGGATCTGGGCTGGGGTGAGCATTTGCCAGCGGGGCGCCGAAGTGCAGTAGCGGTTATTGTTCTTGCGGTTGTTTTAGCAATTTTATTAGGAGTTTGGGTATGGTAACAAATGTGACAAGCTTGACCGGTAATGGTTTAAAAGATTGGTTAATTCAGCGTGTCACGGCCGTATACTTCGCACTCTATACCTTAGGTATGTTGGGTTACTTGTGCGGGCATTCGCCGCTCCAATATGAACAATGGCATGGTCTATTTCACAATGGATGGGTGCAAATTGCTACGCTCGTGGCGCTGCTTGCCCTGTTGCTGCATGCTTGGATAGGTATTTGGACGGTGACAACCGATTACATAAAATGCACGGCAATTAGACTGTCTATTCAACTGTTGGTTGCTTTGTTTTTGATCACCCAGTTTGTCTGGGGAACAATGATTGTTTGGGGACAATAATAATGGCGTTTGCTCGTAATGAATTTGATGCAGTGATTATAGGTGCGGGAGGAGCTGGGATGCGCGCGGCTCTTCAATTGGCCAATTCGGGTTTAAAAGTAGCCTTGTTATCGAAAGTTTTTCCCACGCGTTCACACACGGTTTCAGCGCAAGGCGGTATTACTGCTGCTTTGGGGAATGCTGATGCGGATGGTGATGACTGGCGTTGGCACATGTATGACACCGTTAAAGGCGCAGATTATATTGGCGATCAGGATTGCATTGAATATTTATGCCGAACAGCCCCAGAAGCGGTGTATGAGCTTGAGCACATGGGATTGCCATTTTCAAGAACAGATAGTGGTAAAATTTACCAGCGTCAATTCGGTGGTCAATCAAAAAATTTTGGTGGAGAGCAAGCTGCTCGAACATGTGCAGCAGCGGACAGAACAGGCCATGCTTTATTGCACACGCTTTATCAGCAAAATTTAAAAGCAAAAACACACATTTACAGTGAATGGCTGGCCCTTGATTTTGTGAAGGACGCCCACAATCGTATCGTGGGTGTTACGGCCATGTGCATTGAAACAGGGGAGGTTGTTTTTTTCCAAAGCCGTGTTTGTATTTTAGCGACAGGTGGTGCTGGGCGAATTTATCAATCCACGACCAACGCTTACATCAATACGGGCGATGGTTTTGGTATGGCATTGCGTGCCGGTCTGCCTTTGCAAGACATGGAAATGTGGCAATTCCACCCCACCGGGATTGCAGGTGCAGGTACTTTGGTCACCGAAGGTTCGCGCGGCGAAGGTGGCTATTTGATCAATAAAGATGGCGAGCGTTTCATGGAGCGTTATGCGCCGCATGTTAAAGATCTCGCGTCACGCGACGTGGTTGCTCGCGCCATTGCGTTAGAAATACGTGCTGGCAAAGGATTTGATCCGCAAGGTGTGGATCATGTTAAGTTGAAATTGGATCATTTAGGCGCTGATTTAATCAAATCGCGTCTGCCAGGTATTCGAGAGTTGTCGATCCAGTTTGCGGGCGTTGATCCTATTGTAGAACCCATTCCAGTGGTTCCGACATGCCACTACACCATGGGTGGAATTCCCACCAATATTCATGGCCAAGTGATCACCAAACGCCATGGCATTGAGCAAGTGGTGGAAGGGCTTTACGCAGTTGGGGAATGTGCGTGTGTTTCTGTGCATGGGGCGAATCGCTTAGGCGGCAATTCTTTGATTGATTTGGTGGTGTTTGGCCGTGCTGTCGGATTGCACGTTGAATCATTACGCCAAGCCAATCAATTGCCTGATATAGGCTACGTGAGTGATGAGGATGTTGCTGCGTCACTGGCGCGCTATCAACGTTGGCAAGATTCCAGTGACGGCGAAAGTCCTGCCGTCATTCGTGACGAGATGCAACGTATCATGCAAGAGGATTTTGGAGTATTTCGTAAAGGCGATATCATGGAACAAGGTTTGTTGCGTTTAGCCGCGTTGCGTGAACGATTAGCCCATGCCAGCCTTGTGGATAAAAGTGCCGTGTTTAATACGGATCGAGTCACTGCATTAGAGCTGGATAATTTAATGGCCACGGCTTTTGCTACAGCGCAGTCGGCCCTGGCTCGTACAGAAAGTCGTGGTGCGCATAGCCGTGAAGACTACCCAAATCGTGATGATGAAAATTGGATCAAGCACACGGTCTATTTTATGGAAAATGATGGTATTGATTATCGTCCAGTCAATGCATCACCTAAATTTGTCGAGCCATTTGCGCCGAAAGAACGTGTTTATTAAGAGGATATATCATGGCTGATACCAGACGCTTGAGCCTGTCTATTTATCGATTCAACCCTGAAGTTGATAAAAAACCGTATATGCAAGAGTACGCATTGGATATTCCTGCTAAAAGTGATCCAATGTTATTGACATTGTTAGAGCGCATTAAAGCGGAACAAGATCCTACATTGTCTTACCGTCGTTCATGCCGGGAAGGGGTTTGTGGATCCGATGGCATGAATATTAATGGTACCAACGGTTTAGCGTGCATTACGCATTTGTCTAAATTAAACACCGATAAAATAGTGGTTCGGCCACTGCCTGGATTTCCGGTGGTGCGTGATTTGGCGGTTGACTTAAGCCAATTTTATCAGCAATATGAGCGCATTGAACCCTATTTGCAAAATGATAATACCCCACCTGCTCAGGAACGCTTACAAACCCCCGCTGAGCGGGAAAAATTGGATGGTTTGTACGAGTGTATTTTATGCGCTTGCTGCACAAGCTCGTGCCCATCGTTTTGGTGGAACCCTGAAAAATTTGTTGGGCCTGCGGGATTGCTGCAAGCGCGCCGTTTTTTAGCGGACAGTCGCGATACAGCAACGCAACATCGTTTGGATAAATTGCAAGATCCATTCAGTGTGTTTCGTTGCCGAAGCATCATGAATTGTGCCAATGTATGTCCAAAAGGTTTGAACCCTACGGCGGCAATTGGCGATATACGCAAACAAATGCTGTCACAAGAAACGTAAACTGGCCTGTCTCTCTAAGTCAGGTGTGGCAGTGAGTGAATTTGATGATAAGAAAAACCGTGACCCGCTCACGGTTTTTCCTTTGGAGAAAATAAGTAATGAGCAGTAACTATTTGCAAAATGAGTGGGCTAATTCATACCTTTCTGGTGGGAATATGGCATACGTTGATGCATTGTATGAAGATTATTTGAACAATCCCCAATCTGTTCCCGATGAATGGCGCACGCTTTTTGATGGACTTCGTAGCAACGGCCAAGCGGGTGATGTGTCGCACCGTGACATCCGTGAATATTTTTTACAAAATGCATCAACCAAGCGCCACACCGTTGTTACAGCTGGTGATGATAAGCAGGCCAAGGTGACTGAGTTGGTGAATGCATACCGTGCGAATGGGCATCTTGCCGCGAAATTGGATCCTTTGGAAATGGCCTCGCGCCCTCACATTGCGGCACTGGATTTGGCATCACATGATTTGTCCAATACAGACTTAAACAAGAGTTATTTTGCAGGCGATACGTTTTCCAAGCAACAAATGCCTTTGGCTGATATTTATAACGCTTTACGTGAAACGTATTGTGGAAGCATTGGCATTGAGTACATGCACATCGCAAATGCTGAAGAAATGGAATGGCTCCAGCAGAAATTAGAATCCACACGTGGCCGAGGCAGCTTTAGCCCAGAAAAAAAATTACAAATTCTCAATGAATTGATTGCTGCAGATGGACTAGAACGCTATTTAGGGACCCGTTATGTGGGTCAAAAACGATTTTCGCTTGAGGGTGGTGATTCGTTGGTGCCGATGATGAAAGAAATTATTCGTCAAGGCAGCCATGACAGTGTGAAAGAAATTGTCATTGGCATGGCGCATCGCGGCCGGTTGAATGTTCTTGTCAATGTACTGGGTAAAGAACCTGACGCACTTTTTCAAGAATTTGAGGGCAAATACAACGCCGATCGTACCGGTGATGTGAAATACCATTTGGGTTTTTCGTCGGATTTGAAAACGGCTTCGGGTTCCATCGTGCATGTGGCGTTGGCATTCAATCCTTCTCATCTTGAAATTATTGGGCCTGTTGTTGAAGGTTCAGCCCGCTCGCGATTACGTCGACGCAACGATTTGGTGCGAAAAGATGCTGTGCTTCCTGTTGTTATCCATGGTGATGCGGCGTTTGCGGGTCAAGGCGTGGTCATGGAAACCTTTAACTTTTCCCAAGCCCGTGGTTATTGCACTGGGGGTACCATCCATATTGTGATCAACAATCAAATTGGATTCACCACCAGCAATCCACTGGATGCACGCTCTACACTCTATTGCACAGATGTGGCAAAAATGGTCCAAGCACCCATTTTGCATATCAATGGGGATGATCCAGAGGCTGTTGTTTTCGCGACTCAAATTGCGTTTGAGTTTCGCATGAAATTCAAACGCGATGTTGTGCTTGATTTAGTGTGTTACCGTCGACAAGGGCATAATGAAGCCGATGAACCCTCGGTAACTCAGCCTGAAATGTATAAAAAAATTAAATCCATGCCTGTTCTTCGAGACGTTTACGGCAAGCAATTGGTGGCTGAACAGTTAATCACTGAATCCGACATTGCAGGTTTGATCGAAAAATACCGTGACACCTTGGACAAAGGAAAAGCCATTGTTAATGTAGTTCATGATGACTATGAAGGTAAAAGCTCAACCGATTGGTCTCCGTATATCAATGCTAAATGGACGGATAAAGCCGACACCACGATCAGTCAAAAAACACTGCAAAGTTTATCCGAGCAACTGCAAACTTTGCCCGAAGGTTTTGAATTGCACTCTGTTGTAAAACGATTGCTTGCGGACCGAGCCAAAATGACCACAGGGGAAATGCCAATCAATTGGGGGTATGCTGAAACGATGGCTTATGCGTCTTTATTGCACGAAGGCCATGAAGTACGTTTATCGGGACAAGATTGTGGTCGTGGTACCTTCGCGCATCGCCACGCAGTGTTGCATGATCAACGAAGTGGACAAACTGCAGTGCCACTGGAACGTGTGGTTTCCAATCCCATGAAGCCGTTTTCCGTGATCGATTCGGTTCTTTCTGAGGCAGCAGTACTTGCATTTGAGTATGGTTACTCCGCATCAGAACCCACTTCACTGGTGCTTTGGGAAGCGCAATTTGGTGATTTTGCAAATGGTGCTCAGGTTGTTATTGATCAATTTATCAGTTCGGGTGAGCAAAAATGGGGCCGCTTATGTGGCTTAGTGATGTTGCTGCCTCATGGTTATGAAGGCCAAGGTCCTGAGCATTCATCCGCTCGATTGGAGCGTTACATGCAGCTTTGTGCGCAACAAAACATGCAAGTTTGTACACCAACGACACCCGCACAAATATTCCATTTACTCCGTCGCCAAATTATTAGAAAATTCCGCAAGCCCTTGATTGTCATGACACCAAAGAGCTTATTGCGGCACAAATTGGCTGTTTCTTCTTTGCAAGATCTAACGCAAGGTGAGTTTTACCCTGTTATTCCCGAAATTGATGCCGTGGATCCTGCTAAAATAACGCGTGTCGTATTGTGCTGCGGAAAAGTTTATTATGAACTTTTGCAAAAGAGACGAGATGACGCAATGGAGCATGTGGCAATTGTGCGCATTGAACAATTGTATCCATTCCCGAAAAAAGCATTAAAAAAAGAGCTTGAAAAATACCCTCAGGCCAAAGATATTATTTGGTGTCAGGAAGAGCCACAAAATCAAGGGGTTTGGTTCTCGTCGCAACACAATATGAAAGACTGCTTTGAATCAGGCCAATCATTACGCTACGCAGGTCGAGGCTTTGCTGCAGCACCGGCGGGAGGTAGTCCTTATGTTCATGCCCATGAGCAAGAAGAGCTGATCAAACAGGCATTGCTCTCTGAATTAACGAATTAATCTCAATAAGAAGGTACAGTTATGTCAATTGAAGTCAAAGTTCCTGTTTTGCCTGAGTCAGTGGCCGATGCAACCATCGCTACCTGGCATAAAAAAGTTGGCGATACGATTAAGCGTGATGAAAATCTGGTTGATTTGGAAACAGATAAAGTCGTGCTTGAAGTTCCCGCACCGGCAGATGGCGTGTTGCAAGAATTGTTATTTGACGAAGGTGCTTCTGTTAAATCCGGTGAATTATTAGCCCGAATTTCAGGAAGTATTGCACCTGTCGCAACGAAAGCGCCCATGCCGCAACAGGAAGAAAATGATGCGGCCAGTAACGCAGAAAGCCCTGCGGTAAGACGTATGTTGGCTGAACATGATCTGCAGCCTAACCAAATCATAGGTTCTGGTAAAGATGGTCGTCTTTCCAAAGAAGATGTGCTCGCTTTTATTGAATCTGGCCGCAACACAGCTGTTGCAAAGGCGACGCCCGTAGTGAAAGCAGCCGTTACACCCAGCGCCGGTGCTCGCGAAGAAAAACGTGTGCCGATGTCTCGATTGCGTGCCAAAGTTGCGGAGCGTTTACTGCAAGCGCAGCACAATGCGGCTATGTTGACCACTTTTAATGAAGTAAATCTTAAAGCGGTTATGGACTTACGAGCACAATACAAAGACAGCTTTGAAAAAAAACACGGTGTTAAACTCGGTTTTATGTCATTTTTTACTAAAGCAGTGGTTGAATCATTGAAACGTTTTCCAGCGGTGAATGCTTCTATTGACGGCCCAGACATCGTTTATCATAACTTTTTTGACATTGGCATTGCTGTGTCAACGGAACGTGGTTTAGTGGTGCCGATTGTTCGTGATGCTGATCAACTGAGCTTGGCAGAAATAGAGCGCTCTATTGGTGATTCTGCTGCGCGTGCGCGTGAAGGAAAATTGGCCATCGAAGACATGCAAGGCGGAACATTCACCATCACCAATGGTGGTGTTTTTGGTTCGTTACTGGCCACTCCAATCATTAATCCTCCCCAAACAGCCATTCTGGGCATGCACAAGATCCAAGAACGCCCCATTGCTGAAAAAGGCCAAATCGTTATTCGCCCCATGATGTATCTTGCTTTGTCTTATGATCATCGCTTAATCGATGGCAAAGAGTCAGTGCAATTTTTAGTGAGTGTTAAAGATTTATTAGAAGATCCAGCTCGTTTATTACTTAACGTTTAATTAGGAAACGTACAATGAATTTACATGAATACCAAGCTAAGAAATTATTTGCCAGCTACGGGCTGCCTGTTCCCAAAGGAGAGGTTGCATTCAATGTGGATGATGCCCTTCAAGTGGCTTCTCAATTAACAACATCTCGTTGGGTTGTGAAAGCGCAAGTCCATGCAGGTGGTCGTGGCAAAGCAGGTGGTGTTAAGCTGGTTGGCAATAAAGAGGATTTGGCGGCTTATACACAATCTTTGCTGGGTACCCGTTTAGTCACTTACCAAACCGATGCTAAAGGCCAACCTGTAAACGCAGTTTTAGTGGAAGAAACCAGTGACATCGCTCGCGAGTTGTATTTGGGTGCAGTGGTGGATCGAGCCACACGCCGGGTTGTGTTCATGGCATCCACTGAAGGCGGCGTTGAAATTGAAACCGTTGCTGAAAAAACACCTGAAAAAATATTTCAAGTGATTGTTGATCCTATGACAGGTGTTATGCCTTTTCAAGGTCGTGAAGTTGCATTTAAGTTGGGCCTGTCCGACCATCAAATCAATGAATTTTCCAAATTGATGATGGGTTTGGGCAAAATGTTTGTGGAATGCGATTTAAGTTTATTGGAAATTAATCCGTTGGTTGTGACTAAAGATGGTCAATTGGTGTGCTTGGATGGCAAAGTAACCATCGATGACAATGCTTTGTTCCGTCACCCTGATTTAAAAGCCATGCGCGATACTTCACAAGAAGATGAACGTGAAAACCGCGCCCACGATTGGGAGCTTAATTATATTCCTCTTGATGGTGAAATTGGTTGTATGGTGAATGGCGCAGGTCTTGCTATGGCGACCATGGACGTGATCAAGTTGCACGGTGGTGAACCAGCTAATTTTCTTGATGTTGGTGGTGGTGCGACCAAAGAACGCGTCAGCGAAGCGTTTAAGATTATTTTATCGGATGAAAAAGTAAAAGGCATTTTGGTGAATATATTTGGTGGTATCGTGCGTTGTGATTTAATTGCAGAAGGCATTTTAGCTGCTGTAAAAGAAGTGCAAGTTTCATTGCCCGTCGTGGTTCGTCTCGAGGGTAACAATGCAGCATTGGGCGCAGATATTTTAAATAAAAGTGACTTGAATGTCATTGCAGCGAACAGTTTGACTGACGCGGCTAAAAAAATTGTGGCGGCTGTCGCTTAAACGTTAATATTAGAGGTAGCAATGAGCATATTAATAAATAAACAAACCAAAGTTATTTGTCAGGGATTTACGGGCAAACAAGGAACGTTTCATTCCGAACAAGCGATCAGTTATGGCACACGCATGGTGGGTGGGGTAACCCCGGGTAAAGGCGGGCAAATGCACCTTGATCTACCTGTGTTTAATACGGTGCGTGATGCCGTGGATGAAACTGGCGCTGATGCAACGGTCATTTATGTTCCAGCCCCGTTCTGTAAAGACTCCATTTTAGAAGCAGCAGATGCTGGCATAAAATTGATCGTTTGCATCACAGAAGGCATCCCTGTTTTGGACATGCTGCAAGTCAAACTGTATTTGGAAAACAACACGCAAAGTCGTTTGATTGGCCCCAATTGCCCGGGTGTCATTACGCCGGGCGAATGCAAAATTGGCATCATGCCTGGATCAATTCACTTGCCTGGTAAAGTCGGCATTGTCTCTCGTTCAGGGACTTTGACGTATGAAGCTGTTAAACAAATGACCGATAAAAAATTTGGTCAAAGCACATGCGTGGGCATTGGTGGTGATCCAATTCCAGGAACAACGTTTATTGATGTCCTTGCTTTGTTTGAAAAAGATCCTCAAACAGAAGCAATTATTTTGGTGGGTGAAATCGGTGGTACGGCCGAAGAAGAAGCTGCTGAATACATCAAATCCAATGTTTCAAAACCAGTTGTTTCTTACATTGCTGGTGTAACGGCACCCGCAGGAAAGCGCATGGGGCATGCCGGAGCTATTATTTCAGGTGGAAAAGGAACCGCTGCCGATAAATTTGCGGCCTTGGAAGCGGCTGGGGTTAAAACAGTCAATTCTCCTGCTGAATTAGGTAACGCTGTTGCAGAAATCACGGGTTGGTAATGGTTTTGAAATAAATTTGTTTAATGCAGAATCCAATGCTGCTGTTTGCTTTGGATTCTGCAATTATTCAATATTGGACACATTCAAATGAACGATCGCCAAGGAGAAGGTGCATGGATTCTAAAAATATATCAAGTATACGGCGGGATTATGGTGTCGCAGGGTTAAACAAAGAAGACACGCACGAATCCCCTTTGCTCCAGTTTGATAAATGGCTTGCAGAAGCCCTGCAAACTGAGCAGCTCGATCCTACGGCAATGGTTGTGTCGACGGTGGATGATAAAGGCCATCCTGACTCACGGATTATGCTCTTGAAAGGTTTGGAAGATGGTATGTTTATTTTTTACACCAACTACCAAAGCATGAAAGCCGCACACATCGCTACGACACCTTATGTAGCATTAAATTTTTATTGGCCAAGTTTGGGAAGACAAGTTCGCGTACGTGGCCGTATTGAGCAAATCAGTGAAAAAAAATCAGATGATTATTTTGCTTCACGCCCGAGAGGGAGTCAGCTCAGTGCAATTGTCTCGAATCAAAGCACAGAAATTCAGCATCGCGGTGAATTGGAAGAAAAGTTAAATGAACTGCTTGAAAAGCATCAATCAAAGCCGATTGATCGCCCGAAACATTGGGGAGGTTATCAAGTAACACCTCACGAAATGGAGTTTTTTCAAGGGCGTGATAGCCGGCTTCATGATCGCATCCATTATGATCTACGGGGCCATAAATGGCATGTTCGCCGATTAGCGCCTTGACCCAAAACCGGCCGTCATTGTGAGCACAGCGAGCATCGCATAAAGTCACTGTTTCACCTGCGGCTCGCAAAGACGGGTTTCTCTGAATGAGCGTGAAGCTGGATCCCTTGCGTCTATTTAAACAGTTTTAACACCATGCTTCTCATCCTAGCAATTTCTGCTGGATTAAATTCCTTATAAACGGGGCTGCCAATGTTTAAACAAACAATCACGTTTTCGCCGATTCCTTTTAACAGATCAACCCCTGATAACTTCAATAACTGGATGTCTTGACTAATCTCAAGTGCCCATCGATCAAAATAGTCCATGTTGGTAAAAGCAGGTAAAAATACTTGATTGTTTTCTTGCAAAAACAAGACTTCAGGACTTTCCAAGTCGCTATATTTTTCAACAGGTAAAATAAAGTTAGCTTTGATAAACTCAAGATAAGCTTTATTGGCTTCGGTGTTGCCACCATGGGCTGAATAGGCTTTTTCAATGGCTTCTTCTAATGCATTCATTCGGGATACCTTGGCTATTGAGTAAAAGTATGTGCTATTTGTGTTGGGCATATACGTTGGATGATCAGGGTACGCTAGGAATCTATATTGTTTTGATTTTAAATTGACGCGTAGGTTGGGCCTTGGCCCAACAATTAAGCCATCCCCATTTTAAGTTGGGCCAAGGCCTAATCTCCAAATAGGAGTCAATTAAAAGTAAATCCACTATAGTTTCAATTTTGAATAAAGATCGTCTGGATACCCCGCACAAAGCACGGTACGTAGGACGTTCTAAATTTAAGATGCGTTTGCCCTGGCTGGATTATACCTTAACTTGATATAATGAACGATACCAGATAGTATTATGACGAACTGTTTATATATTGGCTAGACGCTTTGCTATTTAGTATTTTACTGTTTCACTGAGTTTTTCCACAGTTTGCTCTTAGAGCAATTACGATACAAAAAAATTTCAAAATACATATTGGCTGTTTGCATTATATAAACATAATTTAGAAAACAACAATTCGTTTGTGAGCTGCCTATGAATACAATTGTGAACACACCTGTTAATACGTTATCAAAAAAACAACTCGGATTTGCATGGTTGATCTGGGGTTTAGCGGCAACGTTTTATTTTTCAGATTACATGGCTCGCGTCGCTCCGAGTGTGATGCATCGTTTTATCCAAATTGATTTTGGAATCAATGAAGTTGGTTTTGGGATATTAACTGCTTCTTTTTACATCCCTTATATCATTATGCAGATACCTGTTGGCCTAACCGTTGATCGAATTAGCATCCGTTGGTTACTGACCATCATGTCGTTGATCACGGCGTTGGGTTGTTGTGTATTTGGTTTATCAAACGGTCTATTTTCTGCATCTGTCGGCAGGGTCTTGATTGGTTTTAGCGCGGCTTTTGCCTTTATTTCGGCTTTACGTCTTGCGACGTCATGGTTTCCACCCGCAATGCTGGGTTTACTGGCAGGCCTTACGCAAGCCTTAGGCATGTTGGGTGCATCAGCGGGGCAGGCGCCTCTGTCCTTTTTGGTGAGCGCTGTGGGTTGGCGGCATAGCATGTTGATTGTGGCTTTACTGTTTATCGTCTTGGCCGCTTTGCTTTACCAATATGTGCAAGACAAACCACGCACGGCTGAGCATTATAAAAACGTCACCGATAACCAAAAATTAAGTATTTTGGAAAGTCTCAAAATTATTTTATCCAATCGGCAAATATGGCTAAATGCGTTGTATGCCGGTTTTCTTTATGCACCGACTGCTGTAATTGGTGAGGCGATTGGTCCTGCTTATTTGCAGTATGGGAGAGGTTTAACAGCGCATGCCGCGGCTTTTGCAACAGGACTAATTTTTATAGGTTGGGTCATTGGTGGGCCTTTGTCCGGTTGGATTTCAGATCGTATAGGTCGGCGTAAACCTTTTATGATCATTTCTGCTGCTTGCGGAGTGGTGTTAACGTCTTTGTTGGTGTTTTACCCTGGATTGGATAAGAACATGGCTTACCTTATCTTTTTTGCTTATGGCTTAACCAACACAGGGGTTGCCATTGCTTATGCCGTATCCACAGAACTCAATGATCGCCGCGTGGTGGGGACAGCAATTGCTTTTACGAACATGACATCCATTTTCGTCGGTGCCTTGCTGCAACCTTTGGTGGGGCGTCTCGTTGATTTGGTGTCTGGTCCTCGTTCTTACAACATTGAAACATTATTGTTGTCGGACTTTCAATTTGGTTTAAAAATATTACCGATATCGTCATTAATTGCATTGCTTTTAGCGTTCTGCGTGAGAGAAACTTATTGCAATCCTGTTAAAAAATAAAATTAACTGCAGTTAATTTTGTCATCCCCGCGCAAGCGGGGATCCAAATATAGAGTGTTTCGCGATTGAAGCGTCGGCTACACATTCTGAAACATGAAATACCTCTTTGCATAACCTTATTCTCGTGTTTTAATTACTGTCCAAAATTACAAGGTTTAATCGTAAACGTGTAAGTCGTCGTTAATATGGAGATAACAATGAAAAAATTGACAGGATTGGTGATTGTTGTCATCGCTATAATCCTTGGCGGTTATTATGCAATGGGTGTTGCTACAGAACGCACTCTTAAAAAAAATATTGAGATGGTTAGTCAATCCAATGGCTTGTATGTCGATATTGAACAATATAACCGAGGTTGGTTTAAGTCGTCGGCTGTATTAAATTGGCGCTTGCACATTCCTCCACGCATTGAAAAAAATGAAGCAGGTCAACAAGTAACGATATCTGCCAAAGATTATACGATCCAAATGCCGTTAGCCATTTCACATGGCCCTGTTATTTTTGCTGACGCGAATGTGTGGTTTGGCCTTGGTTATGCTCATACCGATTTAGTTTTGCCACCAACATATGCACAGCAGTTTGATGCCATGTACACAAGCAATTCTGTTAAACCGCATTTGGATGTCAGCATATTTGTGAACTATTTAAACAATTGTCGGCTTCATGTCATGGCACCACAATTCAAGTTAGTGGCGAAAGATGGCCATAGTCAATTCGAATGGTTGGGTTTAAACAGTGATATCAGCATTTCGTCCCAAATGTCTCATGTCGATGGTAGCGTTACCCTTGACGGTTTGAGCATGATGAAAGGTGACATGAAAGCTATTTTGGGTAAAACAGTAAGTGATTATGATCTAAAACAAACCGAAACGGGTTTGTACCTTGGCGATGCTAATCTTTCTGTACCTTCCTTACTGGTCACACAAAATGATCAAAAAGTGTTTGCCCTGGAGCAACTTGATGTGCACTCCAGCAGTCAAGTAACGAATGGATTATTCACCTCCAATTTTAAATCGGAACTGGATAAAATGTACACGGCTGATTCCAAGGTATATGGCCCCGGTACAATTGATGTGTCCATTCGAAATTTAGATGCTCAAATCCTTGCCAAAATCAATGATGAAGTCAATACCATTCAGCAAGGCAATGATACTCAACGTCAACAAGCATTATTGGCCTTATTGCCAGAAATACCCAAGCTGTTGAGCAAGGGTGCTCAATTTGAAATTTCAAAATTAAGCATGGTTATGCCAGAAGGCAATATTAATGGTGATTTGCTCATTTCTTTACCCAATGAAGAGACCGGTAATCCGTTCCAACTCATTCAAAAAATTCAAGGACAAGGCCAATTAAAAATCACCGCTGCTGTGCTCAAATCGTTGGCAAAAGATGCAGCGAAGCAGAAATTGCTTACACAACCCGCCCAACCCAGCATCGCTCCTGCAACCACTGTTTCGTCCACGACGGCAACTGCAGATACGGCAGCTCCAGTTGTTCCTGCTGCTGCCCCTACAGATGCTGCTGAGGTTGTTGTCACCGAACAACCCGTGCAACCTCAGGATATTGATCAACAGGCTTCTGCACAAGCAGACGAGAAGTTAGCCGCTTTGGTCAAAGCAGGTTTGCTGAATGTGCAAGGAACAGACTATGTTATCCAGATTAAACTTGCCAATGGCCAACTGTCTATCAATGATCAACCATTCAATCCAGCAATGATGCAGTTTTAAACCGGAATGTGTTTCTTTTGAGTGGATTCGCGTCCACTCAACATGTATATTTCACCATACTTTTTATACTGTACCCTTGTTATGAATTGTTCGATTAGCTAAAATACTTTTTTTGAATGAAGGAGTTAAAATTATGTCAGCAATAGGAAATGAAACTAAAGACACGACGTCATCATTGGCCGCAAGTGTGACCCAATCTGTACAAAAATATTTTTCAGAATTAAAAGGTACTGATCCTGTCGATCTTTATCAATTCGTTTTAGAAGAAATTGAAACCCCTTTATTCCGCGCTGTTATGGAGCATTGCAAATACAATCAATCGCGCGCTGCTATTATGTTAGGCATTAGCCGTGGCACTTTGAGAACGAAATTGCGTCATTATTTTGATGATAAATATGTTGGCTCTCGTGATTAAAAATTGATACGAAAAGCACTTAAAACGCATCATTAACGCTAATGCATTGAAGCATATAAATTTAAGCAATAAACACCCGTATTACCCCATTCATAGTAATGTGTTGTAGATTGTCTCTTTCTAGTACCTCTTCCATTTGGTTTTGACAGGTTGGTGTCATTCCCGCGAAAGCGGGAATCTATCTTTGAGTTGGCCCTGAGCTACAGCCAGCATGGATCCCCGCCTTCGCGGGGATGACACAACTAGTGCCTCGTGATCCCTTAAGCTGTCATCCCCGCGCAGGCGGGGATCCATCTATCAATATAATCCGACGCCAAAATCGAGCCACTGAGGGTTCTGCTGTTCAATAAGATTGATTTTCCACTGTCTATTCCATTTTTTTATTTGTTTTTCTCGTAATATTGCCTCTTGTACATCTAAATGAACCTCATAGTACACCAGTTTATGTATGTTATATTTTTTTGTAAATCCATCAGCCAAACCTTCTTTGTGCTGATAAATACGTTGTATCAAATGACTTGTCACCCCGATGTACAGTGTTCCATATGATTTACTTGCGAGCATATATACAAAAAATTGTTTTTCCATTAAACATACTCCTTGAATGTTGGACTGTTAATCAAGCGTTCAAAATTTTTCCTTTGTATGTCCACTTGAATGCTTTCACCATTGTAACATTCTATCAGGATGTACAAATTACATTATTTCCGAGTGGCTTGCAGGATGGATCTCCCTTCGCGGGGAAGACAGCTTAAGGGATCACGAGGCACTAGTACCGTTTCCATTTAGTAGCTATGTACACTATGTATCTAGTTGTGTCCTCCCCGCGAAGGCGGGGATCCATGCTGGCTGTAGCTCAGGGCCAACTCAAGGATAGATTCCCGCTTTCGCGGGAATGACACCAACCTGTCAAAACGAAATGGAAGAGGTACTGGTTTTGCAGCAGCTGCCCAGAACGGGACAATCATACGACCAAACACCGAGCTGCGATTGATTGTAAAGGGGAGCGGAACAGTGGTTACCAATCGGCGAACATGGAGCTTACTGATTCTTCAACGTTTACACGCTTAATGGCTTGAGCCAGCATATCAGCCAAACTAATCACTCTAATTTTTGAGCATTGCATGGCTTCGTCGGAGAGGGGGATGGTGTCGGTGACGACAATTTCGTCCAGTTCAGAATTCACAATGTTATGAATAGCATTTCCGGACAACACTGGGTGGGTAATATAGGCGCTTACACTGGCAGCACCACTTTTTTTCAATTCTTTTGCAGCCGAACATAATGTTCCTGCCGTATCCACAATATCATCAATAATAATGCAATGTTTGCCTGAGGGTTCTCCAATAATATGCATGACTTCTGATTTATTAGGACCACTGCGGCGTTTGTCAATAATGGAAAGCTCGGCGTCATTTAAGCGTTTTGCCATAGCACGGGCGCGTACTACACCACCGACATCAGGGGAAACGACCATTAAATGATTGAGGTTTTTTTGTTTAATGTCTTCGAGCATGATGGATGTGGAATAAACGTTATCCACCGGCATGTAAAAAAAGCCTTGGATTTGATCCGCATGCAAATCAACGGTCAGCACTCTGCAAATGCCCACAGAGGCCATCATGTCAGCAATAACTTTGGCGGTAATTGGCACGCGTGCCGATCGCACACGTCTGTCTTGACGCGCATAACCGAAGTAAGGAATAACGGCTGTAATGCGACCCGCTGACGAACGTCGCAATGCATCCGCCATAATGAGCAATTCCATTAAATTATCATTGGCCGGGGCAGACGTGGACTGAATAACGAAAACGTCTTTGCCGCGTACATTTTCTAATATTTCCACCATGGTTTCACCGTCGCTAAACGTACCGACAGTGGCTTGACCCATAGGGAGTTGTAGATGAGAAGACGTTTTAAGTGCGAGCTCAGGGTTTGCATTACCAGTAAAAATCATCATCGTAGACATGTGTTGAAAACCTTTGATTGGGGTAACTTAAACACATAGCAGAAGACAGCCAGAAAGATATTGTTATTATTTTTACGCGTTCCGGTCAACGTATCCTTCCCGGTGATCCTCTGCCGTCTGTTTACTTGGACCTAGGAGCGAATAAAGCTGGCTAGGATAATCCAATATGAAATTTGGCTGGGGTGCTAGGATTCGAACCTAGGTATGCAGGGATCAAAACCCTGTGCCTTACCGCTTGGCGACACCCCATTCGTTTGTACCTTAACTCATCCCTGATGAACGCTGTTCGATTTGACATCGCTGCGAACTGGAGCGTATTTTGCAGCGATTTTTGAATCTTGTCAACGAAACGATGAAAAAATTTAACGAAAAAATTTAATGAAAAAATTTATTTTCTACGGCATAAGTTTTGAAATTCACATTGTGTGCAAAGACTTGCCCGATTTGGCAAGGGTGGACAATAACCGGTTTGAAACTCATTGCTTAAATCGGTTAATTGTTGGTGCCAGTGTTTTTGATAATCACTCCATTGTTCATCCGCCGCCAAAGAAGCGACTCCCTTCACTGCAATATTGTCTTCACTAATGCCGCTGCACGTTAAATGCCCTTTTTTTAATTGCAAAAACAGCAATGCATTGATGTCATGATCCAGCAACGCATACATCAGCAATTGTGATGCCTCAGGACGCTCTTCCTTCCATGGTTGATTGACGGGTAGGCTGGTTTTGTAATCGATGACCCATTTTTTTTGGTTCGCGTGTTTATCCAAGCGATCGATGCGAACTTTAAAATCCAACGCGCCCAGTCGAATTGCAAACGTTTGTTCCAACGCATCAACTTCAAAAGGCTCGCGTGTTTTTTCCCAAGCGAGGCATGCCTGTATCAATTGTTTAAGACGTGTTTTTTCAATCGCTTGAATGAATGAGGAAAAAGACTGAGGACGAACGGAAATCAACGCTTGAAACGCGCGGTTTAAGGCGTCTTCAATAGTCTGCTCTAATTCTAACGAGGAAAGTGCTAACAATTGTTGTTGATTGAGTAATTTTTGCCATACTAGTTCCATGACTTTGTGCAATAGCTGGCCGCGCTCACAGGCGTCTGGCCCAGAGGACACATCCAACCCGTCTGCGGCGAATAACCGATGGGCTGCAAAAGCTCGGAAAGGGCATTTGACTTGATTGGACAATAAACTCGTCCCACCTGCGATGCGTTCATGGTCAACGGGAGGGACCAGGTAATGTTCGTGGTATGGTATAAGGTGATGAGCTGTTATTGGCAACGCTTGGGCCACAAATTCAGGGCGACCTAAAATGAGAGGGCTTGGTAAATGAGGGGTGTCACCCATTAAGCGAGGATAGCTGAAAACAAGCTGGGCGCAGCTGTGTTGCAAACGTCGGATAATTTGTTGAGCAAGTCGCAATTCTTTTTCCAAGCAAGCATGTGGCATGCCGGCAGAGCGCTGTATCTCCAAGGGAATAAAAGGTGAAAATTGGAGCTTTTGAGGTAAACATTGATCCGTTAAGCCTGTGATCCAAAGGCTATCATAGGTGCAACCAGACGCTTCTAATAAACCTAATATTTGAATGGGTGTGGTTGATGTTTTAGGCTGAAACACGGTGGTTTTGGCCAAATCGAGTATGGCGGCCAAAGCTTCTTGTTGAGACATCATCGGGTTGATGAATGACAATTGCAAAAATTCATCAAACAACAACGAAAAACGCTGAAAACATTGGTAGGTGGAGGAGTTCAACGAATACTCACCGGGATAACCTAACTGCATAAGCCGTTCTTTAAACAGTTGTACCCACACCGCAGGTGCTTGAGTGGCAGGATAATTTTTTATCGCTTTTAACACGCCCGCTAGCTGAGGGGCTAGCGTTTCTAGGGCTTGCACCCATTGCGAAAAAGGGATCACCTCTTCTTTTAAAAGCATGCAATTGTTCATTGCCTGTGAGCGTTGCGCAAATTCCATTTTAGAGCAGGCCAGGTACGGTGAATGCAACAACAGGCGCGCCTGGTGGTTTGTGATGGTTTGCAGATCCAATTGCAACCAATGCAAAGCATGCGCAACAAGTGGAGCATCATACAATGCGTTGCCTAATGAAATATTAAAGACATCTTTAGAGAAATGTTGCTGCATAAAACGTTGCAGTGAAGGGTGTTCTGATTGCAAGTCGGGCACTACAACCCCTATGCGTTGATCACCAGCCTCCAGCCGTGATTTTAACCAAAGCATCATTTGCGAGTATTCATCGTCTTGATCTTTTGCAGGGAACAAATGAACCTGAACGTCCTTTCTCGTGGGTAAATCGTAATAAAATTGCGGAGCGCCTTCTTCCAACAAACGCTGTTGCAATTTCATTTGTTGGGGCGTGTATTCATCAAAGCATGCCCAAATGATAGAATTTTCTAAGGAAACAGTGTTTAACACATAAGGCACAATTTGTTCCGGGGTCAATGCGTTTAATTGTTTTAAACGTTGTTGAAACGATTGGCGCCATTGCTGAAATTGCTGGGTTTGTGGCGTATTAAAAAACAAAGGGTGATGCTCATCCGTGTCCCAAAGCTGGCAGCGCGTCCAAGCCTCTTGAACTTGATTTAATAAACCCGCAGTGACGGGAAACTCATGTTGTTGGGCTAAGATTTTAATCCATAATTGGCGCTGTTGAATCTCATTTAATAAAATAGGGTGATTGGTTTTCGGAGAGTGATACCGGGCATGGTTAAATAATTTTCTTAAAAAGGCTTGGTAGGGAAGGCAAACGGGTTTTGCTATCGCACGGTTGTAACGCGCGTAGTACTGCGTGAGCAGTTGCTGACTCATTCGATTGTTGGGTGTGATGACAAAGGTGTTTTGGCCCATTTCCTGAAACAAGTGCTGGGGATCAGTTATTATCAATTTGAGGTCACCACGTTACAAGGAGCGAAGGATGAAGTATACCAAATATCCACGCAAATACATGGCTGCTAAACCCGCTAAAATAGCAAGCCACCACCCTACAAAAACGAAGCTGTACACCACAATCATGCAATAAAGCTGCATAATGTTTAATAATGATGCGTCATCAAAGGCTTGGGGGGTATTCAGTGCCATCAGGCCGAGAAATCCCACATCATAAACCAGCAACGCGCAAATCGTCATCAAAACAGCCCATAAAAATGATTTTTTTAAATAGGCGCCTTGACTCAGTACTGTCTTATGCGCAAACAATGTTCCAAACGCGACGGCAATCACAACAGCAAGCAATGTTGCTTGGTACAAAGGTAAAATCTGATTTAGACCAAAGGCATACAAAATCGCATTGAGCACAAAGGTTAACAAAATGGAAAAAACACCAAAATAAACAGCAGCAATTATCTTTGGATTGGATAAATTAGCCGCTTCGTCTTGATCACGCATACACATATCCCTGTATTAATAGTAGTAATATCGACCATTGCGGTAATAACGACGCTCTTGGTTTTGACCAATTTGGTTGCCAATCAATGCGCCAGCACCTCCGCCAATAACAGCACCCCAAGGGCTTCCTCCGCTGACGGCATAACCTAAACCTGCGCCTGCTGCACCGCCTATTGATGTGTCCACCTGGGTTGTTGTGCAGGCCGTTAATGTGAATGTAGCGAGGCCAATTGCCAGCAACGTCATTCGTTTAGGCATTTTTTTCTCCCTGAATTTTCGTCCCTTACATGAAATTGTAGTATATAAATAGTGTTTTGTGTTGATAAATGAGTCAATTGGTTGACAAGAATTTTTATGGACGTCTAAGATGAAAAAAAGGGGGAAGGTATGCATCATCGAAAAGTATCCGGGATAATCGCATGTGATCCGCAGGGTGTTATTGCTTACAAACATAAGCTGCCTTGGTATTACCCTGAAGATCTGGCTTTTTACCGTAAAACCACCGAGCATCAAATCAACATCATGGGGTACACGACGTTTCTTGAGTTATCCCCCGCATTTATTGAGAAGCGATGTTGTGTTGTTTTTACTCAAAAAAAACAGCGACCACGGTTGGCTAAAAATGTGATTTTTGTTCACTCTCTTGCGGAATTTAACGAACTGTCCTGTTTACCTCCTCATCAATCGTGTTATTTGATTGGCGGGGCGCAAATAACTCGGTTATTTATAGAAAATAATCGCCTTGATGATTTGTTCTTAACCGAAATAAACAAATGTTACCCTGGGGATACTTTTTTCCCCTTAGAATTGATCGCAAATTGGCCGAAGTCATGCATAAAAAAAACCAGCGATTTTACCATCAATCATTACATCAACCCTAACTGTCCGCAAAGAGAAGAATGAATGAAAATTTTTTCCGTTGTCAATCTGTCTAAGGAGTCTCCCCAAACGAGTGCCTTTGTGGAATCGTCTCAATCTGCTTTTGATAAAATTAATTTTTTATTTTCAAAAGGGACTGATTACGTCGATATTGGCGGTCGCTCTTCGTATTCCCAATCGATTATGATTGATGAGGCTTTGGAGCAAAAACGACTCACCCCTTTGTTTGAACTGCTCAAACAACACAACATCGGCTCGATTTCGTTGGATACGTGGTCGGCGGAGACGGCGTTACGGTATTTAAATGGCATTGCAGTCCTGAATTACACCTCAACTGAATTTACGCAGCCCTTGATCACCGCGTTGGCCGATTCAGAGGTTAAATTGGTGATTAATTATTTATATGCAAGCAACCCTTACGCATTGCGAACAGCGCCTTATCGAGCGTTTGAACTGCAATTGATCTTGGATTATTTTGCTGAAAAAGTGCATCGTTTAACACAACAAGGCGTTGCTGTTTTGGCCATTGATCCTAATTTGGGCATGTGGCATCCTGCAGTTCCCAATGAGAAAAAGACAGAAATCCAGCAACAAATCATTGAATGCATCCCGCAATTGAAAAAATTGGCGCCCGTTTTTATTGTGGCACCGCGAACGGCAGGTTCACTCAACACAACGTTAACTGAATTGATCATTGAAAAGGGTGCCGATTTTCTTCGCACGCACGACTTAGAGCACGTGCAAGGTTTGGTTCAAAATCAAATGAATAGCGGTTGACCAATGATCCACTGTAGGTATCTCATGATGCTCCGACTGCTCTTTGACTAAAAAAGGATAATCACAACTGCGCAACATGGAAAAATCATTTAACCCGTCGCCAATGGCATACGACACAAACGGCTTATCGTTATAACAATTCGTCAGCAAAAATTTTATGGCTGAGCCTTTATGGAGGTGCTTGTCGGTGGTCACGTGTAAAAACTTGCGGGTTTGTATGTAATACAAGCCAGCTTGGTGCAAAATATGTTTTAAATATTTTAACTGGGGTGGTGTTAACTCATGGATATAGATGGGTTCGGTAAAATAGCGTGTTTTCGCTAAAATGGCTTGTTCAGGGGTTAAATGTGTGAGTTTTGAAAGCGTTGTTGCATGCATGTGTGACAAAAGACGGCAATAATTTCCGCACAAAGCCATTAATCGTTGCGCGTTGGGTTTGTCGTTACGCCATGTGTACAAACGATAGTTTTCAATGGCCAACAAGGCCTTTGCCGGAATATTGATGCTAAGGGGCGTCCGAAAAAGAATGCCCCCGCCATTCTCAACAATAAAAGGGCCAGGCAGGTCTAATGTTTCATTTAAATGCACCACTTCATGGGCTGTTTTTGCCGTCGCTAAGATGAGATGAAAACCTTGCTGATGCAATTGTTGAATTAGATTTTTAACCATTTTAACGTCGAACGCATCGTCTGTGATAATGCAGCCGTCAACATCTGAAAAAATAAATTTATTCACAGTTTTTCAAATCAGCAATAAACTCAACGAATTTAGGTTGATGGCCTATGCGATTCCAAGCAGGCAAAGGGCAAGTCGTTGTTGCATTGCTCACCATAAAATCAGCCAGTTTGGTGACCAATTGTTCTTCCTCGGTTCGGTGAAATGAAAAAGAGTTAAACAAAGCAAGGGCCTCATATTTTGCAATGTAATGGTGAGCAATCTGCACATAATCGGCTGATAAACGCTCTACGTTAAATGCGTGGAGATTTAGCAAAAAATGAATAAGTTCAATGGCAACCCTGCCCAAACCATCGGTCGTGTCATTGTTGGCATCACGGTGTAAATGTTGGTAATTATCGGTTATTTCGGTTTGAAACAACTGACCTTGTGGTAATATTTTAAACACTTCAAGCAGCAAGCTGAGATCATAAGACCAACCTGGTTGCAACGAAATTTGTTTAATCAGTTGGCTTGTTATCGCCACATCGCCGGATAATGGGTAACGAAACTCACTTAAAAAATCAAGCCATGGGGTTGGTTGCATGTGTAAATGCATGGCTTTAAACAACGGAAAAATGAGTAAACGGGTCAGCCTGCCATCTAATTTATGATGGGAATGTCGCACGTAATAACCTTTGTTAAAATCAGCCTTTAAATACACCATTGGATACAGTAATTTTAATAAAAAAGCTTCATTAAAATTTTTAATATCTGCATCTAGGGTTGCGATAAAAGCATTTTCATGGCGTTGAATGGCATAGGCAAAACCCAACCACAACGCCCACCCTTTGCCAGGAAGTGCATCGGCATCCCGCTCCAGCAATAGGGATAATTGCTGACGATGGGTGTCGTTTTCGATGAGGACCGTGGCACGGTGGTCGAGCTTTCTTAATTCTTGGACAGCGGCATAATCAGGTTCAGGTCCATTGACAATGATGACAAATTCATTGACATAAAGAATCAATTTTAGTTTTTTGAGTAAATCAAACACCAAAGGTTGTTTTAAATGCCGAGTGTGGCACGGAATCATAACCACAATGGTTGCGTCCATATACGGCTGCAACGGTGGGTTTTTTTCGTTAAAAGAAATGGAGCTGAGGGTGGTCAGGGTCCGTGATTGAAAAAAATCGGCCATGTGAATCCATTTAATCGCTAAAATTAATTATATTCAGATAAAAAAATGCGCGTCAATTGCATAACGACTAACCTTTTGACTTGTTTGAGGAAAATTAAATCCCGATAACTTGAGAAAACTGGCACCAGCTATTACTATTACTTATATAAAAAAAACAATACAAGAGGGAAGTTATGTTTCGAGGCAGCATGGTTGCTTTGGTAACGCCGATGTTCAATGATCAAATTGATACCGGACGTCTGCGCGAATTGGTGGAATTTCATGTTCAGCAAGGCACCCATGCTATTATTGCTGCGGGTACCACCGGTGAATCCGGTACATTAACCCATGACGAAAAATTATTGGTGATTAAAACCGTGGTTGAGCAAGCGCGCGAGCGTATTCCCGTTATCGCAGGTACAGCGGAAAATAACACCAAACAATGCATCGAACTCACTCAACAAGCCATGCAATTGGGTGCCCATGCTGCGTTAATTATGACACCTGCGTACATAAAACCCACCCAAGAAGGGCTTTTTCAACATTATAGCCGCATTGCAAATTCTGTAGCAATGCCCATTATCCTGTATAATGTGCCTAGCCGCACTGCATGTGATTTGCTGCCTGAAACAGTGGCACGCTTGGCGCATATTTCCAATATTGTGGGCATTAAAGAAGCCACCGGGCAAATGACACGCTTGCAACATATATTGCGTGAATCAGGCAGTGCGATTGATGTCTACAGTGGGGATGATCCCACTGCTGCACATTGGATGTTAGCGGGAGCAAAAGGCGTGATTTCTGTGACCGCTAATGTGGCTCCTAAACTCATGGCAAAAATGTGTGATGCGGCCATCGATATGGATCAAGCCGGTTGTTTGCGCATTCACGAGCAACTGATGCCATTGCATCGCTTGATGTTTATTGAAACAAACCCTATACCTGCTAAATGGGCGTTGCATCAAATGGGATTAATCGGTTCGGAAATTCGCTTGCCATTAACCCCTTTGCCGTTAGAGCATCAACCTAACTTACATGACGTATTAACTTCATTAAAATTGATTTAAAGAGGATATTTGTGAAAAAAATTGGATTTGTTTTATTTTTATTAATGACAGCGTGTTCTCATTATTCAACCAATGGTGAACAACAGTATCTAAACAGCAAAAATGGGCCCCCATTGGTCGTTCCTCAATCAATGACGTCAGCAAACATCAGTCATTTTTATGATCTGCCACCTCAAACCCAAAATGCCAAGGTAAGTATTGCGCCACCAACCGCATGAAAGGAGCATCATGATGGTCTCAAAGAAGGGTAATGAGCAAAAATTAATACAAGATCTATCAAAACGCATCATCGAAGCGCAACGAAAAATTCGAATTCTTGATCAAGTCAAATGGGATGAAGACATCAAAAAGAATTTTTTTTATAAAAAAGCCAAAGCCATGCCAGCCGTTGATGAGTCGTATTATAAACCATTGCCTTTTAATCCTCGTGAAAAGATTGATGAATTTCGAGGCATTTTACGGGACACTCAAAATCAATTGGGGGAATATTCACCCAGCACGCGGTTGATCAAACGGCAATGTGACGAATATGTGCGCGCGGTCCAAATGTTGGAAGCCCGTGGTACACCGCAATTTTCTGAACTGTCATTGGAATTGTACGGCAGTCCGGAAGATGTATTTTACCCAGGCGGGCCGCGATTATCGGAAATGGGTGTTTTGTTGTTTGATGTATTGACGGCTTTGGGGGTGCAGCTTGAATCTGAAGCAGATATTCTTCGCTACACAGCGGAAGAAGCGCAAGTTATTTTGCAAAGCCGCTTAAATACTTTTTTTATTGATCATCCTGTCAAAGTCACTGTGAGCGATGACATGGTGGCTGACGCTGCTGCAGGTGCGGATACGATAAAACTGAGTAAACATGCCAGATTCAGCGATCGAGAATTAAAATATCTAGAAGTGCATGAAGGGTGGGTGCATGTGGGCACCACCTTAAATGGCGCGTTGCAACCTTATTGTTCGTTTTTGTCAAAAGGTTCACCTTCTTGCAGCGTCATTCAAGAAGGGTTGGCTGTATTGACGGAAGTTGTCACGTTTTCTTCTTACCCTGCCCGCATGCGTAAAATCACCAATCGAGTCATTGCCATCGATAAGATTTTGCAAGGTGCTAATTTTCTGGATATCTACCACTATTTTCTAGAATGCGGGTTGGCCGAAGAAGACAGTTACAATCAAACGGTACGCGTGTTTAGAGGCAGTACACCGATTGGTGGGGCGTTTACAAAAGATTTATCCTATGCCAAAGGATTCGTGTTGATTTATAATTTGCTCTGCTATGCCATCAGTCAGCATAAATTGGACACCATTCCTTTGATTTTTACCGGAAAGATCATGTTGGATGATTTGCCAATGTTGTTGGAATTAAAAGCAGAAGGGTTGTTGACGGATCCCGTCTATTTGCCACCGCAATTCCGTGATTTGTCGGCATTAAGTGTTTGGATGAGTTTTTCCTTATACCTGAATAAATTTGATTTAAGGGAAATCCAAAAGGGTTTTCGCTTTTTATTGGTGTAGCGGGTGGATGTATGTGTGTCCCTAGGTGAATATGCGCGTTATAAAAAGCATCGCTTTTATCGGATGGCTAAACAATCCGCAACTGAATGTTCTGCCATATTGGATGTTGGTCGAAATTAGGCAACGTCCTTGAAACTTTTTCCTCACTACCGCCTCTTAAATTTTTTCACAGATTTTTGAATTTACTTCGATCTGCTCTGCCCCCTCTCCCGCGCTAGGAGTTAGAGTAGTATGATGATGTTTTTCGCGGGATGAGGGTTGGGGAGAGGGAATGTCGCGGATGGTCATTGATGACGAGATGTAGCCCGTCAACGAAAGGACTATTGTTGAGCGCTGTTTTCAAAAGATTAAGCGTTTTAGAAGGTATGATAAAGCAGCCACATGTATCTCACTGGCCCGCTCGTTGTGAGTATACTATTAGCGTTGAAGTAGTGCGCACATGATGGCTTCGAGAACAGATGGCGTTTGTTGACAAACGTCATGATTCCAAAAACGTAAGACATTAAATCCATGGGTCATTAGCCAATCTGTGCGCTTCGTGTCGTAAATTTTATTGTCCATGTGTTGGCCACCATCAAGCTCGATAATCAGTCGTTTTTCAAGGCAGACAAAATCAACGATGTATGCACCTATTGGCACTTGTCTCTTGAATTTAAATCCGAGTCGATTAGCTCGAAGATGGTACCAAAGATGTTTTTCGGCATCGGTACTGTTTTTACGTAGGTCGCGAGCACGTTGTCTTAACGTAGATTTATTCATTTCCCTCTCCCCAACCCTCATCCCGCGAAAACATCATCATACTACTCTAACTTCTAGCGCGGGAGAGGGGGCAGATCGAAGTAAATTCAAAAATATGTGAAAAAATTTAAGAGGCGGTAGTGGTGAAATCTGGCCATTAAAACCGGGCATGGAGACGGTCACATATTAAGCATTTTATCACAGACGTTTTGATGAGAAGGTCTCAATGGTTGCTTGCACCCAGTCAATTAAACGCGTGTTTCCTTTTGTCTGCAACAGCTCTAAGACCTGATCCAGGGCTGGGTGCCCTTTGTAGTCAACAGAACCACTGCTTGGATGGGAGGTCAAAATCGCTTGGATCACTTTTGCATGGTTGGATTCCGCTGCTAAAATTAAGGCAGTTTTTTGATAAGAATCACGCGCATTGATATCCGTAAATTCCGCACACAATTGCAACATAGTTACATTGCCCTGTTTCGCTGCATAGTGAAGTGCACAACGGCCTTCCGCATCGATCAACTCCGCAGATCCTGCTTGGAGCAGCAAACGAGCGATGTCAAGATTCCCATTTAGAACGGCTGCGTGGATAGGATAACGGGTTTGATCGTTGGGTGAAAAAACCATTGGATCGAGTTGGTGCGTCAAACCGGACAAGAGTTGATGAAACCCATATTTTACCATCAAATGGGCGACTGAATTTCCATGGGGATCTTTTTTGCTGAGTGTTTGTGGGGCTTGAGCCGCCAGGTCATTGTATATCTGTTCTTTGTTGTGGAATACGCGTTTTTCATGCAATCCTGGTACAAACAATGCGCAATGAACAGGCAGTTCTTGTGCTGTGTTCGCCTGGGTTGGATCAGCCCCTCGCGCCAATAGTGCCTCAAATGTTGACAAATGGCCACCTATGGCTGCCAGATGCAAGGGTGCCATCCCGTCTTTATTTGCCTGATTGAATACTGCAGACTCAAGGCTGGGTAAGTGTTTAATAAAGTGATCATACCCTTGTTGTGACGCGTATTGAATGGAGTTCATGCCTTTAAAGGCTGTGATGTTTTCCGTCAAAGACGTGCTATAAGGCAAGAACACATCCAAATAATGTTCTATGTATGCGAGATACGCCTCGTATTGTTCATCTTGGTCTCCTTCAAATTCGACGTCTCCTGAAACATGTGTTGTAGACCATGTTTTGATGAGAAAAAGAGGATTTGTTGCTGTTAATTTAGCAGGCAATTGCAGTTGATCGCAAAATTTTTGAAATGTCATCATGCTTTTACTCCTTGCTGTTTCAATTGCCCTTGATTCTGTTCAGTGAAGGAGTAAATTTTTCCTCAGTCATCGCGGTTTCTCCGTTACTTTTAAGGGCTTCAACCTCTGCTTTAAATTTTTTAAACGAGGTTGTGGCTTTCTGAACCACAACACGTTTCAAGCCATTTTCTTCCTTAACAAGCCTCTTATTGTTTGCGAAATGACCTCTATTTTTAGCCATTTCTAATTCAACAGCGCAAATCGCTGCTTGGCTTGTTTGAGAAAGGTGCTCAATGCCTCGCCCAATGTATTTTCTATCCTGAACAGGCACTTTTGCGATGGCTTGCTCAATTAAGTTGGCCTTTTCCCTGGCGCTTGGAGTATTTTTTTGTCGTAATTCTTGGATGTAATTCTTTAATTTAGCAATGAATGGATCGTTTTCCAGAAACGTTTGCATTTTCAATACCGAGAATTTGATGTGGGTTAACGCTTTACAATTCTTCTGTTGGAAGGCTTTGTTGATTTGCTGCTGAACATCTACCATAAATGCCTGAAGGGGCCTATCATGAGGACCGAATTGGGACGATGGAAGGTCTTTCAACACCGATAAACATGCTCTTTTTTCACTGGCAAGAGGAGCCTCGTACACTCTTAATTGCAGAGCTAATTGTTCTTTCATTTCGTGCCATTGCCTAATGCCCGTTGAGGTTTTGAAACGCACTTGGAGGTCGTCAATAAACGCCTTGAGCTCTTCATCGTCTTGATTACATTTCTGATGTTCAATAAGTTCTTGCAGCAGGTCAGCACATTGCTCTGAGGCTTTTATGGCATCAAACTGGGTTTTAAGGGCTTGCAATTCTTGTTGGGCTTCGATAAGCGTAGGGCGTGGGTTAGGTCGATTGGGATTAGGTTGTGTCAGGCGCGCAATTAAATGTTGCAATTGAGGGCCGACACCTGTTTCAAAAATTTTATGATTAAAATTTAGATCGGGCAGTGGATTTATTTGGGCTCTATCATCTAAATAATTCAAACCGCAATTGGTTAAGTATTGATAAAGGTTAAGACCCAGCATGTACGCCTGCATTTGATCCACCGAAATGGCTTTTTGATCAGGGCTGTTGCGTGTTTTTAAGAGTTGGGTCAATTCGGGTGGATTCATGTAGTCTGTGGTGGGGGTTGCGGGGCACCATTGATTTTGTGCAATGCGGTGATGGTATTCACCTGCTGGGGTTGCATAACGCATGGATTTCATGTCATCTAACTGCAAGCGACCTTTGGCATCAATCAACCAATTGGAACTTTTCATGTCAAAAAAGATCATGTTGCCTTGGTTTATTCGCAACAGTGCATCACTCATTTGTTCATGAAAATCAAGGGCTGCGGCAATTCGATCACTGTTGAGTACAGGCCGTTTAGAATAAGACAATAAATCACCGTTTTCATAAAAAGGTGCGATGGTTACCGTGCGGGTGAGGGTGGTGTATTCTTCAGCCAGTTCGGC
>CAZGKX010000027.1:0-5903 GCA_964525945.1 uncultured Legionellaceae bacterium
GTTTTTAATGATGTGGTGGGGTTAGTTTTGACCATGATGAATATCCGTGTGAGTTAATTTTTCAGCCGCTTCCTTGTCCAAAGACCACAGCGTTTTAGCATGCAAGCAATGGATCAATTGCGCGGGAAATTGGATCGGATTAGAGGGGCCTTCCAGCACGTTCCAAACAGCGCCGGCCTTATTTTGGCCGGTCACCATAAAAATAATGGCGTTGCTATGATTGATCGCAGGTGGTGTAAATGTGATGCGATACATGTTCAAAGCGGGCACAAATAAAGCATCCACAACTTTAGGATTGTGGCGCGATGAAGGATCGTTGGCGTAATAGTTGACCAAATCTGTGGAGGGCATCAATGAGGCGGTATGAGCATTGTCCCCTAATCCCAGATAAACCAAATCAAATGAAGGCAGCACCTGGTTAACGTTAAAAACGCGTCTTATGGTCTTTTCATAATCAAGTGCAGCCTCTTCAGGTACAGCGATTTCGGTGCGTACCCGATAAATATGTTGTCGTTCGATGGGCACTTTCGTAAATAAATAACTGTTGGCGGTGTAATAATTGCTTTCAACATCATCTGATGGCACATAACGTTCATCCCCAAAGAAAAAATGAATTTGTTTCCAAGGGGTTTTTTGGAGGCAATAATCCAGGCTACTGAGTGTATCAAAAAATAATTTTGGCGTGTTGCCACCGGATAAAGCCACAAAAAAATGCCCCTTTTTAGCAACAGCTGTGTTCGCCCTGTCGGTGAAATTTTTGGCCATGGCTTCAAACAGTTCGTCCGTCGTTTGGTACACAATGATTTCATCATTTTTCTTCATAAGAACCATTTCCTGCCGTCTTTGTGTAACAAATCATCAGCTGCTTTGGGCCCATCACTGCCTGCTGCATAATTGGGGAAATCTCGAGGCGGTATTGCACTCCAGACATCCATGATCGGTTGTACCAATGCCCAAGATGTTTCCACCATTTCGGCATCGTTGAATAATAAATGATCACCATCCATGCATTCGTACAAAATTGTTTCATAACCTGTTTGGGGCTTTAAGCCGAAATAATCTTTGTATTTAAACGTCATGTTTACCTGGCCAACCTCCAAAGTTTGTCCGGGCACTTTTGTATTAAAACGCAGGGAAATGCCTTCGTCCGGTTGAACGCACACACGCAAGACATTGTGCATGATTTTATGCCCAGCACCATTAAACAAAGCTGCTGGACCGGATTTAAATTGGATTAATATTTCGGATTGGTGAACGGCTAAATGTTTACCGGTACGTAAATAAAAGGGCACATGCAGCCAACGCCAGTTGTCAACAAACAATTTTAAAGCAACGTAGGTTTCAACTGATGAATCGGACGCTACATTGGGCTCGGAGCGATACCCACGTACTGACTTTGAATCCACTTTACCAGGCCCATATTGACCCCTTACTGTTTGCGCCAAAACTTGCTGTGGTGAAAGGGTTTGAATGGCATGCAACGCCTTCGTTTTTTCGGCTCGAATATTCTCGGATGAAAAAGAAGAAGGTGGTTCCATGGTGATTAAACTGAGCATTTGAAACAAATGGTTTGGAACCATGTCACGCAAAGCTCCGGCATGTTCATAATAATTACCGCGTGATTCAACCCCTAAGGTTTCCGCAACAGTGATTTGCACATGATCCACATAGAGCCGGTTCCAAATGGGTTCAAACAAACCGTTTGAAAACCGAAACACCAACAAATTCTGTACGGTTTCCTTTCCTAAAAAATGATCAATACGAAATATTTGTTTTTCTTCCATCATAGAAAGCAACAAACGATTTAATTTTTTGGCTGACGCTAAATCATTGCCAAATGGTTTTTCAACAACAATCCGTCGAAAATATTGGCCATCGTTTTCGGACAATAAATCAGCGTCATGGAGCTGAGTGGCGATAGTTTCAATAAAACTGGGTGGAACAGCAAAATAAAACAGGCAATTGGGGCTTGCTGTTGTTTTGGTGAGCTCGGAAAGCTTATTTTTCAAACTCACGAAGACGTTGGCGTCATTAAAATCCCCACTGATATAATGAACTCGGTTTGCCAATTGCATGCCATAAGTGAGTGACGCTGGATCAGTGACAAAGGTTTCGATATTTTTAATCAATTGTTGACGGAAGGACTCTTCAGTAAAATCCTCTTTTGCGACGCCGATGATGCAAAAATTTTCGTCCAGTAAGCCTGCGCTGCCTAGGTTGCAAAGAGCAGGGAACAGCAATCTTTTGGTTAAATCACCAGCGATGCCAAAAATCACAAGAGTACAGGGTGGAGCAATTTCTGTTTTGGGGTGTGGCATATCCGTATCAATAGATACCGTATTATCTCGGTCCATCGTCGATCTCCAATCCATTATAATTCCAGTATAATACAAGTTTGTATTTTTGATTTAAAAAATCCAATCTCCGCAACTTTTTATTTTTTATGCTAACATGAATTTATGCTGTTCAGTCAAAATTAACATGGAGTTATGATGATGAATCAAAAGGGAATTAATCAATGTCAGATCGGTATGGTTGGCTTAGGCGTCATGGGCCGCAACTTGTTGTTAAACATGGCTGATCATGGTTTTGTTGTTGCGGGTTTTGATAAAGATGCCGATAAAGTCGCTAGTTTAAAAAACGAATCTAAAGAGCAAGGGGTTTATGGTGCTTCCACGCTCGAAGACTTCCTTAAATTATTAAAAAAACCACGTGCCATTATGATGTTGATTCCCGCAGGAAAACCTGTGGACATGGTCATCGATGAATTGTTGCCGTATTTAGACAAAGGTGATCTCATTATCGATGGTGGAAACTCTCATTATATTGATACGGATGTACGCGCAAAACGTCTTGAAAACGCGGGGATACAATTTCTAGGTGTTGGGATTTCTGGTGGAGAAGAGGGCGCTCGCCGAGGCCCTAGCATGATGCCTGGTGGGCCTAAAGAAGCGTATGAAAAAGTGCGTCCTATTTTAGAGGCCGTGTCTGCCAAAGTAAACGATGAGCCCTGCGTGACTTACTTAGGCACAGGGTCGGTGGGTCATTTTGTGAAAATGGTTCATAATGGTATTGAATACGGTATTATGCAACTTATTGCTGAAATTTACGATCTGATGAAACGAGGTTTGAATTTAAGCAATGACGAAATGGGCAAGACATTTAAATCATGGAACGATGCCGAATTAAATAGCTATTTGGTGGAAATCACCAGTCATATTTTTGCCAAAGTGGATGATAAAACCCATAAAAAATTGGTCGATGAAATTGTTGCCGTCGCGCAACAAAATGGCACAGGGTTGTGGACATCGCAAAGTGCTATGGAATTACAAGTACCGGATCCAACCATCGATTTAGCTGTGGCCATGCGTGACCTCTCGGTCTTGGTCAACGATCGTAAACAAGCGAATGAATTCTATAAACGTGAAATCCATGCATTGGATGTGAACAAAAACGATTTTTTGAAAAAATTAAAGGGAGCGCTTTTCACGGGCATGATCCTCACTTATGCCCAAGGGATGTCGATTTTGACCGTCGCATCTCAAAAATTCAATTACCGTCTTGATATGGAAGCTGTTGCTCGAATTTGGCGGGGTGGTTGCATTATCCGTGCCACACTGCTTGAGGATTTTCGAGAAGCATACCGTGCTAAAGCTGATTTATCGAGCTTGTTGCTTGATCCTAAATTGGCAGAAAAAGTCATGCAATATCAAGAGGATTTGCGCGAAGTTGTTTGTGCCGGGTGCAAGGCTGGTATTCCTATGCCTGCTCTAACGGTGTCATTAGGATATTTTGATGCTTACCGTAGCGCTTGGCAGCCGGCAAATCTTATTCAAGCACAACGGGATTATTTTGGCTCTCATACCTATGAGCGCATTGATGCCAAGGGCATATTTCATACTATATGGGAAAAGGATTAAACACCATGGCTGAACACAATAAAGATGCATTAGACGCGCTTTGCGTGAATACGATTCGTATGTTATCCATTGATGCAGTGCAAAAAGCTGACAGTGGTCACCCAGGGTTACCTCTGGGGGCTGCTCCCATGGCTTATGCTTTATGGACTCATTTTTTAAAACACAACCCGCATAATCCGCAATGGTTTGATCGGGATCGGTTTGTGCTGTCGGCAGGGCATGGATCGATGTTGCTTTATAGCTTATTGCACCTGACGGGTTATGATCTATCTTTAGACCAAATTAAAAAATTTCGGCAATGGGGCAGCAGCACACCTGGTCATCCTGAACGAGAATTAACGCCTGGGGTAGAAACCACCACCGGTCCTCTTGGCCAAGGATTTGCAAATGGGGTTGGCATGGCAATGGCTCAAGCGCATTTGGCAGCACGTTTTAACCGTCCCAATTTCAATGTGATTGATCATTACACGTACGGCATTGTCAGCGATGGTGATTTAATGGAAGGCGTCGCAGCCGAAGCGGCTTCTCTTGCTGGTCATTTAAAGCTTGGGAAGTTAATTTATTTGTATGATGACAACCACATGACTCTGTCTGCTTCCACGCACATTAGCTTTACAGAAGACACGCGAAAGCGTTTTGACGCGTACGGTTGGCACACCGAAACAGTGAGAGATGGCAACAATTTGGTGGATATTCAGGCGGCCATTGAAGCCGCTAGGAACGTTTCGGATAAACCCTCCTTGATCCTTGTTAGGACGATTTTAGGGTTTGGTTCACCTCATAAACAAAACACGTTTGAGGCGCATGGTTCGCCGCTGGGCCAAGAAGAAGTAAACCTTACGAAACAAAATCTCAACTGGCCGGAAAACCCAAGTTTTTATATTCCAGCCGATGCTGAGCATCATTTCAGAAAAGCTGTGGCTCAAGGAGCCGATGCAGAAAAAAAATGGAAGGCATTGTTTAAAGACTATGAAAAGCAATACCCTGATGAAGCTCAAAAACTGCTGCAAATCATGCATAAAGAGTTAAAAAAAGGCTGGGATGAAACAATTCCATCCTTTCCTACTGATGAAAAAGGCATTGCTTCTCGTGATGCTTCAGAAAAAATCATTCAAGCCATCAGTGCCAGTTTGCCAGGTTTTTTGGGTGGCTCTGCCGATTTAAACTCGTCCACTAAAACAGCGATGGTGAATTTTGGTAATTTTGAAAGCCCTGAAACAGAAAAAGGTGATTTGCAAGGCGCTGTGGATGGGGGTTGGAATTATGCTGGGCGAAATATTTTCTACGGGATCCGTGAGCATGCAATGGGGGGTATCACCAATGGTTTAGCAACATTTGGTCTAGTGCCTTTTGCATCCACATTTTTAATTTTTTCTGATTACATGCGCCCGCCAATGCGGCTTGCGGCACTGATGAAATTGCATGTCATTTATGTGTTCACCCACGACAGCATCGCGTTGGGTGAAGATGGGCCAACGCACCAATCGGTTGAGCAATTGGCGAGTTTACGCGCCATCCCCCATTTAACCGTTATACGCCCCGCGGATGCGAATGAAACAGCGATCGCTTGGAAAGTGGCTACTGAGTCGAATGAAAATCCGGTTGCTTTGATTTTGTCCCGGCAGAAACTACCCACGCTCGATAGGCAGCAATTTGCTTCAGCAGAAGGGGTGCGGCGTGGTGCTTATATTTTAGCTGATGCCTCGAATGGAAACCCGGAGGTTATTTTAATCGCGACGGGTTCAGAAGTGAGTTTAATCGTTGCTGCCAAACAAAAATTAGAAGCACAAAAGATTCAAGTGCGCTTGGTTTCTATGCCAAGTTGGGAGCTTTTCTCAAAACAATCCGCTGACTACCAAGCGTCTGTTTTGCCAGCCCACGTGAGTGCACGGGTTTCGGTGGAAGCAGGAAGTCCAATGGGATGGGAGCGTTACGTCGGTAACCATGGAGCTATCATCAGTGTCAACGACTTTGGTGCTTCTG
>CAZGKX010000027.1:5913-24090 GCA_964525945.1 uncultured Legionellaceae bacterium
CCGGGCCTGTTGTTATGGAGCAATATGGGTTTACTGTGGAAAATGTTTATAACAAAGCATTGGCATTGGTAAAAAAATAAAAAAATTGGTCTAGGGAGTTAAACAGAATGAGCATGAACCCTTTAAAAAAAATAGAAACATTTGGGCAATCCATTTGGCTTGATTACATTAAACGCGATCTATTTGCGAGCGGTGAGCTCAAAAAATTTATCACAGAAGATGGCCTAAGAGGGATGACCTCCAATCCAAGCATTTTTGAAAAAGCCATCACGGAAAGCCATGAGTATGATGAAGCTATCAAGCGTATGGCTGCACAAGGTAAGGAGTGTCAACAAATCTATGAAGCTTTAACCATCAAAGATGTGCAAGATGCCGCCGATATTTTCCGTGATTTGTACGACAAAACCAATGGACAAGATGGTTATGTGAGCTTAGAAGTCAATCCTCACCTAGCGCACAACACGGCTGGTACCCTTGATGAAGCCAGACGCTTATGGAGCACCTTGAACAGACCCAATGTTTTGATCAAAGTTCCTGGCACCAAAGAGGGCCTTCCTGTCATTCAGCAATTGATCAGTGAGGGTATTAACGTCAATGTGACATTGCTTTTTGGGTTAAAGCGTTACCATGAAGTTGCAGAAGCTTACATTGCAGGGATTGATGCTCGTATCAAAAAAGGCCAATCAGTTGAAAAAGTGGCGTCTGTGGCCAGTTTTTTCTTAAGCAGAATAGATGTGTTGCTGGATCCCCTGTTTGAAAAACAATCGGGTGATAAAGCCGAGTTATCAAAAAAATTACATGGCGAAATGGCCATTGCTTCTGCCAAAGTTGCTTATCAAATTTACCAAGACTTGTTCAATAGCTCTTCTTTTAAAGCGTTGGCTTCCCAAGGAGCGCATACCCAGCGATTGCTTTGGGCAAGCACCAGCACTAAAAATCCTAAATACAAAGATGTTAAATACGTAGAAGCCTTGATTGGACCACAAACCGTCAACACTGTGCCACCCGAAACCATGGATGCTTATCGTGACCATGGCGATCCAAAACCACGTTTGACATTGGATGGTGATAAGGCGAGCCTGTGCTTCAAGGAGATACAGACGTTAAACAATGATATGGAGAAAATAACCCAGCAGCTTGAAGACGAAGGCGTGGATAAATTTATTAAATCGTATGATCAATTGATCGATGCGTTAGGAAAAACCATGTCTAAAAAATAAGGTTGTTCGCAATTCAATTTAACATCAAGGATGAGGCCATGACGAATATTAAAACAGGTCAATTAAAATTTTCAGCAGGTGATTGCATGGAAGCTATTCATGCCGAAATGGACGCCTGGCAGGATCAAAAAAAGGCACAGCGGTTATGGGCCCATGATCCAACGCTGTGGACCAATACCGATGAAAGCGAGTGGATGGGATGGCTGGATGTTGCTGTTTCGGAAGAGCAAGAATTACCACGTATTGAAGCATTGGCAAAAGAACTTAAAGACACGTCTATTTCAGACGTGGTTTTATTGGGCATGGGTGGTTCTAGCCTTTGCCCTGCCATGATGGCAAAGACGTTCGGACAAATAAAAGGTTGTCCCCATTTGCATATTCTTGATTCAACGGATCCCATGCAAATTCGACATTTGGAACAAAAAATTGACCTGAAAAAATCATTGTTCATTGTGTCCAGTAAATCGGGCAGTACCTTAGAGCCCAATATATTCAAAGATTATTTTTTTGCTAAATTATCTGCTGTGTGCAGCAAAGAAGAAGCTGCTGAACGCTTCGTTGCCATAACGGACCCCAACTCTTCGTTAGAAAAATTGGCAAAAGACCAACATTTCAAAGCTATTTTTCATGGTTTGCCCTCCATCGGAGGACGGTATTCGGCTTTGTCTAATTTTGGAATGGTGCCTTCTGGTTTAATGGGGGTGAATGTTCGTGAGTTTTTAAAGCATGCCAAAGCCATGCGAGCTGCCTGCGCGCCCGATAAGGCGGTGAATGAAAATCCTGGTATCTTGTTGGGTATTATTCTCGGGGTTTGTGCGAAACGAGGTAAAAACAAAGTCACACTGATTGCCTCACCCGGTATCCATGCCTTGGGAGCTTGGTTGGAACAACTCATTGCCGAATCAACAGGTAAGGAAGGTAAAGGCCTTATTCCTATTGATCAAGAACCATTAGGGGCTCCAAACGTATACAGTGCGGATCGCGTGATCGCATACATTCGCCTTGAATCAGAACCTGATCCCAAACAAGATCAAGCAATGGATGCATTGGAAAAGGCTGGGCATGTGGTGATAAGGCTGTGTGTGTCTGATAAAATGCATTTGGGTGCTGAATTATTCCGTTGGGAAATTGCTACGGACGTGGCCGGAAGCATTCTAGGTATCAACCCATTTAATCAACCTGATGTGGAAGAAAGCAAAGTATTAGCGCGTCAAATGACATCTGAATATGAAAAAACGGGCCATTTGACAATGCCTAGCTCATTTTTCTCAGAAAATGGTATTTCGTTGTTTACAAATGATAAAAATTTAGAAGATATAAAAAAACAATTAAACGGTACACCACCTAGTCTCGTTGAATATTTGCGAGCCCATTTATCGCGTGTAAAAGAAGGGGATTATATTAATTTTTCCGCATTTATCGAAATGTCTCAAGAACACACGGCTTTGCTTCAACAAGGGCGTGAAGCCGTGCGCAACAAGAAAAAAGTGGCCACTTGCCTTGGCTTTGGGCCACGTTTTCTGCATTCTACAGGTCAAGATTATGTGGGTGGCCCTAACACGGGTGTGTTTTTACAAATAACGGCCGATCACAATGAAGATTTGTCCATCCCGGGGCATCCTTTCACATTTGGAGTGGTCATTATAGCGCAAGGGCAATCTTATTTTGAGGTTTTGGGTAAACGCTCACGACGCATGTTGCGCGTTCATTTAGGCAATGATGTAAAAGGGGGGCTCGAAAAATTAAATACGGTCTTAACAAGTGCGCTAGCTTAAGCGGGGAGAATCTGGAAGCATCATTGATGTTTCCAGATGTTATACTGCTTGATTTTTAAATTGTTGGGCCTCGGCCCAACAATCTATGTTAAGGTTTCATTTCAAAATATTCAGTATCGTATTTATAGCAATTCCAAGATTGGGTTTCATTGCCAATTTGAACATCCACGACCAGCAAATCCAAAGACGCTAACGCTGGATTTTTTTCCAAGTAACAAATACGACTTGTATCCCCAACGGTCACGTACCTATAACCCATTTTAGGGTCTTGATAATTTTCTGGAAGAAAATAGGTTGTACCGCGTTGTTCTAAGATCACTGGTTGACCTGTAACCATGATTTTGTCCGCAAACGTGGAGGTACTTCCAATTAAAAGACACATTGACACAGCACTTAACAAAATACCTTTCATGACATTCTCCTGTTTGACTTTAAACGCGCAATAACAAGACCTCTTATTGCTTGATGTATAGCATAGGAGAGGGTGAGTTAAATAGCAATTGGCTGGTCCCTGTCATTGCGAGAAGCGTAGCGCCGACGCAATCCAGTTGCCTGCGAATGCGAAGGTCCACGATAAAGCGCGCATCCAAGATTAACGTTTATGCAACAAATAAACTTGTTCTCCCATCGAGCACAAACCGCGCGATTGCAAATGAGGTGGTATGGGATTTAGGGGAGCATCATGTAATTTTTGAACATGGCAGACGCCTCCAAAAAGCTCCATTATTTCTTGTTGATCAACAGAAAAAGGAGGTCCGTTCATTTCATTTTGGGGATAGGTATTAGCGACTAAAAAGAGCGGGGTGTGCGGTTTAAGCAATGACAACAAATGAGCGGCATATTTCGCTCGTTGTGGGCTGGGTAAAGCAATCAATGCGGCACGATCAAATATGGCATCGACTTCTCCCAATATTGCGGGTGTGAGATCAAAAAAATCCCCGGATAAAATAGATATTTGCTCGCTTTCAAAAATATTAAATGAAGGCTCTTGTGTGAAACGCATTTCCAGCCCTTGTTCGGCAAAAAATGCTTCAGAAGCGAGCATGCTCAGTTCTACACCGATAACACGGTAACCTTGTTGAGCAAGCCAGATCATGTCAATACTTTTGCCACAAAGTGGAACAAAAATGCGACGTCCGAGTGGCAATTTTAATGCGTCAAAATATTGACGCATTAAAGCATTGGGTTTGGATTGATTAAATCCTATCTGATTGTTTTGCCAGCGTCGGTGCCAAAACTCTTGGTCCATGTTAAGCCTGCCGATTTTGATGTTGAATGGATTGAAGTATACTCTTTCCTAGAAGCCATTGTCTGTAATTAGGTAAGCGCATGTTTTTTAGGACTATCAAATCCCTCGCCACTGTACGCATTTCTTTAACAAAACCCATACCACCAAGTCGCCCACTATCGGCCTTTGCCCAAATAGCCAATGACATTGTGGCCAATAAAGAAATAGCTTCTGCAACCGTTGGTACATTGGCGTACCTCGGGAAATTTTTTTATGCAAAGCAAAAGGCTTCTTCAAAACGTTTGATTTTTATTGTTTGGCAAACTCAGAAAGGGCTTCCTGATGGTTTTACGAAATTAGTTAAAGAAGCAAACATTGATTCTCAAGACAGTGAAGGGAACACCGCTTTGCATTATGCGTGTGGGAATGGGAATGCTGAGCTGGTTCGGGCACTTTTAGCTTTGGGCGCCAATCCTTTAAAAAACAACAGGGGTGAAACGCCACTTTATATCGCTGCCTTTTTAGGGCACACCAAAGTGGTGGATATCTTTTTAAATGTTGCGACGCAATATAAACAAAGGTGGATGTTTTCGTCTCAAATCTCCATAGAAGAAATCATCAATCAGCGTACCAAGAAAGGGTCTACCGCCCTAGAAGCCGCAGTATTCAATGATCACACCGAAGTGGCGATGAAGTTGTTCACGCATTATGGTGACCTACGGGTGGAAAATCATAAGGGGGAAACATTATTGTTTTGGGCGGCAATGAATAACAACCCACTGTTGATGCAACATATGCTTTTTAATTCGAATTTGCCTCAAGAGACCATCGATTTTCTAATGGAAAAAGACAGTTTGCACCAAAGAGGAACGCCTTTATGCCTTGCCGCTGAAAAAGGCTATATCGAAATCGCCAAGCTCTTAATCCGACGCGGTGCAAAAAATAAACCCGCAGGCCGCTATAGGCAAACCCCTTTGCACATAGCTCTCTTAAATTTAAACATCGAAATGATAGAGTTATTGGGGAATGCTTCAGAAGCTTATCAATACCGAACCTCTGATGGATGGTCGGTGCTTGATTATGCGATACATTCAGCCCTTGCCCATGGTTTGGAAAATTGCCTGCGAAAAATTATTGTAAATTTTCTATCCAAAAATGGGATAAGCCTTTTGGATAAAGCAAAACTATCAAAACTACCTGAGTTTGAAATCACGTTAACGGTCCAAGAAATGGACGTGGCCGATGATGCAATGGCTTTGTATTTATTAGCTATAGCGGATAAACCAGAAGCAATGAAGTCTTTATTAAAATCAAAACCATATCTTGCAAACCACAAAAACAAGTTCGGTTATAGTGCAATTCACGATGCCATTCTTTATGGAAATCTCGGAACGCTTAAAGCGTTGGTTGAATCTGATGTTGATATGGAATCGACACGGAGCGATGGTTCAAGCCCTCTAGGCACAGCTACTTTTTTCAAGCAAACCCAAATTGCATTGTATTTAATCGAACAAGGGGCAAATATTCATCACGTCAACAAATGGGGAGAATCACCCTTGCATTATGCGATCATGAACAATGATCTTGATTTGACAACGGCATTTTGTGAAAAGGGCATTGATTTACGCCATATGGATGCTCATTGTTACAGTTACATGCACATTGTCGCGCAATATGGGACGGCCGGCATGGCAAGACTCTTATTGAATCATGGAGCATTGCGTGATCCAAGAACCGAAAATTTTAAAAATTTACCGATCCACTTGGCTGTTATTTATGAAAATATTGAGGTCTTGAAGGTTTTGCTTTTTGAATATGGGGCCGATCCTGATGCGCGCAATGGCCATAATTTAAAACCCGATCAATTGACTAAAAATCCTAAAATTTTACAATTACTCCATGCGCCCCGCACCACGAAAGGGCATTCAGAAAATTTTGTGGCTCTAAATGAAAACAATTCATCATGGACGCCCTGAGCGTGGAGCGGTAGTTGTTGACAGTGCATGCTCTTAAAGAATATAATTTGAACAATAATTAATCTATTGGTTGGAGCATTGCGTATGCCAAAATACACCACGCAGGATAAAGGGTATGAATCCGGATACGAAAGTGACGGCGGTACATCTTATAAGCCCGAAAAAGAGATTGGTAAAGGCAAGTACACGCGGGCAAGGAAATTTAAGTCGACAGGGTCTTCTACTGCAAAGGAAATTGCTGTTCTCGATCCAGTGTTGGTGGATTGGGACGAAGCACAGGCTAAATATAATTTTTTCAAAGCACTGTACCCCGACCGGTCGGTTGAATTAATTAAAACACCCAAGAGTCGAGCCTTTCCTCAGGGCGGCTACCGCCTCATATTGCCTCTTATTCCCGGCCAGTTGTACAAAGATCTAAAGATAAGCAACGATCCGGAAGAGCATTTAGGGCTTTTTCTCTCGGCGGTTGAGGCTCTGGAACGTTGTCATAATGCGGGTTATATTGTCGTGGATTTAACTGGTTCTAACGTGCATTATGATGCCGATACCAATATCACTTACTTGATCGATGGTGGTTTGTCTGCAAAAAAAGGTGCAGCAATTAACCATATCTTCCAGCCCCCTGATCAAGCCGCCGTTTTACGTGCGAAAGGGAAATTCAAATTTTATGCCCCTGAGTGTTTTTCACTTACACCCATGAAAGCCACCGCAGCCATGGATGTCTATGCTCTGGGTTATATGATGCAAATTGCTTTGCAAGATCACAACCCAAGCCCGGCGATCGTAAACTTATACACAGCATGCCAAAACCAAGATCCGACCCGACGGCCCACATTGGCCACTGTAAAAAATTCATTGCTCAGTCAGGCAAAGGTTGTTAGCAAACCACAATCTGAGCAAACATCGGTGCTTGAGGAATTTAAAACTTTGTGCAATATGCACCTTGATTCTTCTACGCCTAAAGGGTATTTTTTTAATTTATTTGACAGTGCACATGAGCCTGCTAAAAAGAAATTGAAATTAGCTTTGAATGATGACAGTGCCACCAGCGAAACCATTAAAGAGGCTTTGATCGTTTATTATGCCGAAATTAGCCGTAGAAGTCTTTTTGTCGGAAATTTCTCATGCCGTCACAAAAATATTTTTGAAAAGTTGATGGTTAATTTGGGTGTCTTGGAGTCTTTGGAAGATAAAGACAATCTGGTGGAGAAACTGGACGATCTTGATATTGATTCATTGGACGTTCTCCGTAGCGAACACGATTTTATTTTGCATTGAGATGGGCTGATAATACGGCGGCCATTGCAGCCGTATTTTAAGCTTTGTGGCGCCATATTGCGTTAAGAATTTTGTGTTTCCAACAACCATACGTCCAATTGAACATGCCGACATGGGCTTTGCCCAGGGATTTACGTTGATCAAATTTTTGAAAAGCGAAGGGGCCTTGTTTGTCAACGTAAGCAAAAATGGCGGAAATAAACCATTTCCCGGTAAATGGAGTACGCCAATGTTCCGTTTCATGGCCTTTAAAAATCACCATGTCACCCGCCTCCAAGGCTAATTCTTCGTCGGTTCCTTTTATTTTCAGCATAAGCGGCCAAGGTTGCGCGGTGTCATCGGCGCCAATGCACAAACCCGCCACATATTCACAAGAACTGCGATCTTTGTGGGGCTTTAATTGATTGCCGGTCTTGTACGTGTAGTAAAAAGAAAGGGTTGGCCATAATTCCAGGCCTGTTGCTTGTTCTATCAAAGGCGTGAATTTTAACAACAGGGTTTCCATCAGCGTATCGCCATATTCTCGATGGATACCGGCCAACGGATCGGAGTTATTGCGAATGTTGGGCTTAAGATGGGCTTTAAAATTTGTATAGTCTGTTAAAAAGTGGCAAATTTCTTTGGAAAGGGCATTCTTAATAACGATATGAGTGCCCTTGTGAATGATCTTTGCCTGCTGAAACATGGTATGGTTCTCGCTTATTGCGCCAAAGGTTTAATTTCTTCGCCATGCTGCAAGGCGCGTTTGATCACGGAGCGGCCATAAGTATGCCGCGCAATGATATGGGTTACAAAACGATTGATCAAATCTGGCAATAAAGGCATTGGGCGTAGCACATCTAAAATCAACACTGCTCGAAAATCGTTGCTGTTGTTTTTTACTTCATGGGGCCATGAATCATCAAACAACACGGCTTCGCCTTCTCGCCAAGTGTAAGGTTGTTTATTGACAATGATGCGAGGCGGTTCATTTTTAGGAATATGCACGCCCAGGTGATAGCGCAGATAACCTAAATAAGGCCCATCGTGCAGAGGGATTGATTTTCCTGGCTCTAGGATCGAAAAAAAAGCTTGAATTAAATTGGGGATTTTTTGGAGCAATGCGCAAAGGGTTGGGCATAGTTTGTTGGCTTGTTCGAGTTGGAATCCTAATAAATAAAGCATGTAGACATTCCATCTTTTTTCACACGCGTCTGAAATTTCTGCTTCTCCGGGATCAATATCATGATAACGGGGCAATTGGGGTGTTGCCGTAAGCACTTGATGAAATTCATTTTGAATGGTCTGAAAGTGTTGTGTAATTTGGTTTAATGACGGGTATGTTTTATCGATATCAAAAAACGTTGGTCGTTGATTATAACCGACGTAGCGGCCGTAAAAACGGTTCAGTTTATCTTTAAAGTAATGGTAGTCCATCAGAATATCTCAGCTTTAGGTTGGGGCTTGGCCCAACAAATTGAATCAATTTTAAATTAAAACAAAGCCCAGAGATTTTGCCATAAAAAAAAAAGTGAATAAAGGCTGATAATTATTCTATTTTATATATTGTTCTTTTGTGCTTTTTTTAATCATAAAATCGACTATAATTAAAAAGAGTGTCTAACAGGGAAAATAAAATGGGATATATTCTTGGCTGGTTACTGGGTTTGCCTATAAGTATATTGTTACTCATTTGGTTGTTGGCCCACATTTTTTAATCACTTTAATAAGGATATTATGATGATCACAGAAATCGAAACATCGAGTTCGCCTCAGGTTTGTGGCCCCTATGCTTATAAACGCATCAGTTGGACGGCTATTTTTGTTGGTGCATTCGTAGGGATTGGATTAATTTTTTTAGTGAATTTATTCACCATTGCTATCGGCTTAAGTGTTTTTACGGCTGGAAGTGATGGGGCAATGGCTTTAAGCATTGGTGGATTCATTGGATTGGTGATAGGTATCATTGCCTCCATGTTGGTGTCAGGATATGCCGCGGGTTATCTGGGGCGTTTTTATTGCCCTCTGAGGAACTTAGGCATTATTTATGGCTTTACCACCTGGAGTTTGGCGTTATTGCTCAGCGCAGTGATAGGCACGCATGTCAGTTCTTATGTTGTCAATTACTCCCATGCAATCACCTCGCCCACTGTTGTGATGGATGATAACAGTCAAACTACCCCCGCTGTGATCAAAACCACTGCAACGGATAACGGTAAAAACGTTGTAAAAGTGGCCGTGTCTGCAAGTGATTTAGCTTGGACCGCATTTACAATATTTGTTTTATTTTTTATTGGCGCTGTGTCAACCTGCATTGGAGCATGCTGCGGCATGAGTTGTCGACGAGAAGAATAATTTGACCGGTTGGCATGGTTTTAATCTCCCGCTTTATTGGCGGGAGATGCTATTAAACTAAGGAGATTGCAATGAATGCCATCGAATTTTTAATCAAGGAGCACAACAAGGTACGAAAAATGTTACTCGACATAGCGGATGAAAAACACCACTATGAAACCCAAAAAAAGCAATTTGAGCGGGTCTCTCAGGAGCTGCTCCGTCATGAGGACATGGAGCACCAAATTTGGTACCCCCATTTTAAAGACAAACTCCCCCAAACCATCAAGCATTTGGTCACCGAAGAGAAGGGTGCCGAAAAAGCAATTCACAAGTTGAACACTTTAAAAACTGAAACGGCATGGAAAGAACATTTTTTAAAATTCAGTGAGGACGTGGAGCACCATGCACATGAAGAAGAACATGATTTATTCCCAGAAGTTCAAAAAATTCTTTCCCAGAAAGAACTAGAGGATATTGGTTTGAAAATGCATGTCTTCAAAATGAAACACGTCCATTCTAACGTTAAGCATTGATCGTTGGGGGATGGAATAAGAGCGCATCCCCGGTTGACAAGCTGCGCTCTTGTTCTATACCATCACGTCCAGCATTATTATAATGCAATAAAAACGATTGGCACGCTGAATATAAACCTGCAAGAATTGCCCAATGGTAGCTCATTGTTACAATCATTACCTTGGAATACAACAACATTGGTTGCTTCTTTAATCGATGAGGTGTTTGAATGAAGAGCTGTCCATGTGGTGCAGGGCGAGACGAAACGCAATGTTGCAAGCTTTATATCGAAGGAAAAGCGTTACCCAGTACACCGGAAGCACTGATGCGATCCCGCTATACGGCTTATACCTTGGCCAACATTGATTATATAAAAAAAACAATGCGAGGCAAGGCAATGGTTGGTTTTCACGAAGAAGAGGCGCGGCGCTGGGCTAAACGCATTGACTGGATCAAACTCCATGTGTTGCAGGTAGAGCAGGAAGTCCCAAACCGAGGTTTTGTGGAATTTGAGGCCGTTTTTGTAGAGGGGACCAAACTTAAGTCCATCCATGAAAAGAGCGAATTTATTTGTGAACAGGGCCAATGGTTATATGTGGGGGGCAGCCATATGGAATCAAGTTTTATAGAACAAATTGTATCCCGCAGTAGCAAATGCCCGTGCGGCAGTCCACGTAAATTTAAAAATTGCCATGGAAAAGGTTCCATTTCCGTTTAGTTTGGCAGGTTGGTGTGCGTAAGTTGTCGTTATGATGAACTCGCAATGACAGACTTATGAAAATTAATCCAATGCCTAAAAATACAGTATCAATCATAGGTGGACGCTGGTATTACAGCTGGGGTTATATCTCTAATTATATCGTTTAGTAAGTGATCTGCGCGACTGGGGTTGCCTTGCCTCACGTTTGGGAAGGTTGATTCGATGATCGCTATAATTTCAATGGGGTTGCGGGTTGGCAGATGATCGAGCGTGCTCCTAAACGCAATCATGGCATTTATTTTCTCTTGTTTTAACGATTTGAAACAACAATTTTTCAGCGCATGCTCCAACTTGTCAATATAATCATCCACCGATCGTTTGCATCGTTGAAGTGCGGATTCATTTAAAAGTTGAGGCAGTTCGGAAAGTTCCTTTGCTTGAATGCATGTGTAGCAAATTTTATCAATGGATTCAAACAATCGATTTTTTTGAACATTTAGTTTTATTGAATTCATCATCCACCGCAGTCTTAAGATAAGTATATGTTAAATGGCCCAGTTATTCCTGTCCGACAATTGGAGGTAGAACGCTCACGTAATGATATAAATATTTTCGTAGTGCGCTCAATGTATGTTTTGTGATAAAATAATAAGCACGCAACTTTCGAGATTTACATATGCAACGTAGTCAATTTTTTGATAATCATAGAGTGGTGCTAAAGAATAAAGCCACTGTTTCATCCTTCGCCATTGAGCCCACATTGAAAGCATTAGCGCATCTTTTTAAGAGAGATTATTATGCCTATACGGAACTTGTTGAGTTTTGCGAAAACCCAGACACCAGTCCAGAAATAACCTCCATTAGATATTGGTTAGATATTTCTGCTAATATCAATGAAAAAGATGCTATTAATATCATTCTTGCCGCCGTGAATAGAGATTACGTGCTTGGTTCTCCCTATCATGAGGAGCCACGCACAATGTACAGCTTAAGAAACTGATTGCCGCATTTTCTCGATGAATGCTGGTGATAAAACGGAGTTAAAATGCTCAAACCAACCCCACCACAGGAAGTGGTTCATCGCATCATTTCGCCGAACGGTTTTTATCCAAATAACGCTAAATATCCATTACTCATTTATAAACAGCTTTGTGCGTTCAACACGATAAAAAATGAAGTGATTCAGGCTTTTTTAAAATCCAACAGATGGTCTGAATCTTGGGTGGATGGTATTTATGATTTTCATCATTACCATAGCAATACCCACGAAACTTTGGTGATTATCGCAGGTTGTTGTGAGGTGCAAATAGGTGGAGAGCAGGGCCAGAGTTATATGGTCAATCAGGGTGATGTTATGATATTACCAGCTGGAGTCGCCCACAAAAGTTTGCAGGCCAGTCCTGACTTTAAATGCATTGGCGCATACCCCTTGGCAGTGGGGTGTGATATGCATTATGGGAAAGCGGAGGATCACCCACAGGTGGATGAAAATATTAAAAAAGTTGGGTTACCGCCGAGCGATCCTATTTTTGGCAAAAATGGTTTGTTGTTTGATTACTGGTCTATTTAATGCATGTTTCAAAACCAAAATTACTTTTACCTTTGTAGGCTTTTTCATAATAAAATTTATGTACACTGAGTTTATCGTTTCCTGATTTATCTTGATCGAGGATGATGGATGCAATGCCCACTCCTCTATCGTCAGGATTTTTATGCTCGCCCACGCTCTCGAAATAGAGGGCGAGATCATTGCCTCTTGCAGCAGCCATGCCGGTGTATGCATAAGGCATTCCTGTCACTTTAAAATCAATGTCATAACTGGCATAACCCTTATTGATTTTGCTCGCTTCTTTATTTAACTTTAAGACCAGTGTTGCAGCAAAATGACCGTCGCTGTGATCTTGAACATCGCATTGGTAGGTGCCACTAAAATCGGCTGCCCACGCAGCGGAGCCAGCCCCAAGGCATAACAGCAACGTCAACGAACAGGTTGTTTTTTTCATCAATCAGTCTCCATACGATAGCCATGACACATAAACATAACAAATAAAACGTTTACGTGCTAGAGACCGCACAGTTGGTCTTCAAAGTGAAGCGTCATAACGATTGGTAAGTTCTCGGGCAATGGCTATTTTGCTCTATTTTAAATGGTTTTAACAATCTATGCACAAGATTATCCACAGATTTTGTGGATAAAATTTATTGTCCAATGTTCAGTCAATTAAAATAAATATGTTATTTTTCATATGGTTATGATTTTTGGTGAGTTCTGATACAATTTGAACAAATGGACCTTGAGAAAAGTTATTCACACATCCATAGCGGTTGTCTACCTTTTTTTAAAAAATTACCATTTTGTAAATGGATGGATAAATATATCGGCTGTTTAAATAAAAATAATCAATGTGTATTCAGGGTTTTATTCCCATTCTGTGCGCATATATGTTCTTAGCTCCATGGCTGTAGCAAACTCAAAGCCGAGTTTTTTATAAAATGTGGATACGGTTGGATTTTCATCCTCACAAAACAAACCAATGCAGACATAATTTTTATCTTTTACCTTGTCAATCAGGGCTTCCATCAATTGCATGCCTAATTTTTTACCTTGGTGTTCGGGATGAACAGCCACATCATAAAACATACAATGCATCCCGTCTTCCACCATGCGTGCGAAAGCAATTAATTTCTCATTATAACGGATATACATGACATGTCTGGATGCATTGAGGGTGTATCGAAAAGATGTTTCCGAAGGAAAATATTTTTGACCCCAGTCTAAGCTTGCTGTTAATGAACAGATTTCTTCGTACTTTAATGCATCTTTATCCTCGGAAATGACCATTGGTAGGTATCCTTTCAAAATTTGATTTGTCTTAGGTGAGGAGCATTATTTAATGATTTGAATCCATTCTGCAAGCGCCGCGGTGTCATGATTCCTATGAATAATATGTGCTTAAATACATATACTCTGGATTGAAGGATAAAGCTTGCAATTCGTAAAGTGTTATTGCATGATTTTTTTCATACCGTTCAATTAGGGCTCTTATGCTATCTGCAAAAAACCAACAAACTATGCGTCTCCAGACCAATTATAATGCCGAAGCCTTGGACATCGTCATTAATTTTGGCGGGAGCATCCATCCATTACGGCCAAAATTCATCACACAAGAGGTTCGTTTTGCAATTCAGGCTAATCCGGATCCTGCTGAAGTTGAACGATTGTTCTTTATCATCGATCGTATTGCTCAAATACATGTTGATCCAGAACACGTGCAAAAAAAGGCCATTCAACGACTCATCAACTTCGTCGGTGAGCTGCTTGAGCTGTCTTGTATAAGTCCTCAACAAAAAGAATTTATCAAAAGCCATTCGCGCTGTTTTTTTAATAATCTCATTCAAAATATGCCAGCAAACTTTGTCCGCCCTGGCTGTCCAGGGCGTAGGTACTATCGGCATCAATTGGAACACATCGATGCTGTACTGAGCATGGTCAATGTTGAATTGAGTAAAATTAATATTATTTTTGCAAATAGACCACTTGCGATTGAACTGCCGCGAGAATCGTCTCATGACGTAAATGTTTTTGTATTCGGTGGCTTACCTAGAGACTTGCAGGCTTTTATCCATAGCATCGACCTTTTTAACCCAAATTGCATGGCCGTATGGGAAAATTGGTTTAAAAATTGCTCTGCCGTTCAACTAAGTTCTTATCTTAATCAAGTGACCATTTCAATTCAACAAAAAAACGACTCTCGGGAAGTTCATTCTATCGTTGAGCGTCTTCATGCGTTTATTGCGCAATTAAAGACAAATCAACAACCGGAAAATATAATTGCGATGTTTTCTGATGTTGCTAATTTTGGCGACAGAACCCCACTGGGTCGAGCCGAATCTTTAGAAGACATAACCCCTCGCGAAGAAATTTCGCCTGCAGAGACAATAGCGGAGCCGCTGGATATAGGGCTGCGGAAAAGGGCCGAATGCAATGGATTATTGGATAATCTCATCGTTTCAAAACTTACGTTTAATAAAGATTTTGCCGCTTTTAGGCAGATGTTGTCCACTATTTTAGAAGAACCGAGTATTCAGGAACGCTTTTTTCTCACCGCGTTACAATCTGACTTTGCTGACAAGTCCGCTTCTTCCAAAGAACCGCATGTTAAAACCCTCAACGAATACCTTGCACGATGCGTATATCGCGTCTCCCGGCCTCCTTTATCAGACGATTTATTGACGCAATTTGAAAGTTTGTTGGAGCGTTACGATGATAGCCATAACCTACCTTTTGATCCCCGAAAAAAACATAAACACGAATTTTTAACTCTATTAAAAAATAACATTACAATCTATCCAGAAAAAACGTACGCCGATTGTTTTCGTCTAACGCGAGACAAATTGAATCAACACAAAAGACACGTGGTTGAGCACGCTGAAAAGAAAACTACCACTTTCTTTAAAAATCATCGTTTTAAAAATTTTATACATGCGCTCATCAACAGTGAACCTGATTATGAACACACACATCCATGTTCAGAGGCTACTTCAACCCTATCAAACCGAAGAGCTTAATGCCTCTGAGTGGAAGCTGAAGCTAGGCATGCGTTAGAATATAAAAAATAGCAGAGTCTTTTTAGCGTTGTTATTTGCTGCTCTTTTGTTTGAAAAAAACAGTTACAGTCCTGTCTCTCAAATTTTATTCAATTTTTAGGAAAAGACTTGAATTTTACACAAGAATCCCTATCTACCTTTCTCAGTTGACAATTTGAGCCATCTGCCTCTCAATGAGATTTGTAAGACCATTGAGAATAACGTCATTGAAATTAAAAAAAACAAATAATGAAACTATTAGTGGAGTATTGATGAAAACGATTGGTAAAAAAGATCAACATAATATCACCCCAGACCAAGCAATTGATATTGCATAAAGGAAATGAACGGTTTATTCAAAACTTACGATATTCAAAGTATTTTAAATAAAAGTAGAATTATAAAGGAGCTAAACGAGCAACGAATCATTAAAATTATTGGTGGTTTGTATGATGTTTCTTCTGGCGAGGTCTTATTTTTTGAAGACTAAAATAGCCGGATGTTTTGTCTATTACTGAGTTATTACGAATGGAGCTCTTGATTTAATGAGGCATAAGTTGGGCGCGGAGCTCGGCACCATGCTGTCTGAGAACATAATGTATAGAGTTAACAAAAAAGATATGTTAGCATACTAACCATTAACAAGTTAATTATTTTTATGATGAAAATTTTTCCGATGTTACTGCATGAAACAGCAACAACATGGCGTATTGCACTGGATCAGCGGTTAAAGCCCCTAGGGCTTAGTCAAGCAAAATGGCGAGCATTACTTCATCTCGCAAGTGCCGATACGCCATTAACACAAACCGATCTTGCTCAAAAATTATGTCTTGAAAAAGCCACTATTGTTGGCTTGATCGATCGGCTTGCACGCGAGGGATGGGTGGTACGCATCGAAAAAGAAGGTGATAGGCGAGTAAGACTTATTGGCCTTACTGAAAAAGCAATATCGATTATTAATCAAATTCGAAAGACAGCTGACCAATTATCACATGAAATATTATCAACCATTGAACCATCAGCGTTAAAAATATGTATCTCCACCATGGAACAAATCATAAAAAATGCTCAAGATGCACAAAATAAAAAGGACAGATGAATGTTAACCACTTGGGTTAAGCATTATCGCAATCGTCTCTTATGGGGTGGGCCAGCAGTTGTAGCCATTATCCTTATTTTATTTTATGTGTTTGGTGGAAGGTATGTAAGTACAGACGATGCTTATGTCCAAGCAGCTAAGGCAGCGATTAGCTCAAATGTCCCAGGGCAAGTTATGGTTGTGTATGTTCATGACAATCAAAAAGTAAAAACAGGCGATCGGTTATTTAGCCTTGATGATCGGCCTTATAAAATTGCAGTAGAAAATGCAGAAGCTAGGTTAGCCGGCGCTAAATTGCAATTCCTAGCACTCAAAGCGACTTATCAACGGCAAGTGGCTAATGTTCAGGCTGCAAAAGGCACTTGGTTGTACCAAAAAGATGAACTAGAGCGACAAAAAAAATTGGCAGCCTCTGGTATTTCATCACAAATGCAACTCAGCCAAGCGCTAAATAACAATAATGTTGCCCAGCAGCAGTATGCCGCTGCACAACAGCAACTAGCTAACGCTTTGGCTGGTTTGGGAAACAACATCAATATTTCTGCTGATAAGCATCCTCTCGTACAGGAGGCAAAAGCTCAATTGGATAAGGCCAATCTTAAGCTATCTTATACCCTTATCAAAGCACCTATTGATGGAGTGGTAACTAAAGTAGAGCAATTACAACCTGGGGATTACATCAACGCAGGTGCTCCTGTATTTGCACTTATCTCTGACAAAAATGTTTGGATTGAAGCTAATTTTAAAGAAACTCAAATGACCTATTTACGAACTGGACAACAAGCAAAAATAAAGATAGATACCGATTCAAACAAAAAAATAACCGGCTATATTGCGAGTACAAGTCCAGGAACAGGCTCAGCCTTTTCACTGTTGCCACCAGAAAATGCCACGGGGAACTGGGTTAAAATAGTACAGAGAATTCCCATAAGAATAACCATCAGTGATCCGCACGATGTTTCTTTATTACAAGCAGGCTCAAGCGCTTCAGTCACTATTGATACCGGGCACTCACGTGCATTTAGAGCGGATTAAAAATGACATCCTCGGTACCTCAAGACAAGTTATTGCATAAAGTCATAACGATTTCGGTAATGCTAGCTACCATCATGCAAGCCTTGGATTCAACGATAGCAAATGTAGCTTTGCCACATATGCAAGGCTCTTTGGCAGCAACCCAAGATCAAATGTCATGGGTGTTAACCTCTTATATTGTGGCAGCAGCGATGGCCATTCCACTCGCAGGTTGGTTGGCCAGCTTTTACGGTCGTAAAGTGGTGTTTTTAGTCTCCATTGCGGGTTTTACCTTTGCTTCAATTTTATGTGGCCTTGCGGCTAACTTACCTGAGATGGTCATTTTCAGGTTAATGCAAGGCATTTTTGGTGCTGCTTTGGTCCCTTTATCCCAAGCCATATTGTTCGATATCAACCCTAAAGAGAACCATGCAAAAGCAATGGCTCTCTGGGGAGTGGGAGTTACCATGG
>CAZGKX010000027.1:24100-30723 GCA_964525945.1 uncultured Legionellaceae bacterium
GGCGCTGGGTTTTTTATATCAATGTCCCCATTGGAATACTAGCCTTTTCAGGCTTGTATTTTTTCTTGCGTGAAACAGAAAAACGCTGCAGTAAATTTGATATGTTTGGATTTATCACGCTCAGTGTGTCGGTCGGTGCGCTTCAAGTCCTCCTGGATAGGGGAGAATTGAAAAATTGGTTTGGCTCCATAGAAATTATTACGGAAGCAATTATTGCGGCACTGGCTTTCTATCTTTTTATTATCCACACCATGAGCTATAAAACGCCGTTTATAAATCCGCAATTGTTCAAAGATCGTAATTTTTTAGCTGGAAATGGGTTGATATTTGCAATCGGTATTGTACTGTTTGCAACGCTCGCTCTTATCCCCCCCATGTTGCAAAATCAACTGAATTATCCGGTGATAACCGCAGGTTTGGTCACAGCACCCCGTGGAGCAGGCACGATGCTAGCCATGGTGTTTGTAGGGCAAATCGTTAAATATGTGGATAGTCGATATATTGTAAGCGCAGGATTACTAACAACGGCTTTCTCACTTTGGGAAATGACACATTATTCTTTGTACTCGGATTCGTGGGCAATTATATGGGTTGGGGTGGTTCAAGGATTTGGCATAGGACTTGCCTATGTTGCTCTTAGTACTATTGCATTTTCAACCTTATCAAGCACCTTACGTAATGAGGGCACAGCATTGTTTAATCTAATGCGCAATTTGGGGAGTAGTATTGGGATCTCGATGGTTACTAGTCTTTTAACACGAAACACACAAATTATCCATGGAGAGCTTGCAACTCATCTTATACCTTACAACATAACCGCAAATTCTGCCTACATTGCAAATCATATTGATATAACAACCCAGGAAGGGCTCTTATCCCTTAACAATATAGTGACGGCCCAAGCCACTATGATTGCCTATATTAATGACTTTAAGTTTATGATGCTACTTACGCTAGGAATTATGCCGTTGTTGTTATTCGTAAGTAAACCCTCAGCTTCCGCTGATGCTCAAATAGTGTTGGAATAACAGCATGAAATCGTATTTGAAACCCCTATTTTTACTGATCGGAACAATGTCCTTACTGTCCTGTGCTGTGGGTCCGAATTTTATTAGGCCAACACCTGTGATTAGTAAAACTTATACACCTAAACCTATCACCCTTATTGGGAGCCAGTCCCTTAAAGTAGGGAAAAACATTCCACTAGCTTGGTGGAAAGGATTTTACTCTCCTCTCTTGAATCAGCTTATGCTTGATGGAATCAAGCACAATTATTCACTGTGCGCTATGCAGAAAACTCTCGCCCAAGCGAGAGATAAGGTGCGCGCAATAACAGGTCAATTGTTCCCGCAAATCTCTTTTAATTCAGCTATTGGTCGGCAACAATATGGGCCCGCATTGTTCGGACCACTGAATTTTGCTATACCTCCTTTCTCCTATTATGAAATAGGACCCAGCGCTAATTATATACTCGACGTTTTTGGTGGAACACGTCGGACCATTGAAAAACAAAAAGCATTGGCTCTGTATCAACACTATGAATTGGATGCTGAATATTTAACATTAACCGGTAATATTGCCACAACATCGCTCACCATTGCAGCGATAAATGAGCAAATAGCTGCTACCAAAGACATTATTCATGAGGATCGTACAAATTTGGAATATGTACAAAAAGCCTATCACTTGGGGTCGTCTACACGAACAGCGGTTTTAAGCGCTCAAAGTCAGCTAACCAACGATGAAACACTGCTCCCTCCACTTTATCAACAACGCAAGGTCGTGCAGGATATGTTGTGTGTATTGATTGGGAAGCCTCCGGCAGCGTGCAAACCCTTTTTATTTCAATTAAAAGAGTTTACCTTACCCAAAGAGTTGCCGCTCAATGTTCCTTCTGAGCTTCTTCATAAACGGCCAGACATTCTTGCAGCCGAAGCGATGTTACACGCAGCAAGTGCTGATATAGGGATTGCTACAGCGCGGCTATATCCAAGCATCACTTTATCCGCATCTATTTTTAATGAAGGAGTACTTCCTCCCACATTTACTAATATTTCGCCTAACGCATGGAGTCTCCTTGGAGGGTTAGCAACCCCTGTTTTCATGGGAGGAACGCTTGTTGCAGAGCGGCATGCCTCTATACATGCCTATGAAGCTACGCGGGCAAAATATCAGCAAGTTGTTTTAGATGCATTTCGCCAAGTCAGTGTGGTACTTAATGCTCTAAAACATGACACGCAAGAAGTAATTTTACAAAAAAGAGCATTTTTAACAGCGAAAGAATCGCTTAAATTAGCCCAGCTGAGTTATAACGCAGGCAACGTCGGTGTTTTAGATATTCTTTATGCGGAACGATTGTTTGCTCAATCACGCATTGGTTACGTGAATGCCAAAGCTCAAAGGTATCAGGATACTATCCAGCTCTACCTGGTTTTGGGTGGGGGATTGTACGCGGAGAGGAAGGTATAGGATTGGCTTCCATTTGGCTTGAAAACAATGGCATTACTGTTTTTGCGTGCGTCATGCCCTTTTTTCTTTATACCAGAGGTCAGTTTCCGGTATTATTTACTAAAATCGTATTGCATAACATTTAAATTATTTTGGCGATTTTGATAAAACCAAACAACAGGGATGAATATAGATGGATAGGATTATTTGTGGAATTATTTTTTTTGTCTTTTCTGTGATGGGTCACGCTAACACATTAAATCTTTTTATTTCAGGCGGTCCTAATTTTTCAAAGCTGAGCAATGAATCATTGGTTCGAATTTCTAGCAACGTTACAAATAAATACCGAACCAAACAGACTATGAATGGGCAAGATTTTGGGGGCATAGGAATTGCCCATGTTTTCGAAAAAAAATGGCTTCAGTCCTACCAGTTTTCATTGGGGGTGGCAGGGTATTTTATCAATTTAGGTGATGTTCATGGTACAGAATACCCATTTATTAACGCCGGCAGCTATGACACCCTCAATTACACATTTCATGTAAAAAGCTCGACCGTATTGCTAGAGTCTCGGTTTTTTTACAGCCAATATGACTGGCAACCTTTTGTTTTAATTGGAATTGGCTCAGGTTGGAACCGATTATCGGGTTATAAGGAAGTGCCCTCGGATCCATCCCTCAGCGCAGCGCCTGCATCATCAGGATTTAGTAATCACACCCACCAAGGATTTGCATATGAGCTTGGGGTAGGGCTACAGCATCAGCTTTGGGAGGATGCCATTCATAAAATGCAATACAAAGGCTCCATAGGTTATCGCTATTTTAATCTGGGTGACGGGCAGCTCGGTCCTTTTTCAGCACAAACGTCCAATGATCGGTTGCAAATGAATAACCTGTATACTCAGGGTATTGTCTTGGCTCTTGATGTGTCCTTTTATTAATACGGGTGGAATTTACAATGAAAAAAAACGTTATGTTTCTATTCGCAATATGTTGCCCATTGTCTCTATTTTTAGCCTCATGGGTGCAAGCGGCTTCAATAATAGACGTTATTCCCAGCAGCACAAGTCCAATTGTTCTTTCGTCAAAGGGGTATACTTATTTAGCCTATACGGCTAAAAATAATACCACCAAAACACTAAAAAATATCACCATCGAGCCTGGTTTTGGCGAGATGATTCATCCTTTAAAACTATTTACCAGCAGCAATAAGTGCCGGGGAATAACGCTGGCCGCTGGGGCTACTTGTTCGTTTGTGGTTTCTATCCAAGGGCTTCATCAAAACGCCCAGACCACGCTTATGCCGCGTGTTTGCGGCTATAACCAGACCATCTGCTCCGTCCCTGTTTTGGCCAATCGTGTCAACGTGTTGGCGACGAAAACACTCCCTGATGACACCTTTCCAACCCCTTTTGCGGGAACGTATTATCCTATCTACAACGCCGGCGTTGGTCAGTGGCTATCTCCAAACACAGCGCCGATTCCGCCTTTTGCTGATGTCAGCGCTCTCTTTGTAGCTTTTGCTCATGCATACCCACAAGGAAAAGGGGCTATTTTTAGCTATGAAAAAGGACAACCTTCGGAACCGCAGCGTTTATCGTTGTTGTCCATATCGGCACGCGCGGCCAATCCCAATGTAAAAATATTGATATCATTAGGATGGGGCAAAAATGATTGGACTTATATTAACGAAGATTATGTGAACTACGCCAATGTTTTTGTGCCTAGCGTTGTGCAGTTTATTCGAAGCAATCAATTGGATGGCATTGATATTGATGATGAGGGTATAGGCGACGAAAGTGGCACTATTTCACAAACTAATTTTGATGGAGTCATTGCGAATTTGAGAAACGCTTTGAATGCTGCGTCGTTGCAAGATGGCAAACCTTATTATTTAACGATAACACCGGCAGGAAATAATCAAAAGGGTGGGGTAGCAATGACTCAAGTGAATACCCAAAATGCCAACTGTTTTAATTTGATTAACATTCAAAGTTATTACAATGGTGATCCATATTTCGGGGAAGATTTTTTTAAGGCGCTTATCGGTATTGGTTATCCGTCGGAACAAATTGCAAATGGAATCGATACGCAAGTCTCGTGCACACCGAATTATCCACCCTATATTGGGTTGGCAGGCATGTTCAACTGGAACATGACTGCTGATAGTGTTTGTGGGGATTACCATAACACAAAAGCTATAGCGCAGTTGGTTGGGTACTGATGACTATAGCTGGTGTTTCGACATTTATCCCATTGATTAAGAATATTTCGGACCATGAATAAATTATCAAAAGCACAATGGAAAACAATATTGCTTTCCAGTTTAGGGGGCGGTCTTGAATATTATGATTTCGTTATATTCATCGTCTTTGCCCAATACATTGGTAAAAACTTTAGCTTTTCTGATGCCAATAACACGGTTGCTCAATTGTTTTTTTCATTGTCATTATTCGCCATTGGTTATTTAGCGCGCCCCATTGGCGGGCTCATTTTTAGCCATTTGGGCGATAAATTTGGCCGAAAAAAGGCATTTTCATTGTCGATATCCATCATGGCGCTTAGCACGCTTGGCATGGGGCTACTGCCATCGTATCAATCCATTGGCTTGGCTGCTACCCTTATTTTTACCGTGTTGCGTATTATTCAGGGACTTTCTCTCGGTGGTGAATTACCTGGAGCGATTACTTTTTTAAAAGAGCATTGCCCTCAACGGCCTGGGTTGGCTTGTGGGATTCTTTTTTTCTGCGTTAACACAGGCATTGTGTTAGCCGATGGTGTGCATGCGTTATTGGTCCACGTGTTTGAACCAGATATGCTGATGATATGGGGATGGCGGATTGCATTTTTTTTAGGCAGTAGCTTGGCTATCTTGGCCTATTTTCTGCGAAAACGCTTGTCAGAAACACCGGATTTTTTGGCAATTCAACAACATGTTCAACCCATTCCATTGTTTACACTGTTAAAAAAATCTTCAATATTCGTTCTAATCGGATTCATGACGTTTGCCTTAACTTCATTGGCGATCAGTGTTATTTTGCTTTACATGAATACCTACTTGCTTTTTTTCCCTCATTTTAAGACAGAACAAATAACCCATATCACGTTAATGAATGCCTTAATTGTTTCTCTGAGTATTGTCTTTTTTGGATGGGTAGCGGACAAGTACGGATACTGTCGATTATTAATTGCCAGTGCCTTGGTTTTTTTATTGTGCAGCCCTTGGTGTTTTCAACAGATGGCACAGCCATATGCTTTCCTATCGTTTGGATTTTTATCCATTTTTACCGGTTGTGTGATCATTAGCTCAGTGCTATTTTTAGCCCATATTTTTCCAACCGATGTCCGTTACTCGGGAATAGCACTTTGTTACAATTTGGGTATGGCAATTTTTGGCGGGTTGTCACCTTTGGTTTCGTCATTTATGATTGACGTCAAAGGCGTGATCATTGCACCAGCATATTTATTGCAATTTGCTGCTGGGTTGACACTTTCAGGCGTGTTGATCCTCATCATTGCTCAAAAAAGAAAAGCCTAATGGCCATTTTTATCGTTTGTTTGCTCTGGGACGCTGATGCTGTAACGGCGCAGAATAGCCTCGAAGATGAGACGCTTTGACTTTTCTGTGGGCATCTTGCGCTTGTTCTCGATAGGCTTGATCTCGTCGGCCAACTCCGGATCTTTGATCACTTCACGGAACCAATTCGAATATTCGTGGCGCTTAAGGTGGTGCTGCCAGGTTGCGTCGTCGATGCCCTGCGCCATTTGGGTGAACACAGCCAGGTTCTGAGCGATAAGGTCGAGTTTGCCATCGGGACCGCGGAAATGGAACATCTCTTCCGGCGGAACGGCACCCTCGGCATATTTGCGTCGGTGACGACGGTGCTGAAAGCGCGTCGAGCCTAGCACCAAACGCACTGCTTTTTGGCCTCGGTGCCACATGATGCCCTCACCCGGTTCGAGCTTGAGGCGTGTGGCGCCGCGGGCGTTGATGGTGTCCGTGAAGTTCTTCAGCGATTCAGCAGGGTGGCCGCCTACAGCGAAGGCGTAATTGACGTACTCCAGGGCTTCCTTGAGCATGAGGTTCGCCTGGTAAGTGATGAACACCGTATTATTAAGGTGCTGTGTGAGTTTTCCGTTGCCGTCGACAACGCCATTCCCTCGCTCAAAGACGCA
>CAZGKX010000028.1:0-20851 GCA_964525945.1 uncultured Legionellaceae bacterium
CTTTCATGGTACAATGCGACCAATTAGGTTATATACCCCGGCAACCCCTCTACTGTTCTGCTGGTTGATAAAAGATAGATTGCCCATCGCGTACACGGATGAATTGATATGTGTTGGTTTATAAGATGATGCATCTTATGATCCCACAGAACCGTGCACACTTCGGTGCACCGCTTCTTGGATCATAAAACATGGGTATCGCAATGAAAGCGATCACATGCTTGTGCATCAGATTCGAGAGTACAAACATCATGTTTATCGGTCATGTTCTAACGTCGTTTATACACGTATGAGTAAAACTATTTTAATCGCAGTGAGCGATGGCTTCGGGGGCTATGGCGATTTTTTATTCGCTTTAAAATTAGCAGCGCAATTACAAAAACATTACTTTGCAGAAAGCGAAAACAACAATGCGCCTTCTGTCTACATTGTGACGCAACCCAGTGGCAAACAGAAAATTCAAACCCTAAAAGGTGATGATGAATTTCGCATTGGCGTGTTAACCCCTGCTGAATTAAAAATGTTGGTCGAAAAACAGGAAATTGAGATCGGTACACTTCTTGAAGGGCCTGTTTTTAAAAGTGAGTTGATTGACGCGATAGACGACGCTCTAGCAACAGCACCCGATCCTATTCCATTAACCATGTTGCCGGAATACGGTTATTTAAATGGTAGTGATCATACCGCCATCTTGGAGTTGCATCGCAATTACCGTCAACAAATGTTAAAGCACATTACCTACAGCAACATGGTGTTGTCAGGCTTCAATGCCGGAGAGCACGGTATTTTATTGAGCGATGAATTAATCACACCGAAGCCGAAAAATGAGTCCATAGCCCAATTGGACGATAAAATTAAACAAGCATTAAAAAACAAAGCATTGGGTGACGATCATACGATCCCTGAATACCTTCAACAAACCGATTTGTATTTTCAATACAGCCACGATAGCTACTCCACACATTACGAAAACTTAACCGGCAACCACGCCGTCTATCATTTTTTAAACCTACACCAAGCGTTTGTACAGCATCAAGAAAAAAATCAAGCCGTTATCATGGTGGGCAAGCGCAAAGATCATAAATTAAATGCATTACTAGCCCTCTATGACAACCTGATCGCCGACGGTTTTGAAAAAATCACCTTTTTGAACGCTGACACTCAAGAAGAGATGGTGCTTTACAACTCAGGAAAAAGCGGAAAAATATACCAAGGGATTTACACCAGCAATATGTCGCATTCCTCCATGATTGCTTGCACAGCCTTGTCTGGCGTGTTGATGGGAGCAACAGGTGATCAGTCGTTTGGTGAAGCCGTCAGCCGTAATAAAGTGATTGTCTATGAGTGTTTGAAACACAAAGAAAATTTTATCGCCAGTTTTAATCAAGCCTTGATGAACATTGTTCCCAATGTGGAAATTGACGCGATCCTGGATTTGTTGCGCACGGCGTCCACCAACGCCGAATACCAAAATTTAGCGCAAGCATTGCATAAACACCACACGTTGCTTATGGCTCTCTACGAGACATTGTTTGATCGCTACAATTACATCAATGCCGTGGTGGATGGCATTGAATTGGACATTGACTTCAATCAAAAACTACAGGTCATGGATCCTGCCATTTTGCGCACAGCAAATGGCTTTTACAAAATGTCAGTGGCCCCCATTGGCACTGGAGGTTGGAGCAGTGTGCATCAGGCGACGCATTATTCTGTTGATAACAAAGGATTAAGCGCAAACACCGAAATGGTTATAAAAAAAATGCCCTCGCACCAGCATGATGTGCTGCAAAAAGAAGGCATGATGTTGCAAAAAGCCTGTGCGATAACAACCACTGAGCATTTCACCTTCGATCATTACACGTATTTAGCCATGCCACGCATCAATGGGAATGTATTAAGCAGCTATTTGCTGCATCATGCTAATATCCTAAAAATCCAACGCCTTGAAATGGCTATTTATTTATTCAATGCGTTAAAAAAAATTCATGCCAATGGCATTGTGCATCTTGATATCAAACCTAAAAATATTTTAATCAATCCGATCACCAATAAACTGCGTTTAATCGATTTTGGGTGCGCGGAAACCATTGGTACATCTATTCAATACACAGGACTTGCCACCGCAAAATACGCCATTGAACACATGCCCCCCGAATACTTGGAAAACAATCCAGTCACGGTTGCCAGTGATATTTATTCCATGTGTCTGACCTTGGCCGCCATTCTAGGGTTAGACGTTGTGGAGCTGGTAGAAAACAGAATGGAACGGGCTCTCGAATCCATACAGGATCCCTTTTTCAAGGAAAAAATTCGTGATGCTTTCTGGCAATACAAAAGCTTGGACGAAGCGCTTTTTTCCGATCAGCTGACTATGGAGTTTCGCCATCCGGAATGGGAATTGTTCATCCAAAGCTATGTTCAAGAAGAATATGATTTTTCCTTGTGGGAGGGACGTGTAAGCACACAAATCATAGGGTTATTGTATGCCATGCAATCCAAAAATCCCCAAGAAAGGCCCGACATTGATCAATGTTTATATAGATTACAGTATCCACAGCTTGAACCCATCTCGACAGCTGCCCTGCTCAGGCTGTTGCAAGAAGGAAAATTGGCTATTCTGTTAACAGAAGAACAAAAACGACCATGGTTATTTAAAAAGGCTAAATATTTGGCGTTGTTGTATCAACAAATATGGGATCCTGTTATTCGCAAAGAATTAAAAATACGGCTTGATGCCTGTTCCGCTTTCGAAAAAAAACAGTATAAAGAACAATATGAATCGATATTTTCCCAATCTAGCTTTTTTTCGACGGCCAGCACCAGCCCTGAAAGTTGCGACGAAGAACCCATGGGCTCTCTCTCCGCAGGGCAGTTGATCGATTTAAATCGCGTCAAATGTTCTTTGACGCGTAAAATCAATTCGATGTGGCCTCATCGGCATAAAGAACTTAAACAACAAGAAATTCAAGCCCTGGATACACTGGTCGAATTGGCTAAAACTACATCGCTTAAAAATGCGATAGCACAAATTATGCAGTTACATCCTCATTTAAAAACAAAAGATGCAAGTACCGTCACCATGAATTTTTTGAACGCCCTGCAATCCGAGATAACACTCGAACCAGGCGCTTTTATTTAGCGTTAAACACCCTATCGCAAGGAAGCAGAGCATTTCGCGATCATTAATAACAAAGTTCAGCGCCGATTATTCCCAAATATTTTTTACAGATCCTCATTTTTTCGCCTGTTTCATTCATTTTTAAAATGCTGTAATTCACATCGCGCAATTCAAATGCGTGTTTATCATTCAATAAAAACCCAACGTAATAACTGGGCAATACGATTTTAGAGATATACAGATCCGAACGGGGATGATTTTTGAGGTAAATGATTGCAAATTCATTGGGCATAAAAAGGGCAGGTACTTTGTTTTCATCAAGCCGTTTTATTGCACTTTCGATGTCATCATGCAAGGTGTCAACCGTAAACCCCAAATTTTTTGCAGCCTCAAGCGTGATGGAGCTTCCTTGGACATCAATGGCTTGGTTGTTTAAATCATTCACAGAGGTTAATTCTTCACCGGACGCGGCCCACGCATAAATCAGTGTGGACGTAACCCCCGCAAACAGCGAAAATAATAAAGTGGTGATGAGCAAGGTCCATATGACTGAGAGCGTTCTAACAAATCGCGTGATTGGAAAAAAAGGAGGGTTACGCAAACCCATCAGTAAACTTCGCCATAAGGTGAATTCAAACGCTTCTGTCATATCCAACCGACTGAGCTCTGGCTGTTGTTTTCGTTCGAAAATAAAAAACACTGCAATATACAAAATATAAGCAAGGATAAAAATCATTACGAAATAAACAGGAATGGTTTTAGCAACGCTAATGAGTCGCTCAACGAAATTAATGGGTACTTTTTTTGCCAACAACACAAAATGGCTACGAAAATAGGGCAAACTGAAATTTCCTTCTTTTTCTCGCTCTGCGTCCATTGCGACGCTTAAAGCCACATCGATCTCACCGCTATTCGTTTTTGAGACCACGTCATCCGTGTCTGAATTCAGCAAAATATAGGTCGATTCAATGTTATTTTCCTTCGCAATCAACTCCCACATGTCATACGCAATGCCCGCAGGCTTCCCTTGAACCAAATAAATATAGGGAGGGAGGTTGATAAAACCTACACGAAGCACTGTTTTTTGCGGAGCATTTGGAACATCCGCCATTGTGTGCGCGCCACTCTGAAATGAAAGGAATAAAAACAAGCAACTTAGAATTTGGTTTAAACGACTTTTTACATTGAAGGAAAAAAAATTATTTTGGTCCATGCGCAAAAATCCTTTTATTAGAAATCCAGTTCCTAAGCATCACCTTGGTTTCCTCATTCAAGGGGGCAAGCAAAGAAATATGATCCGATTTTAATCTCGCTCTAGGTATTGGCAAGCATAGCGCATTTTTAGGATCCCTAGCTAGGAGGCACCCTCTTTCAGCGGAATTGTGTATGGCGCCATGCAAATTCCAAATGGAGTTGCTTGCAATGACTTATGATTGACGGGGCGAGCGTATTGGCGTTGAAATATCATCAAGGTTCGACTCTTCATTGAAGTCTGGATTGAGGTTTTTATTCGGTCGATCGGTATAGTTGGGGGCATCAATTAAAGAATCAACTTGTTTTAGAAAATGAGTGCCGAATGCCGAGGGAGATCGTTGCATTTTGGTGTTCACAACAACCACTTCCAATGCCGTTGCAAGATCATGCTGGGTAGCCGTCGGATCGGCAAGCAGCGTTAATAAGGACGGAAGTCCTGTAACCGATTTAATTTTTGCGGGCTCAATTTTATCCAATGCGTCATTTTTCGCCAACCCAAAGGTATTTCTTACTACTGTAATCAACTGTTTTCTCACAAACATTCTCCTGAGAAATTACACATTAAACCGAAAATGCATAACATCACCATCACAAACAGTGTATTCTTTGCCTTCAAGGCGCAGTTTACCTGCTTCTTTTGCGCCTTGTTCTCCACCATGCGTGATGAATGCATCATAAGCAATCACTTCTGCTCGAATAAAACCTTTTTCAAAATCGGTGTGAATCACGCCGGCCGCCTGTGGTGCCGTGGCGCCTTTGATGATGGTCCAAGCCCGCACTTCTTTAACACCGGCCGTGAAATAAGTTTGCAAACCCAATAAATCATAACCAGCGCGAATAACACGGTTTAATCCTGGCTCGTTTAAACCTAAATCAGCCATAAACTCAAGCCGCGATGCGTCATCCAATTCAACGAGTTCTGATTCCGTTGCGGCGCATAATGCCACCACCTGCGCTTGCTCCACACGTGCCAATTCTTTTACGCGTTCCAGTAACGGGTTGTTTTCATAACCATCATCATCCACATTGGCAATATAAAGCACAGGCTTTGCAGTCAATAAAAATAAACGACGACTGACCGCGGCTTCTTCAGGGGACAGTCCCAACGTGCGAACGGGGTGGCCTTCATCAAGGTGAGCTTTGATTTTTTCTAACACTTGCTTTTCAAAAATAGCATCCTTGTTGCCGCCTTTACTGATTTTATTGGCCTTTTGCATCGCTTTTTCGACCGTATCCATGTCTGCAAGTGCCAATTCGGTGTTGATGATTTCGATATCATTGATGGGATCCACACGCCCTTCCACATGGATAATATCGGTGTGTTCAAAGCAACGCACCACATGCGCGATGGCGTCCGTTTCCCGAATGTTGGCCAGAAATTGATTGCCAAGTCCTTCACCCGCTGCCGCACCTTTGACCAAACCGGCAATGTCTACAAATTGCATAACAGCTGGTACCACACGTTCTGGATCAACAATCGCAGCCAAAGCATCCATTCTTGGATCAGGCACGGTGACCACGCCAACATTGGGTTCAATCGTACAAAAAGGGTAGTTTGCCGCATCAATTCCCGCTTTGGTCAATGCATTGAATAAAGTGGACTTGCCCACATTTGGCAATCCAACAATGCCGCATTTAAATCCCATTGTGTACCCTCGTTTAATGTAATTGGCTCATCGCCGCGGCCAATTGGCCGGTCAATACCATTGGCATCACCGCCACAGCACGTTCGATAGCATCATAAATCTGTTGTTTATCTGATACGGATGGTTTATTTAATACATAATCCAATACCAAATTTTTATGCCCGGGATGACCGATGCCAATGCGAAGTCGATGAAACTCATTGCTTCCCAAATGGCTGATGATATCGCGTAATCCGTTATGACCGCCATGGCCGCCGCCTGTTTTTAATTTAAGGCGCCCGGCCGGCAAGTCTAATTCGTCATGAACAACCAATATTTCGTGCGCTTCTATGCGGTAAAAATCACACACACAACGCACAGCCAACCCACTTTGGTTCATAAAAGTCAGGGGCAGTAACAATTTAGCCGGCAGTGCTTGTAGCTCAAAATTGGCCAATTCACCGTGTAATTTTTTATCCACTTTAAAAGCAGCGTTGGTTGTTTTTGATAGCAGATCCACGAACCAACCACCGGCATTGTGGCGGGTGTGTTCGTAGTTGGATCCTGGGTTTCTCAAACCAACGATTAATTTTATAGCCATTGTCGACTTGAAAAAAAGAAGGTTGGGCCGCAGCCCAACTTGTTATTATTCTGAGGCTTCATCAGCAGGCTTTTCTTTTTGCTCGCTAATCACTTCCACTTCCGCAGAAGCTGCTTCTTCTTCCGCTAAATCGCTCAAACTAGCTCGGCTAACATGAATACCAACCACTGGATGATCATGATCACCCACGTTAGGATCAGTCGCTAAATGAACATTTTTTGGCAATTTCAGATCGGACAAATGCAACACATCGTCTAATTTTAATCCGCTTAAATCCACTTCAATGAACTCGGGCAAGTCTTTTGCCTGGCAACGCAGTTCAACTTGCATCATCGTGTGATTGACCACACCGCCGGCTTTAAATCCAGGAGAGATTTCTTCGTTGATGAAATGCAAAGGCACCATTTTTACCAAAATGTCTTTTGCAGAAACACGTTGAAAATCCATGTGCAAAATAATGGGCTTGTAGGGATGACGTTGTAAATCTTTAAGAATGACATGCTCAACTTTGCCATTCACATTCAAATTGAAAACGCTGGAATAAATGCTTTCGCTTTCAAGGGCTTTCACAACTTTATTGTGAGGCAAGTGAATGGGTTGCGCTTCTTTATCACCACCGTATACTATACCAGGTACTTTATTTTCAAGACGGCGTAGGCGGCGGCTCGCACCTTTCCCCTGCATCGCTCTTGTTTCAGCTTCTAACACTATCGTTGACATCGGTTAAATCTCCATAAAAAGTTTATTGACCTTGCGACCAGGTCAATTCATGCTCAACAAACCAAGCATGAGCCAGAGATTATACAATATTTTAAATACAACTTGAAGTCGAAGCTGAACTTTTATAGAATATGCAACTTTGCTCGAGTTGGAGAATAGTTAATGTTTGCGGTAATTAAAACTGGCGGTAAGCAATACCGTGTTAAAGAAGGTGATGTTCTCAAAGTAGAACAGATGACCGGCGATGTAGGTAGCAAAGTAGAGTTTACTGAAATTTTGATGTTATCTACTGACGACAACGTCACCTGTGGCTCACCTTTTGTTGCAAAAGCAAGTGTTCATGCTGAAGTCATCGAACATGGCCGTCACAAGAAAATTAAAATTATTAAATTCCGACGTCGTAAGCACCACATGAAACAAATGGGACATCGACAAAATTATACGCAGATCAAAATCACTGCGATTAATAAGTAAGAGGGTATAGCAATGGCTCATAAGAAAGCAGGCGGTAGTACGCGCAATGGACGCGATTCGAATCCAAAATACCTTGGCGTAAAACGCTATGGTGGTCAATTTGTCAATGCAGGTGAAATTTTAGTTCGTCAGCGTGGCACACGTTTCCACCCCGGTGAAGGCGTTGGTCTTGGCCGTGACCATACATTATTTGCTTTGACGACTGGTTTGGTCAAATTCATCGTAAAAGGTCCTAAAAAACGTCAGTACGTTACAATTGACCCCGTTGAAATGATAGAAGCAGTTGAAGCATAATACCCAGCATTATTACGCTGTGCATTGGTGACAAGCAACCCCTCCTACTTCGTGTACGCCGGGGTTGCCTTTTGTTGCCTGCATTAAAACAGCACCTCAATGTTTATCCCACAAACATCCAAACGCTCTAAACCAAAGTTGAAGAAGCCATGAAATTTGTTGATGAAGCACTCATTAAAATCGAAGCAGGCAATGGTGGCCATGGCTGCCTTAGTTTCCGACGTGAGAAATTTGTTCCGCGTGGTGGACCTGACGGTGGGGACGGTGGTAACGGTGGCTGCGTCTTTATCATGGCGAATTCAGACTTAAACACTCTGGTTGATTTTCGTTACAAACGGCATTTTAAGGCTGAAAATGGCCAATGTGGTATGGGATCAAACTGCACGGGCCGGCAAGGGGACGATCTCGTCCTGCAAGTTCCAGAAGGCACGCTCATTTATGATGTGGATTCCGGTGAATTGATTGGTGACGTTCGCCACTCAGGCGATCGTGTGTTGGTCGCACAAGGCGGTTTTCATGGTTTGGGCAATGCGCGGTACAAAAGCAGCATTAACCGGGCACCACGCCAAACCAGCCAAGGCACCCTAGGTGAAGCACGTCATATACGCTTAGAACTACGGGTATTAGCGGACGTAGGCTTGCTGGGTTTACCCAATGCTGGAAAATCCACCCTGATCCGTGCCGTCTCAAGCGCGACCCCCAAAGTTGCGGATTATCCCTTTACCACGCTGCATCCAAGCTTGGCGGTGGTCAGCATTGAACAGGACCGCAGCTTTGTGATGGCCGATATACCAGGCCTCATTGAAGGCGCCTCCGAAGGCGCAGGATTAGGGCATCGTTTTCTTAAGCATTTATCCCGCACCTGCGTGTTATTGCACGTGCTCGACGTTGCCCCTCTGGATGACAGCGATCCTGTCGAGTCGGCCCAAATCATCTTGAATGAATTGGCGGCTTATAACCCAGAGTTACTGACCAAACCACGCTGGTTGGTGTTGAATAAAGTCGATATGATTCCCGATGAGCAAGAGCGCGCGTCCACCATCCAACGCATCGTGGACGGCTTGGCATGGACCGACAAAGTTTTCGCCATTTCAGCGATAAGCGCCAATGGCACTCAACAATTATGCTACGAATTGATGCAATTGATTGAGGCAATGAAGCATCCTGAAGCTTAACCATTCAGCGGCGTAATGCACGACATTGGCACTGAAATAGGGAATTTGATGCTCCTCTCGCCCTTCTTGCCCATTGTACTGATAGGCAAGGGTGACGTGGGTCACGCCATGGCTCGGTAATTGCGACCAATACGCATCCAAACCACTCACATGAAAGCGGAACACATGCTCTGGCTTTTCATGAAAGGTCAACCATGGGCCAGTATCCGGTCGTTGCAACAATGTTTGCAAGATCCCGCCCGTGGCATCATCAATGACAACCATGGTTTGTCGCAATTGTTTTATCTTCACACACAACAACTCTGACGCCTTGGCCTCGGGCGTTGCAATCACATAAGGCGCTATCAAAGGCTCAACAATTTGCTTCACCGCATCCCAATGCCGAGCAACGCAACGGACTTTGAATTCCAAATAGGGTGTGTCAATGCGATAGCCCGTTTGGGCATCAATCCCCTGCAAGGCACTGTCCAACTGATCCGCAATCAAACTTTCTGCCACACCAAACAGACGCCATTTTAGCGTTTGAGTATCACTGTGTTGTGTTTGCTGCAAGACAGGCAGCACGTATTGATTGAACATGGGCAAACATTCTTTGGGCGGCCCTGGCAGCAACACAAACAAGGTATTGTTTGTGGAGTAACAACAACCCATGGCAGTACCATTGTGGTTGGGCAATAACGTGGCGTTTTGCGGAAACAAAGCTTGTTGTTGGTTACCCGTGTTGCACGCCAAATTGGCCCGGCTCAGTCGCTCTTGAACATGGGCCATAGCATCCGCAAATTCCACCAAAGGTGTGTTTAAAAAACGGGCTAGAGCAAAGCGGGTCCGATCGTCGGATGTAGGGCCTAAACCGCCAATAAGGAGAACAATGCTATGATTTTGGCTTAAAAATTGCAAGCAATCAATAATGTCTTGCTCTTGATCACTGCATGCTAGATGCCGACCAATCGCCAAACCTTCTGAATTTAAGGCGTGCGCCATAAAGTGCCCATTGGTGTTTAACGTATCGCCTTGAATGATTTCATCACCGGTTGCAAGTATTGCGATACTCATGGGTGTTCCTGATTTTTTTTAGAAGAGATCCTGTGTTCAAGACACAGGATCTAGGCAAATCGCCATTACTCTTGGCTTGTAGCGCCATCAGTAGTGGTGGTTGTCGTTGTAGCTTCTGCGGGTTGACCAGCAGCGTCGTGCTGTGTTGTAACTTCAGTTTTTACTTCGGGTTGCTTGGGAGTGTTGTCACAGCCTGTCAGTAACACTGCCATTAAACCTGCTGCTGCTAATAAACTTAACTTTTTCATTTGTCGCTCCATTGTTGTTTTTATTATTGAATGACCCTCTAAGTCTATCAAAAATTCAAGTTAAGTGAAGAAGTTATCCATTTATAATTTCACTATATTCAATAAGTTGCCTTTTAAATAATCATGCTGAGCAAGCTGTAACAAAATTTACATGGCTTCTCTTTTTAACAGCGGTTTCAAAAATTGCCCGGTATAAGAAGCGGGACAATCCACAATGGTTTCCGGGGTACCACAAGCAATGATTTGCCCTCCATTTTGCCCCCCTTCGGGCCCTAAATCGATGATCCAATCCGCAGTTTTTATCACATCTAAATTGTGTTCAATCACAAGAATGGTATTGCCTTGATCACGTAGGCGCGATAATACCGTTAGCAATTGCTTGGTGTCATGAAAATGCAAGCCCGTGGTGGGCTCGTCTAGAATGTACAAAGTATTGCCTGTTCCTCGTTTTGATAACTCGCGAGCCAATTTAATACGCTGTGCCTCCCCACCCGATAAAGTGGTGGCACTTTGTCCCAAGCGAATGTAAGACAATCCAACATCCATCAGCGTTTGGCATTTACGGGCTAAAACAGGAATTGCGTCAAAAAATTGCCGCGCATCTTCCACCGTCATGTCCAATACATCATGAATGGTTTTGCCTTTGTAATGTATATCCAAGGTTTCACGGTTATAGCGTTTGCTTTTGCACACATCACAGGCCACATAAATATCGGGTAAAAAATGCATCTCCACCTTGATCAAACCATCCCCCTGGCAAGCTTCGCAGCGCCCACCGCGGACGTTAAAACTAAAGCGGCCCGGTTGATAGCCACGGGCTCTGGATTCGGGGGTCATTGCAAACAATTCACGAATCGGTGTAAAAATCCCCGTGTAGGTCGCAGGGTTCGAGCGCGGCGTACGTCCAATGGGGCTTTGATCAATGTCAATGACTTTGTCACACTGCTCCAGCCCAGTCAGGCTGGTGATTTGGCTAAGCACCGATAAGCTGGCGCGGTTTAATTTGTTAGCGGCGATGGGGTACAAGGTGTCATTGATTAAACTGGATTTTCCCGACCCAGATACCCCGGTAATGCATGTCATTAACCCCAAGGGAAGAGTCACATCCACCGCTTTTAAATTATTGTAAGTGACCCCGGTTAAACAAATAACCCGTTCTTTGTCAAAAGGCACTCGCTTTTCAGGGACAGCAATGGACAAACGACCCGATAAATATTGCCCCGTCAACGAATCAGCATGCTGCATGATCATGTCCGGTGTGCCACACGCGACAACCTCGCCACCATGAACACCCGCCCCCGGGCCTATGTCCAGCACATAATCAGCAGCGCGAATCGCATCCTCATCATGCTCGACCACAATGACGGAGTTTCCTAAATCACGTAAATGCAACAATGTTTTTAACAAGCGCTCATTGTCACGTTGGTGCAGGCCAATGGAAGGCTCATCCAATATATACATGACCCCCACCAACCCAGAACCAATTTGACTTGCCAATCGAATCCGTTGGGCTTCTCCGCCGGATAACGTTTCAGCACTACGGGATAGGGATAAATAATTCAAACCCACATTCACTAAAAACCCTAACCGCTCAACAATTTCTTTATTGATTTTGGCCGCAATTTCACCACGGTAACCGGCTAAGTGCAGGGTTTTAAAAAAATCATACAAAGCATCAATGGAATAAGCAGTTAATTCCGATAAATTTTTACCTTCCACCCATACGTGCCTTGCCGCTTCGCATAAACGCGCGCCATGGCAAGAAGGACAAGGTCGAGAAGCCAAATATTTCGACAATTCTTCACGCACCATGTTGGATTCTGATTCACGATAACGGCGTTGCATGTTCGGAATAATCCCTTCAAAAGGGTGCTTTTTAAGAACGGTACCGCCATGAGGACGTTGGTAATGAAATTTAATTTCATCACGGCCACTGCCATACAACACACGTTCTTGTATGGTTTTAGGCAAATCGCCAAAAGGCACTTCAATGGAAAATTGATAATGATTCGCCAAGGCTTCAAGCAAAGCATGGTAATAACTGGTGCGTTTGTCCCAGCCACGAATGGCTCCATCCGCCAAGCTTAACGTTTCATCGTGCACCACCCGCTCCGGATCGAAAAATTGATCCACCCCCAGTCCATCACACGCGGAGCATGCGCCCATCGGATTATTAAAGGAAAACAAACGCGGTTCTAATTCGCTGAGACTATAGCCACACTCAGGGCACGCAAATTTAGACGAAAAGACGATATCAGCAAATGCATTTTCCATTGACGAAACAACCACCAAACCATCGGCAAGGTTCAAAGCATTTTCCACCGATTCACTGACCCGCTGTGCCATGTCTTCTTTTATTTTAAAACGGTCCACCACCACTTCGATGGTGTGTTTTTTTCGCAGTTCTAATTTTGGGGGATCATCCAATTCACACAACTCACCATTGATGCGGGCACGCACATAACCTTGCGCTTGCAATTGCTGAAACAACTGCACGTGTTCCCCTTTACGCTCACGCACCACTGGCGCCAGGATCATGGCTTTGCTGTCGGTCGGTAAACTTAAAATTTGATCCACCATTTGGCTGATGGTTTGTGCATGTAAACTGATGCCATGCGTCGGGCAATGAGGCTCGCCGACCCGTGCAAACAACAACCGCATGTAATCATAAATTTCAGTGATGGTCCCCACGGTGGATCGCGGATTGTGGGACGTTGCTTTTTGTTCGATGGAGATTGCCGGCGACAACCCTTCGATGGAGTCCATATCGGGTTTTTCCATCATCGACAAAAATTGCCGCGCATAAGCTGACAACGATTCCACGTAACGACGCTGCCCTTCCGCGTACAAAGTATCAAACGCCAATGAGGATTTGCCAGATCCCGAAAGGCCTGTGATCACGGTCAATTGGTTCCGCGGAATATCCACGTGAATGTTTTTTAAATTGTGGGTTCTTGCCCCACGAATACTGATGGTTTGCATGGGTGAAAACGGTGTGGGTAAACCACCATTCTAGCACACAACCGTTTAAATAATATTTAAATTATCAGCTATACTTTGAGTAGAGAACGTGGTGTGGAGCAAGGTATGGATGAAGATGATTTGGAATTAGAATTAGAGTTAGAAAGAGCTTTGCAGAGCTGTCAAATACTTCTAAAAAAACCCGAGGTCAAACAAAGGTTAAAAACCAGCAAAAATTTGAAACACTCATCGCAGCATGTTATGAATAATTGGAAAAATAAAAAAATTCCGGCCGAAAGAAGGCTCGAAGCATTGCAAGCCGTGGTAGGTAGTATTAAAAGAGAAAATGGCGCTCCCAGGCAATTAAGAGCGTTTATGGAGGAATACCCTCCTCTGAATATAAGCCAAGAGATAAAAAAATTTGTAGCCAATCATAAATACAAACTCATCGTTGCCGCTGCCGCTGTTACAATAGTGGCTCTAGCCGTATTTTGGCCACACATCCTTGCAACTGCAGTGGTTGGTGCAGTGGGGTACGCTGCCGCGATATGCACTAAAAGTTTCCTGCTTGCTGCCGGTCACGCCATTGCTAATTTTTTGGTACAAACGGCTATACCTTGGTTGGAAAAAGCAATGGCCACTGTAGGATACAATATGAGCAGCTTATTTGGACAGGTATCGCCTCCAGCAATGATGAGCACACACGGCATGCAAATCGCCTCAGGCACATTAACAACAGCTGGAGGAGCCGGTGGCTTATTGTACGCAGGCAATGAAATGAATAAATACAGGAAACAACCACCCGATCTCACCCATCGCGATTTTTCATCCCCCGCGGACACGGAAGAGGAGGATATCGAGTTGACTCAGCAAGGCAGAAATCGTCCACTATAGGCAGTGCGAGTTAGGCGCGCGAAGACAAGCAATAGCCACACACAATCGAGCTGCCCCCATACCCTTTCCTTACGGCGCAGCTCGGTACTTAACGTAACATTAATGACTTTTCTCCAACAGCCTTAAAAAGTTTTTGGCGACACGAAAACCTTCTGCTGAATTGTGTTTCACTTCGGGGTGCATGTTTTGATCTTGCGCTTCCATTTCGTTGTAGCAATCCAAAATAAGCTCTTCCAGTAAGCGAATCTTTTCTGATTTTTGGACCTTCAGAAGGTATATCCCTTCAGCTTTTTTTTTCATATCCAGTCTTTTCATTTCCATGATCAATTTATCCTGTACTAATTACGCATGGGCATGCAGATAAGAAAGCAACGCTCGTCCTGATAAATTTGCAATATTCTTTTGAACCGTACGCTTAATCAATGCTTTAACATTTTTATTCAAATGGTGGCATAGCAGTCCATCCATTTGAGCCGGCATAATCACGACCAGTTGATCAAAATCATGATGATTTCTTTCTTTTTCCAATTCCAGTGCCATGGTTCGTGCAAAATTATCAATATGCACATCTTTCATACCAGTGGCTTGGGAAAAAGCTCCGCCACAACTTGAATCTCCATTGTATCGGCCAGGTCGATCGGAGGCTAATTCACTGTTTTTTAATTTATTTTCAGGGCAGTTAATTTCTTTGATTAAGGTTAAATGGCCAGATTTTTCATAATCAAAAATCCGGCAGTTGTTTGAATTTGCAATGACAATACGTTTCATGGTGCTTTCCTTATTTTAAAATTCGACACTTTGATTATAGTACAATTTTTAATCATTAGAGGAATTTGATCTTGGCAACGTTGGCCTACCGTTAACGCAACATAATTGACTCGCTATTGATCAAAATTCTTCGAAAAAGCACTGTAAATGCAGATAAAACCCTCAAAAATTAAATAGAGCTTTATTTTTTATCCAACTATTTTACAATCATGACTTATTAAAAACGGTGACATTTCATGAATATTTTGCTGGTACGTATTGGGCGCTTAGGCGACATTGTCATGATTTTACCGGCGTTACGATCACTCATTTATCACAATCCTGAGGCTAAAATCCATGCCGTAACCAGCCCAGATGGTATCCGTCTCTTGAAAACGGCGGGTATTCCTGAAGCGAATATGGTGCGATACCGTCACACACTTGTTCATCGTTTGATGGATGTCCGCCATGTTAAGCATTTTTTAGCCACCCATCATTTTGATAAAATTTATTGTTTTGAGACCAAAAAACGCACAGTGTCTTGGCTTCCTTCTGACACTTACGTTTTAAAAAACCAGCAAGAATTGGAGCACTATGCTTTACGCTGCTTGAAATTAGTGGAACCGGGTTTATCGGAACTCCACCAAAACCATTATTTAACATTCAAACGCGATCAAACACCGTCGTTAAATGCACTGCTTGCCGAGCACAACATCACCCCCACCACTCTTCTTATTGGCTTTCATCCAACTTACAGTGGTTATGGAAAATGGGGCAAAAAACGGGAACAAATCCATCGTTTATGGTGCTGGAAAAATTTTGCAAAATTATCCTATCTTTTTGCAGACTATGCCCATCAACAAAAAATTGACTTAAAAATCATCATGGATTTATTGCCTGAAGAACAATCTTTGGGATTAAAAATAAAACAACATGGTGCAAATAACATTGTAATACTGAACAATAAACCAGATTTTAACCGCTACCTGTGTTATATTAACCGGCTTAATTTGTTGATCGTACCCAACACGGGCGTTATGCATTTAGCAGCCGCACTGGGGACTCCGATGGTGGCTCTTTTTTCACACTTGCATCCCAATGATTGCGGGCCGTATATGCCCCCGCATAAATTCATTGTATTGCGCTCTGAGAATACCCTCAAACCCCACCTAGGCTTAAATGCAATCAGCGTTGATGATGTATTTTGCAATGCAATTCAGTTGCTCAACTTAAAAGGAAGTTGTTTAAATGACAACCCATATCACCCATGAAATGCCTCTACCACAACCCTGGTATCAGTCAGAAAAAATCCTTTGCATAGCGCTTTGTGCTTTTTTATTTGCCATACCGGTCAGCAGTTCTCTTAAAAGCATCAGCGAAGTTGTCGTTTTATTTTTAATCGTCACGACCCAATTGAACAAAAGGTCTCTGCATTTTCTATCCCAGCAAATGTGGGTACGAGCGACCGCGATTTTTTTATGCATTGTTATCGTGGCATGCTTCTGGAGCCCAGCAGGATGGGGTGATTTGAGTTTTGTTCTCGAAAAATACAGTAAATTAATTTGGCTGCCTGTACTGACGCTTGGTTTTGCAAATAGAAAGACCCGTATGTGGAGTTTGCACGCATTTATGGCGGCCATGGTATTAATTTGTGCCATTGCCTTGTGCCGTTCTTTCGGCTGGCTTTATTCGAAAGATCCTTCTGGCACCGTCTTTCGAAATTACATCATGAATGGTCATATGGTGGCTTTTGCCAGTTATTTAGCGGCTTATTTCGCTGTAAAAAAACCCGCATTCCGTGTTGGTTATATTGGGTTATTTTTACTGTACACCTATGAAGTGCTTTTTGTTAGCATTGGACGAACGGGATATATTGTTTATTTCATGCTCATGGCGTTGCTGTTGCTGCAATTATTAAAGAAAAAGCAACTCATCGTAGGGATGCTTGTTTTATTGTTTGCTGGAACCCTGTTGTTGCATTTTAGTCCCACCATGCAACAAGGCGTTAAAAATGTCCAAACCGATGTGCTTAATTTTAATCATGGTCACGAGGACACCTCCCTGGGGTTTCGCTTCCAATTTTATCGCTTTGCCTTTGAGTTATTTAAGCGAAGTCCTATTGTAGGAAATGGTACAGCCAGTGTAGCCTATTATTTCAACACCGACCATCCCGTCCCTAATTGGAAAAAACATTTACATGAGCCCCACAATCAGTATTGGATGATCGCTGCGGAATACGGCTGTCTTGGATTATTCAGTTATTTATTTTTATTATTTTCCTTCATTTACGCAGCGTTGCGGCTCAAGGAAATGAAATATTTCGCGTTTGCCTTGTTGCTGCCTTTTATTGTGGGCTGCTTTACAGACTCACTCTTGTTTTATTCAGGAAGCGGTTATTTTTTTCTGACCATGTTGGCATTGTGTTTGGGTGAATCTTTTCAAGACTATAAGAGTAAACAACAATGCTAAGAAAGAAACCCAATAACAATATTTACCTTGATTTTAGCGTGCAACACGATGGGCGATTGCGGCAAGCCCAATTAAAAATGGTGGACATGCTGGTTGTAATTGATCAACTGTGCCAACGGCATAGCATTGAGTATTGGCTTGATCGAGGCTCCTTATTAGGCGCCGTACGCCACCAAGGATTTATCCCTTGGGATGATGATATTGATATTGCAATGCCAAGGGCCAGTTATGACGCATTTCTGGCGATAGCCCCTCAAGAATTACCCAGCCATTTGTGGGTGCAAACGGTTCATAGCGACCCCGGTTATTTCAATTTGGCAGCCCCCTTAAAAATACGGGATCTCAACAGCCGATTTATCGAAAAACATGAAAAAGGCACCGAACCCTATCAGCAAGGCATTTTCATTGATGTATTCCCTTACGATGTCATGCCCAACAATGCCTTGGAGCGCAAATTTTATAAGTTTTTAGGCAAGAAATTATGGCGTTTATTGAGTCATAAGTATGGCACAGTCGTGATTGGCAGCCATGCCGAGATTTACCAAATGCTCGGGTATTTAGTCTCAAAAACGACACTGGAAAACGCTCTAAAATACCTTATCCAACACGCCAATCAGCAAAACAGTACTTATTTGGGTTATGGCTATGATTCAACCAAGAACATTGCGTTGTCCAAACAAATTATTTACCCATTAAAGCGCATGCGCTTTGAAACAGCAGAATTAAATGTGGTGAACGATACGGACGCCATGTTGACACAAATATACGGGGATTATTTAACACTTCCCCCCGAACACAAGCGTAAATTAAACCATTGCAAAGAACTGATTCCACATTTCGAACAACCCCTTTCGCTAAACAGGTAACGAAAACCCCGACAAAAGCGGGGTCATGCGTGGGATAAAACCGTCAACCAAAAGCATTGATACCCGTGATATGCCGACCCAATACCAACGTATGCACATTGTCTGTGCCCTCGTAGGTAAACACGGACTCCAGATTTAACATATGCCGAATGACATGGTATTCCAAGCTAATCCCATTGGCTCCCAATAAATTACGACACATCCGGGCAATCGCAATAGCCTCTCGACAAGCATTGCCTTTCGCCAGCGAAATCATGGTCGGGGTTTCACGGTGTTGATCTTTCAAACGTCCAATCTGCAAGTTTAGGCATTGGGCTTTTAGAATTTCGGTGTACATCATCGCCAAATCTTTTTGAACAAGCTGGAAAGATGCGAGTGGTTTGTTAAATTGTTGCCGTTCCAATAACGTGTCACGAGTGATGTCAAAACAAGCCATTGCAGCCCCCATCGCTCCCCAAGCAATGCCATAACGCGCCTGACTTAAACAACTCAACGCAGCGCCTAGTCCTTTTTCACTTCCTGGCAATAGGTTTTCATCCGGCACAAACACATTATCGAAAATCAATTCCCCAGTTAATGAAGCGCGCAAGGACATTTTTAATTTAATTTCTTGCCGCTTAAATCCAGCGAATTCTTTTTCAACAATAAACCCACGGATTCCTTGGTCTGTTTTTGCCCAAACAATGGCAAGATCAGCGATGGTAGCGTTGGTGATCCACATTTTAGAACCATTTAAACGCCATCCACCGTCAACTTTTTTAGCGTACGTTCGCATGCTAGCAGGATCTGAGCCCGAATCCGGTTCAGTCAAACCAAAGCAGCCAATGGTATCACCCGCGGCCATGGACGGTAAAAATCGCTGCTTTTGTTGCTCATTGCCAAAACGAAAAATAGGAAACATGCACAACGAACTTTGCACCGAAACAAAACTGCGCAGACCGCTATCGCCTTTTTCCAACTCCTGACAAACCAGCCCGTAAGCCACATAAGAGGCCCCTGCTCCGCCATATTCGGCAGGCAATGTTAGACCCAGCAAACCCAAATTTGCTGATTTTTTAATCAATTCCAGGGGAAAATGGGCCTGCTCAAATGCCTCCGTCATCAACGGCACAACATCATGGCTCACAAAACGTGCCACAGTATCGCGTATCATCCGTTCATCATCGTGTAACAGCTCATCAAGACACAACAAATCGTCCATGCTCTTTCTCCTCCTGCAATGCGCATACAGCATCAATAATTTTTTCACGGCTCGGCAATATATGCTGCCAAGCCGTGCCCAATGGTATAAAGCAATCTTCGCCAGTGATCCGTTTGATGGGAATATGTGATAAACCGGCTTCGACCAGCAATGTGATGATCGCTTCGCTTACCGAACCACTCCGGCGGCCTTCATCAACAATTAAAATTCGTTTCGCTTGCGCGACCTCGTGCAAAATAGCGTTAGCAGGCAATGGACTTAACCAACGCAAATCAATTATTTTGACATCTATTTGGTGGATTTGGCTTAATAGTTTGGCCGCTTGGCGTGATAAATAATAGCCATTGGCGTAGGTTAAAATGACGGTATCCCCTTCACCATAAACCCCCACCTCACCGAGTTCGATGGTTTGATGGATAGCCGGGTATTCAAACAACCACGCATTATCCCCTACTTCATGCAAATCTTTGGTCATGTACAACGCAATAGGTTCAAGAAACACAACAATACGCCCCTGAGTTTGCGCCAATAGCGCACAACTACGCAGCATTTTTGCGGCATCAGGGCCATTGGATGGGCAAGCAACGATGACGCCTGGTAAATCACGCAAGACCGCAATGGAATTGTCATTGTGGAAATGCCCCCCGAACCCTTTTTGATAAGCAAGGGCCGCTATTCTTAAAATCATGGGATTTTGGTATTGACCATTGGAGAAAAAAGAAAGCGTGGAGGCTTCACCCCGTAATTGATCTTCGGCATTGTGCAAATACGCTAAAAATTGTATTTCTGGGATGGGTAAAAAACCATTGTGTGCCATACCAATGGCAGTGCCTAAAATGGTTGTCTCGTCTAAAAGCGTGTCAAAAACACGTCGTTGGCCAAATCGCGCTTGCAAATCAGCGGTCACACGGTACACCCCCCCTTTTTTACCCACATCCTCCCCAAACAACACAACATTGGGGTACTGCATCATTAAATCGGTCAGCGCAAAATTAATGTGTTGTGATAAATTACGTTTGAGGCTTAATTGCCCATAAGCAGAGGCGAAGGTCTGCATGCGCAGTGCCTCAATGGGCAATGGATAAGCCTTTTGGGGACGAGGGGTTGGCAGTAGAGAAGCCATGATTTGTGCAGCGCTTTCCAGTAGA
>CAZGKX010000028.1:20861-24828 GCA_964525945.1 uncultured Legionellaceae bacterium
ATGCCCGACGAAAACCTCACCACCTGCTGCCCCGTCGAGGGTGTTGGAGGAGCAATGCGGCTTGTTCCATCATTTCTTCGTAGCGTTGTTGGTAGAGGCAAACAATGGCATCCGTCGTCATCCACTTTTCTCGGCACAACATAGCGGCGGTGTGCAACAGCGGATCATTGGCTTCAATCCGCTCAATTTCAGTCATAGTGCGGTACTGCGATTCAATATCGGAACCCGCATGCCCTAATAATCGCACACAACGCATGTGCAGAAATACGGCTTGCTTTTTCTGGCGCGCAAATGCTGCTGCTTCCAGGGCTTTACTGTAACAATCCGCAATATTTAGCCCATCACAAGCCACATAATGAAGACCCGGCCGCTGTTTGACCGAATCCTCTACCCACATGGACGGTGTGCGGGTGGAAATACCAATCCCATTGTCTTCACAGATAAAAACCATGGGCAAAGGGTAGTTTTGAGTGGCTAGCCAAGAACAAGCATTTAAGGTGGTTTGTGTGGTGGCGTGGTTTAAAGAAGCATCCCCAAACGAACAAAGAATCACCGAATCCGCGTCTAAATGACTTGGCAATGCCAATTCTTTGGCACGCACCATTGAAAATGCAGCGCCCAACGCCTTTGGTAAATGCGATGCAATCGTGGAGGTTTGCGGAGGAATATTAAGTGCGACACTTCCAAACACTTTATGCCTGCCACCGGAAATAGGATCGCTCGCTGATGCCATCAACGACAACAGCATCTCTTGAACCCCATCCACTCCTTTGTGCTGCTTAGCACGCTGCAGAAAAAAAGCCCCACTTCGGTAGTGCAAAAACGCCATGTCCGTGACATGAAATACTTGTCCAAATACAGCATTGCCCTCATGGCCGCTGCTGCCAATGGTGTAATAAACCAGTCCTTTTTCTTTTAATTGTCGAGCAATGAGGTCCAATAAACGGGATTTAATTTGAGAGTCAAAAATATCAATGGCTACTTCTTTCGTTAAGCCTGCCATTGCCGGGGTCATGGTGCTGGTCATTTTGGGGAAAACACCTTCTCTTACCCGGTTTAAAAATTGCTCATTGACCCAGCTCGCTCTATCTAAATCGACCATGATGCCTTCCAGTGCTTCTATTGATTTACAAGGATTGAAACGCTACGATACCCCACAATACCAAAAATAACCAAGAAAGCAAAAGATGAATCAAACACAATTTAAAAATAAACTAGGGCGTTTTATTTTCATGAGCCGTTGGTTACAATTGCCGCTTTACTTGGGATTGATTTGTATTTTAGCGTTGTACGTGTACCGTTTTCTTGCTGAATTGGTGGAACTTGCCGCTCATATCGATGGTTTAAGCGATACGCAAGTGATGTTAGGTGCGTTGGATCTCATTGATGTGGTGATGATTGCAAATTTGCTCATCATGGTTGTGATGGGTGGTTACGAAACGTTTGTCTCCAATTTAAATTTAACCGATCACCCCGATCAACCCGAATGGCTCGATCACCTCGATGCCGGCGCCATGAAAATAAAACTCGCATTGGCCTTAATTGGTATTTCTTCTATTCATTTATTACGCACCTTCATTGATCCCGAAAACTATTCGAACACATCCATCATGTGGCAAGTAGGCATTCACCTTACACTGCTGGTTTCAGCATTAACCATTGCCGTAACGAATAGAATGTTGGTGTCCACCGAGGTGCAAAAAAATGGTTATCACGAACACCACTGAGACCTAAATAACTAATTTTTTAATGTCTTGAACCATTTCATCTTGTCATTTCAGCAAAGACCCGCTATCATTCACCACCAATCGGGGCGTAGCGCAGCCTGGTAGCGTACTAGCATGGGGTGCTAGTGGTCGAAGGTTCAAATCCTTCCGTCCCGACCAAATAAATCCGGGCTCTTTCCCCTTTGCGGGGGCACTTTCTCAAGCACATAATACTCTAACCCTAATTCTATAATTTTCAAAGTTTCTAAAACCATAAGCCCTTCTTTGAATCAACTTCATCTTGCGATGAAACCCTTCTGTAATCCCATTAGACTTTCTAAATCGCCACATCCTGGCAATCTCATCTCTCCATAAATAAAGCGTTTTACCTAGGGTGGCTAAAGCTTTAAACGGGCTTTTTTTCAATGCATCCATCATGCTTAAGAATCGAGGTATAGCTTTCCGACACCAATCTTTATTCATGGACCTATGCATCAATAATGTATGCAATTGCTGTTGAAATTGATAAATCGCATCAATCGCTGGATGCTCAGCAAGAAAAGCATTCCTTTTTATCAATTTCTGAGGTGTAAGCCTGTCAGGCCTGGTTCTTAATAGCGCCAGTATACCTCGATTATTTTTTACCTTATCTGAAAGCTCACGATACGTCATCATGCATTGGTGCTGGATTAAACGTATGACATGAAATCTATCAGCCACTATTTTGGCATTCGGGAAATGTTTTTTAATAATAGAACGATAAGTACCCATGTTTTTTCTAGCTACTAAGCCCCAATCGGGTTTTTTTTTTATAAATGAATAGATATGGCATGTACTATAATTAACACCAAATCATACCTAAAGTGTTTATTAAAATGACTGTTGTAAACGATTTTATCCAAAAGCTACAGAATGCTACAAAGAACGAACCCTTTCTCCAAAAATTTTGGGGAGATTATTCTAGCAATGAAGGTATACCTTCATTTCAAACTATTTTGAATAAATACGCTGAGTATTACAGGCATTTGTCTCCACCACAAAAAGAAGAAATGTCTAAAATATTTTGGGAACAAATTAGAGCCATAGGCGGTACTCCAATTATAGAAGATCATATAGGTTCAGCGCTGGAATGCGAGGTTTATTTTTTATTGCAAAAAGATGAACTTGCTGAAAGTGAGGAGGTCCCTGGCACTAAAAAAGACCTATATCTCCAGGGTGATTTTCATGGTTATGGCGCAGTAGATGGTAGGCAGATACTATTAGAACTTGGAGATACTGGAATAATGATGCGTCGCGATCAGATACCAAGAGATTCCATTTTAACGTATCGCTATATCCAAGTAGAACCTAGCTATTTAGGTAAAAAGCCAGAGCACCAACTTGTGCCATTTTTTAAAGACAGTGAAGAATCTGCCCCCTTGAGTAGGAATATAGAAGAATATCCTGTCATACCGCAAATTGGATGTGACGATGAATACAGTACTCATACATCACCCTATCCTGGCTTTTATCACCCAGAAAAAATATTGCGTGTAAGTGCTGATTCAGAGCATGCGCATATCCAAAGCCAGCGAATTGACTGGCCTGACCTGCTAAACACAAAAACGACCAGCCCTGTAAAACATTTTGTTTATCATGATACGATGTATTCGGATCATGATGGTAATCTACATCATAGTGAAACACCGGTGACAGCGGAATATAACGATGATTTATATTATTCCGGGTATGACCTTGAATTAATGTCATCTTTACTAGAAGGCGACATTAGTCATGCAGAAAATGGCAAAATTTATTTATCTGAAAGACCTAAAGCATATTTTGTCAAAGGAATGGAGCAAGCTATATTCTTACCCGAAGATATGGATTTAACAAATTTAAAAGAAAAAATAATAGATCTTAATTTTAAAAAAGCTGTTTTAGATATTGCATCAAAAGCCGGCCATATTTCACCCTATGCTAATTTTACTCGTGCCATCAATGTATTTAAACCTGTTTCAGGTCAAATAGATGACATCATCGTAATCAATGACGGAGTGCCTTATTTAATGACAGGCATTTTGGATCATTTTGAAAAAATGGTGATGGCGAATGAAAATAAACTATCGCCTAACACGGCTTTTGTATTTATTAACGCTATGCCTGGATTAAAAGACACATTATCTCGCGATGCTGCTGAAGCCTTCGATAATGACCCACGTGCTAAATTAGACGGCATGGGAGTCCGACTTATTGACTATGAATATGGAATTGATCAGTAC
>CAZGKX010000028.1:24838-30521 GCA_964525945.1 uncultured Legionellaceae bacterium
ATTACTCCTCAAACCCATATAGTTGAGCACTTAGCTGATTTTATAGCTAATAAATTACTTCCCGAATTGAACAAGAACGGAATAGATATTCCTAAAGATCCAAATCATCGCGTGATGGTAGGATCGAGTTTAAGCGGAACAGCAAGTATCTACATCCGATCAAAACATCCAAATCTTTTTGGTGCTGTTATCGCGCAATCGCCGTCGCCTAGTAATAGCGCCATTTTACGAGATATGATAAAGACAGAGCCCTTTCACGCACAACCAAGAACTGATATACATCTGAGCTGCGGATTTTTTGAACAGCCAGGTTATGCTGACAATACCAATTTACTATATGCCAATGAACTATCTCAAAAGCTACATATACCGTTACAACCCGGCGCACATGGGCATCAATTTCTGGCGTGGAATGAACAGTTAGAACAATCGTTACCAACTACACTAACGAAAAAAATAGAGCCCTCGTCCCTAGAAGCTGCTCGAAAAATAAATCAACGATATAAGCTTGCTTTAAAAGAAGATGTCAATGTTAATGAAGCCTCATCGAAAGCAGCTGTTATTGAAGGAGATCTTGTAGTGGGAGAACATAAAGCACCTACGCCGTATCAAATGACACTAAAACCTTCAGGCGATAAACACTGAATACTTACCCTCATTTTTTGATTTTACTTCGGTCGACATTTTCAGAAAATTTAGCATAATTTTCAACCGCATTTCCAAGCGGATACTCTTGAGGAAAACTATCTTGTCCCTTCGTTATTGTGTTTGATGAGCCATCCGTAGATAAAACGAGATAATGGGTAATTGAATCGTTCACCATTTGAGCCGTTATGTTTATTTCAGGATTATATTCTAAAACTTATCTAATAATAGATTAACAGTCTTGCTCTGAAATTAACAATGACGTATTCACAATAATTTCCAATGTTTAAGATAGATGTAGTGGATTAATTTTTACGTTATGTATGTTCATGTCTTCGTTGGTCTCGTTTCTTTTAAAAAAGTAAGTCGATCGATATTTTACGTGCATATCATCCTGAGCATATGATTTACATCGACCAGAAAGCTGTTCGTTTTCAACAAATTTTTTGGGTATAACAAAATCTCCGCGATTTGTAAAACCGGCAGAAGTCAGCCTAATGATATGTTCTCGTAACATCGGTGTAACATCTGGCCGCACCCCAAACCAATCTTCAAATCCCGGCACTGCCTGATGAAGCAACATATCCAACCCATCAATAATTGGGTTGCCACGAGCCATAGCTTGCACCAAAAGTTGTGTTATCAGCGGCTTATAGACAATATCAATCACTATCGCTTGTGTTGGTAACAAGCTCAAATCCAGATCCAGTGGTTCTTGTCCTGCCATACCAAGACTGGTTGTATTAACCAGCATGTGACTATCTTTTAATGCCTCATGCCTTTTTTCCCAAGGTAAAACTTGGATTGATTGCTCAAATATCTTTTGGACATCAAGAGCACGGCTCAAAGTGCGATTGATCAGAATGATTTTTTCAACTCCCTCTCTCACTAAACCAGCACAAACTCCTCGACTGCCTCCACCAGCACCCAGTACCACAACTTGTTTACCTTTAAAATTATATTCTTTACCTACAACAGGTGACTGATAGATGCTTTGAATAAACCCATAGGAATCTGTATTTTGACCATGGATTATTCCATTTTTTATACTAATGGTATTAATGGCAGATACCAATCGAGAAAACGAGTCCGTACTCTCCACCAATGCAAAAGCGTCTTGTTTATACGGCATGGCGATATTACAACCTGCGTATCCACGATCACGTAAAAATCGTATTAATCTCGCAAAATTTTCTTCCGACACTTCTATAGGATGGTAGGTCCCATGAATTTTATACTGTTTTAACCAAAAGGCATGAATATAAGGCGACCAGCTATACCGAATTGTTTTGCCAACCACAACTGCTCGTAATATTTCCTCTGATTTTGTTACCATAATAATATTTATAACCACACGATTGATTAATTTTAATTATAAACGAATTTTTTATGCGCATCTATTTTAAAATTAAAGCGACATAAAATATCATTAATATGTCGTTATAACCCAATATTTTTACCAATGCGTTACCAATATCAAGCTGTTTTACAATTGCGGTGTTACACCCGTTCATAGTATTTAAAAATCGGGTGTAAAATGATCGCCAATTAAGGTAAAGTCAATTTATTTGAATTGTTATCTCATCTACGCACGACATTAAATTTATTTTTGAAGATAAAATGAAACCAATTATTAAAAAACTAACCATCGTATTTTGTATTGTATTTGCAAGTATTTTCAATGCCGCGTGGAGTGCCGCAAAGCCAGCACTCTACGTTATTATCAGCCCTATGCCCGTTGAAGCTGAATATATCCGATCTAAAATGACCCATAAAACGGAAGTTCAAAAATTAGGGATTACCTATTTAATGGGGAAAATAAATGGCCGTGATGTTGTTTCTGTAATTAGTGGTTATGGCAAAGTTAATATAACAGCCGTCACTTCCCGACTCCTCGCTAGTTTTAAGCCTGATGCGATGATTTTGGCAGAATCATCTGGCGCTGTTAATCAACGACTTAAAATTGGTGATGTCGTCGTGGGTACGCAATTATTTGATGCGGATTTTGGGGAGCTAACAAAAACAGGCCCATCACTGCCCATTCTAATTGATAATCCAACCAATCATAAAAAAGAACCCATGATCTATAAAGCTGCTCCAGATCTAATCAATGTCGTAAAAAAATCAGGCAATATATTGGGTGACAAATATGACGTTATTTTTGGAGTCATTGCAGACAGTGATTTTTTACCCAATCCTGCATGGCAACTTGCGTTACTACGTGAAAACAAAGTTCAAGCCATCGCTATGGATGGGGTTTCCGTCACTAAGTTAGGCTGGTTATTTCAGGTACCTACGATTGTATTTCATTGTATTGCTAATGTTGCTGGTCAGCCGATTAAAGACGCCGATACAGAATTATCTTCAAATAACATGAATCGATTGGTTGTTAAATTTATTAGTGACCTACCCATCGCTTCTAAAATTTGAATTGATGAAGATTCTGACTTGCCAGAATGACACAGTACAACGCATTTTATTCGATCCTTCATAAGGAAATGCGCAATTGACATCTCGTCCACTTCCAGAATGCTGATATAAGGTTATATCGCATGACTATTCAATACGGTATTCTCACCCTATTGATGTTAAAATTAGAATAGAAAATTAAATATCAATTAATGATTAGGAAACTCAATGTTACTTGCAGATTTTATTGAAATGCCAAGTCAAAATTGTACTCAAGTCATTTTAGTGAATGGGGTAAAGAACGTCATTGATGTACTTTATAAAAATTCAGCACAAATAGTCGATGTAATACGAAGTTGTGAATGTCCAGCAAGTTACGTGCTGTATGATCTAGCGCAAAAAATGGCATTACAAAATAGCGCGAATCAATTTACTTTACTGTATGAGTATCACTTAGACGAATTAGTAGACTTGTGTATTTGGTCTTGGTACGACTTACAACGATTCATTCAAAATCAACCGAACTATTTAGAGAAAATCATGTCTAGCGTGATTGGAAATGAATCTTGTTGTCAAAGACTGATGAATGATGTGGCACATTCAGAAGATATTATCCATTATATTAAAGAACTTGCTCCGGATTATGATCTTCCAGATCGATTTGCAAGTTTATCGGTATCCAGTGTGCCATTTAGATTGTAAAAAAGAAGCAGGTCAACGTTGTCTTAAACGATGAAATGAACAGGCGTGCATAAAAAAAATCAACTCTTTGCTTGAACGGCGCCCCAATTATTTACTGATCACTTCAAGATAATACTCGAGTGTTTTAGGGAAAAAGCGCGCTAGTTCAGAAATAATGTCGTTTGGCTTATATCGTCTCAAGCCATTAAACTCCGGTAGGCTGGGTATATAGCTCTAGATCCTTATGCACCTCTTGACAAAGCATGAACTACGTAAGAGATCTCACTTTAATGTATATGTCAGTTGCCCCCATTGATATGTCGCATCGCCTTATTTAAATTGGCTTGAGCAGTATATCAACCTATTTGATCCCTAAGTCTCCTGATACCCTAGTTCTTTATAAAATTTCCCATTGCCCACTTTTATTTGAACCGACACGCTTTAAACGCCCCTCATTTTTTAATTTATGAATTTGTTTTAATATGGCACGTTTGGTTATTCCAATAGCTTTTCCTAATTGTTCTGTAGTGATAAAAGGATCCTGTTGAATCAATTCAATAATTTGATTTTCTGTTTTTGGTGAACTTTCTGATGAACTTTCTGGTGAACTTTTTGGAGCTTCTACTTCATTAATCAATTTACGGTGAACTGTTACAGTAAACAAGCATCCATCCCGGTCATCGTTAAAGTCGATATCTTGATCCTGCCCTGATTTGTCGGACACCCTGCTAAGAGAGTAAAATCTTAAGCAGAGGTGAAAAATGAACAATAATGATTTAGAACAAAAAACAAACAGGAAGAAATATAGTCCTCAATTTAAAGATCAAGCATTAGAGCGCGCAGCCATAGAAGGCGTACCTCAAGTAGCAAAAGACCTTGGTTTAGCCGAATCGCTTTTATATTCGTGGCGTGCACAACAGAAGCAAGGAGGCAACTCGCTAGAAAACCAAAAACTTCAACAAGCGGAATTAGCTCGTTTGAAGCGAGAAAATACAAGGCTTGCTGAGGAGAACGCTTTCTTAAAAAAAGCCGCGGCGTACTTTGCCAAGGAATCCAAGTGAGGTACGCGATGATCAAGGAAGAAGCCAGTCAATTTCCATTGAGATTGATGTGTCGAATGCTATCTGTTTCAGTGAGTGGTTATTATGCATGGCGTGATCGTACACCATCCACTCGTAAACAAAGAAACCATGAGCTATTGGAAAAAATAAAAGCTATTTTTGACGATGAAAAAGGCCGTTCTGGAGCTCCCCGGGTTACCAAGCGTTTAAATCAAGAAGGTGAGTCAGTCAGCAAACATCGTGTTGCTCGAATCATGCGAGAAAATGGTTGGCGTGCAAAAGCTGCTAAAAAATTTAAGGCAACAACAAACAGTAATCACCAGTTACCTGTTGCTCCTAATTTGTTGCAGCAAAATTTTTTTGCCCAAAAACCCAATGAAAAATGGGTCAGTGATATCACTTATTGTTGGACAGAAGAAGGCTGGCTCTATCTAGCTGTTGTCATGGACTTGTATTCACGAAAAGTTGTGGGATGGGCCATGTCAGAGCGTATGACAAAGAAATTGGTCATAGATGCCTTACAGATGGCTATATGGAGTCGAAAGCCCCCTCGTGGACTCATCATTCACTCCGATCGTGGTAGCCAATACTGCTCGCATGAATATCAACAGATTTTAAAATTTCATAGTTTTGTGTGCAGTATGGGCAAACGGGGTGATTGTTATGATAACGCCGCCATGGAAAGCTGGAATCACAGTTTCAAAGTAGAAGCCATTCATGGAGAACGATTTGCAACACGTGATTGTGTTAAAAAACATGTGTTCGAATATATTGAAATTTATTACAATCGAAAACGACTTCATTCGATGCTGGGTTATAAATCACCTGCATCATTTGAGATCAAAAAAGTAGCTTAGCAATGTGTCCGATTTTATCGGGCAAGATCA
>CAZGKX010000029.1:0-13051 GCA_964525945.1 uncultured Legionellaceae bacterium
AAGTAAGCAATGTCGACACTGCCAATCCCCCCACCACCACCGTGGCGAGGCCTCGTTGCACATCGGTGCCGACCCCAGTCGCCAATGCCGCTGGCAACATCCCAAATGATGCCACCGAAGCGGTCATCAATACCGGTCGCAGTCGTTCTGCCGCGCCCTCCACCACGGAGCGTGCCAACGCTTTGCTATTACGGCGCACACGTCGGATGTTTGCGATCATGATAATACCGTTTTGAACAGAAACCCCAAACAAAGCAATAAATCCAACGGCCGTAGCCACATTGAGCGTTTGCCCTACCACGTGCAAGGTAATAAGACCGCCCAAAGTGGCCATGGGCACCACGCCTAAAATCAACACCACCAAGCGAACTTTTTGAAACTGCAAAAACAGCAAAATTGACATTAAAATCAACATCATCATTAAAATATAAGCCAAGCGTTGCTGAGCACGTTGCTGGCTCTCAAATTGCCCAGCCCATTCCAACCGGTATTGTTTCTGATCAAAATGAGTTTCTGCGTTAATGCGTTTTTGCGCCTCTTGTAAATAAGACGTTAGATCACGGCCACGGTTATCAATACGGATGGTAATTTGACGCTCATTCTTTTCATGGGCAATGTTGCTTTCACCTGTTTTATATTGCACGGTGGCCAATTGCGATAAAAATACTCGCGCACCACTCGAACTCTTTAGAAAAAGAGAGTTGATGGCTTCAATGCTGGTTTTGCTGGCCGCAGGAAATTTGACGGTTACATTGTAAATTTGTTTGTCCGCATACACCATGGCGACTGGCGCCCCGCCCAATCCGGTTTGAATAAGATCGGTAACATCTTTGATGTTGATGCCATAACGCGCTATTTTATCGCGATCAATATCGATCACGATTTGAGGGATAGGCGGTTCCTGAAAAATCGAAGCCGATGCAGTACCACGAATGGATTTCAGGATTCGAACAATTTTTTTACCAATGCGGCGGCATTCATCGAGGTTTTCACCATAAACACGCAATGCCAATGGGCTATGCGAACCCCCAATCATGTCATTTACACCATCGATAATAGGCTGGCTTATGCCAACCGTGTAACCCGGCATTTGTAAAAACCGTGCATTCAATTTTGCAATAAATTGCGCTTTGGTTTCATGGTTAGGCCATTGTGAATAAGGGGTTAATCCAACGGGCATTTCAATGTGAGAAGGTGTCCAAGGGTCCGTTCCCTCATCACTGCGACCCAGCTGCGTCACAACATAAGAAATTTCAGGGTACTCCAACAATGTTTGACGGAGTTTACTGGCCATATCATTGGCTTTTTCCAACGATAAACCTGCCGGCATTTCCACTTGCAACCACAATGCCCCCTCATCTAAATCGGGTAAAAACTCACGGCCAGCGGTCATACCCAATAAAACAACAATGATCAGGATAAGCAAGCCACTGCCATAAGCAATGCTCGGCCGCTTCAATAAAGAGGAAAGCCATTGCCGATAATGGGCAGTTAACCATTCCAATGGTCGATTATGAAAGATTTTTTGTGGTTTTTTTAAAGCCGTGTAAGCAAGTCCTGGAATCAACGTTAAAGAGCAGATCAGTGCGCCCAGTAAAGCAAAGGAAACGGTATAAGCCATCGGCTTGAATAATTTTCCTTCGGCGCGCTCAAACGCAAACAAAGGTAAATAAGCAGAAATGATGATAAGGGTAGCAAAAAAAATAGGGCGGGCCACATAACCCGTTGTTTTTAAAGTTTCTTCCATCGACAGTTCAACAGCAGAATTTTCCTCGCGGTGGCGCAAAATCGCTTCCATCACCACAATAGCTCCATCAACAATCACCCCAAAATCAACCGCCCCCAAAGAGAACAAATTAGCCGGCATTTGGGTTAAATTCATCATAATAAAAACGGTTACCAATGCGGCTGGAATAGCAACAGCGGCCACCAATGCGCTACGTGGACTGCCTAGAAATAAAATCAATACAATCAGCACCAAAGCAATCCCGGAAATAACCGTATGAGCCACTTTATCGATGGTTAACTTCACCAAGTCATCGCGATCCACATAAGGTACAATTTTAACGTCCATGGGGTTTAATTTAGCCTGCAATTGCTCTACTTTGGCATGCACACCCTGCAAAATGTGCGAAGGATTTTGGTATTTTCGCATTTGCACAATCCCTTCGATGGTATCGGGATTATGGTTTTTACCAAGAATACCTTCGCGCTCTCGATGACCAAACGTTACCTCGCCCAAATCACGCACCTGCACAGGAATTGAGTTATTTTGCGTAACTACAACTGCGCCTAACTCTTCTAAGTTACGAATTTGTCCAATACCCCGCACAATATAACTTTGTTCACCACGGGTTACCCGGCCACCACCCGCATTGGCGGTGTTGTTACTGATCGCACTGATAACATCCTTCAAAATCACTGCATGGCTTTGCATCTGCGCTGGATTTAAGATCAATTGGTATTCTTTGGTGAAACCACCAAAGTTATTGACATCGACAATCCCTGGCACTTGTTTTAATGCAGGAATCACTATGCCACGCTGAATGGCGGAAAGTTCCATTAAATTTTTGGTGTTGGATTCCAATGTGTAACGGTATATCTCCCCCCCTGACCCGGTTAACGGACCTAAAACCGGTGTCACTCCATCAGGAAGGATGGCATCGCTGATATGATTTAACACCCGTTCGCGAGCAAAATAATCATCCACTTTGCCATCAAACACCATGGTGATTAAAGATAAAGCAAACGTGCTGCTGGAGCGCAAAATAAACAAATTGGGGGTGTTGCTCAAGGCACGCTCTAGCGGCACCGTGATTTGTTGTTCAATTTCTTCGGCAGCTAAACCCGGAACTTGGGTCGCAAGTTGCACCGTTACGTCACTCAACTCGGGGTAAGCTTCGATGGTCATTTGTGTGCAGGAAAAATACCCATAAATCGCGATGATGATCGCAACCCCCCAAAGAATATGACGCCTACGGAAACAAAACTCGATAAGGCGATTAATCATTAATAAACACCCCGCCTGCCGTGACCACACGCTCATTGGCTTTTAAACCAGCAATCACCCGTATTTGTCCCCCATCTTCTGGTCCCAATTTTACGGCGCGACGCTCAAACACCCATGGCTTTTTTTCCACATAGACAGAGGTGGTGTCATCATTCATCAGGACAGCAGAAGCAGGAATTAGAATTAAATTGGGTTGGGTTAGCGCAATTTTTACGGTAGCAAACATATTGGTTTGCAGCTTTTCCAGTGGATTATCAAAAGCAATGCGCGTTCTATTGCTTCGCGTGTCAACATCTAAAAATGAATTTACAAAGGAAATTTGGCCGTAAAGAATCTGTTTGGGATAGGCGGGCATAAGGATCTTGACGCGTTGATGCTCAGCAACCACACCGGCTAAATTCTCCGGAACATTGGCCGTAACCCAGACACGGCTCAAATCAGAAATGGTCATTAATACGGCCGCCGTGTCATTGATATATGAACCTATTCCATAATTAAGGGCAGTGATTCGCCCTGGAATAGGCGCTTTAATAGACAGCAAACTGTAACGGTTATGCCCCAAGGTTTTTAACCGAGCTTGGGCACGCTGCACATCGGCTTGTGCTTGGGTATAATCGATAGCAGCTTGCTGAACATCTTTCGTTGCATTGCCGCCAATTTGATGCACCCGCTTCACACGCGCCATGACTTGCTTGGCGTAGTCAAGAGCACTTTGCGCCTTGGCAAAATCGGTGGATGCTTGCGCCATTTCGGGCGAGCTGATGACAGCGACCACCTGACCTTTTTTAACCATTTCACCGAGTTTTATAGGAAGAGTGATCAAACGGCCCGTCAATGGCGGACGAATATCGACAGTTAATCGCGGGTCGGCTTCAACAAACCCTGGAAAAGAAACCTCATGAGGCCTATCAGACAGATGCGCCGTGCTGATTTGAATCTGCGCGCGCAAAGGGGAATGAACAGGAATTTCTATATCATCACCATGCCGCACCATCATAGGAGGAACCGGACTTTTATTTTGATGACTCGCTAAAACTTGGCAACCTTTGAATAAAAGAACACTCAAAAAAAGAACGATCCCAGCAAAGCATAGTACAGTTGCAATTTTTTGGTGATGCGTTAGCGCCTTGTATTTCTTTCGCATCCAAATTTTGGCACGCATAACCTGTCCCTGTTACTTAGAAATGAACCAAACGAAGTGATATTGGGGGGTATCACGATCATTGTCAATACAACAACCAGCCGTTTAATGGCATGCAAAAAACAACGTTGTTAAAGATTTGGGAAATCGAACCGATAGTGTAAATAAGATAACCATCTGGAAAAAAAATGGAGCCCCTTGCCAAATTCAATATCGGTGATGTTGTTGTTCATACGCGTCAAGGCTATCGAGCTGTTATTATCGATATTGATCCTATTTTTCAAGCCTCTGGTCGTTATAATCCACAAGCGATAAAACGTGAATTTTCCCATCGAAATCCATGGTATCGATTGTTGGTTGATAACAGCAGTCAAATCACCTACGTCGAAGAGTGCTTACTCACCCCCGACAGCAGCCAGCAAAGCGTTGACAACCCCAACATTGACCGCTATTTAGTCAGGTGCGAAAGCGGCTATCGAAGCAATGAACGCGGTCATTGACACCAATCTAGCCTCATGTGCTTTTCACAAGAACAATTAAAAAAGCTACAAAAGCAATTAAAATTAAGGCAAGAATACCCATGCTTGAAAAGCTTTTGGCCAAGTTTTCTCGGCTGAATTGCTCGGGACGATTTTTAATGGTTCGGTACATTAACCAAACAATTAAACCTGCGCCCACTAACGCTAATATTTGATAAAAGGTTTCCACGTGCTTGCCCCTATATTTGCTCAAAACGAAACGCATCGGAAAAAAGATGCTGTTGTAAAACCCCCGCAGCCACAAGCGCATCGCGTGTGCTGTACACCATATTAAAAGGGCCACTTAATACAATTTGCCAATGTTGAAGATCTTGTTGATGGCGAGCAAGCGCCTTTGCCGCTAGGCTATCTGTGGTGTTGGTCGATATCAAAGAAACATATTGAAAACGTTCCACATGGTCTTGCCACTCTAAAACCTGCTTCTCCAAATAGAGATCATTGCGGGTGCGAGCACTCCAATACAACTCAAAACGACGCGTCGTATTGTCAGACAACAATTGCTCAATCATCGCTTTAATGGGAGCAAACCCTGTGCCCCCAGCTATAAATAAAACAGGTTTTTGGTTATCCATGTGACTCAAATCACACTCACCGAACGGCAATTGCAGCTGCACTTCTCCTTTATTTTTTATTTCAAGCAACAACGCTTGCGCGCAAGGATTATCTTGGCTGTGGCGAATATGCAGCTCGTATTTTTTTGAGCCGAGTGGAGCGTTGGCGATCGAGTAACTCAACGCATCACCCTTCAGATTGATTTGTAAATATTGACCGGCTTGGTATTCCACATAATGTTGAGGTTTTAAAATAACTTGTAAAATGCTATCGGTCAGAGGGGTAACTTGCTCAACCACCGCGGTCGTTTGCTTCGCATTCATGGTTCTATCCCCAGCAACGACCAATAATCATTCACGCGTTGCAATACTTCCGCATCCATGTGGATTGTTTCGCCCCATTCGCGCTGGGTTTCACCCGGCCATTTGCTCGTGGCATCCATGCCCATTTTTGAACCCAATCCTGAAACCGGTGAAGCAAAATCCAAATAATCGATAGGAGTATTATCAACCATCACCGTGTCGCGAAGTGGATCCATGCGGGTTGTGATGGCCCAAATCACATCTTGCCAGTTACGAGCATCAATATCATCATCACAAACAATCACAAATTTAGTGTACATAAATTGCCGTAAAAAAGACCAAACAGCCATCATCACGCGTTTGGCATGGCCCGGGTATTGTTTTTTGATGGTGACTACGGCTAAGCGATAAGAACAGCCTTCCGGCGGCAAATAAAAATCAACAATTTCTGGAAATTGCTTTTGCAACAAAGGAATAAAAACCTCATTCAGGGCAAGGCCGAGTATAGCTGGTTCATCGGGGGGACGGCCGGTGTAGGTACTGTGGTAAATAGGATTATCGCGATGCGTCATTCGCTCTACGGTAAAAACAGGAAACGATTGAACTTCATTGTAATAACCGGTGTGATCCCCAAAAGGACCCTCAGGCGCTTCGATACCAGGTTCCAAATACCCTTCTAAAATAATTTCGGCGGTGGCAGGCACATGCAAATCACTGCCTATACAACGAGTTAAGGTGGTCCGTTGTCCGCGTAATAATCCGGCAAATGCATACTCAGACAAGGTATCGGGTATTGGTGTGACCGCCGCCAAAATTGTGGCTGGATCCGCGCCCAAGGTCACGGCAATGGGAAAACGTTCACCCGGAAACGCTTGTTGCCACGCTTGGTAATCAAGTGCCCCACCACGGTGGGATAACCAACGCATGATGAGTTTATTTTTGCTCAACAGTTGTTGGCGATAAATCCCCATGTTTTCGCGGGATTGGAAAGGTCCTTTGGTGGTTACAAGCCCCCAAGTGATCAAGGGCGCAACGTCCCCTGGCCAACACGTTTGAATGGGTAATTGTGTTAAATCAACCTCGTCGTTTTCCCAGACATGGGTTTGGCAAACGGCGCGACTTATATACTTGGGGGCCATATTGAGGGCTTGTTTGAGCAAGGGCAATTTATGAAAAGCGTCTTTAAACCCTTTTGGAGGTTCTGGTTCTTTTAAGGCGGACAGCAATTTGCCCACTTCCCGTAAAGCATCAATGCTTTCTTCACCCATGCCTAAAGCAACCCGTTCAACGGTGCCAAATAAATTGGTGAGCACGGGCATATTATGGTTTTTAGGATGGGTAAATAATAAAGCGGGCCCGCCTGCTCGCAACACACGATCACTCACGGCCGTCATTTCTAAATGAGGTGACACTGGGTAATCAATTCGCTTTAGCAAATTACGCGTTTCCAATTGATTGATAAAATCGCGTAGATCGCTGTATTTCATAAAAATTCAAGGCAATTTAGAGATGCCATCATTATGGCATAGTCCTGTTAGCCCTGCAGCAACTTTGAATGAGCAAAGGGATACATTTTAACGACTTGATTTATTAACGAACAATATATTATATTCGGGAAGACCAACACCCATCCACAATCTGTATTGTGGGGGTAACGCCACAAGCTACCCCAAGGAGTACATATGCTAAAACGCGAGATATCAACAACAAATATACTCATTGCCTCCGCGGGTGGTATGATTGGTTCGGGTTGGTTATTCAGTCCTTTTATCAGCGCTCAGATGGCTGGCAGTAATGCGCTCATCAGCTGGATCATCGCTGCCGTTTTTATGTTGTTTATTGCCTTGCCATTGTGCGAATTAGGCACCATGTTTCCAATTTCTGGAGGCATGTCGAATTACCCAACATTCACCCATGGCCGTGATGTGGGATTCTTGTTTGCATGGACGTCGTGGTTATCTTATGTTGTCATGACCCCCATTGAAATCCAAGCCATCCTGCAATACGCCAGTCATTTTTTCCCGGTGTTGATCGATAACAATACCGCAACACTTACCCTCTCCAGCTACGGTTACGTGGCCGCCGTTTGCATCATGTTATTTGTGGTGGTTTTAAACTCTTATGGCATCAAATTTTTAGCCGAATGCAACAAATATGCCAGCATTATCAAGTTCTTGCTGCCAAGTATTGCTATTTTTTCATTGCTGCAAGTCGCGCCAACGCTCAGTAATATAAACATCCAACTTTCTGATAAAAGCAGTTGGATACAAATTTTTACGGCATTGTCCGCAGGTGGTGTGGCATTTGCCTTCACGGGATTTCAAAATGGTTTGATGTTAGCCGGTGAAGTTAAAAACCCGCAACGCAATATCCCTATAGCTATTATAGGTGCCGTGCTCATTGGTTTTGTGTTGTATTTTATGTTGCAATTTAGCTTTATTGCCGCAATCCCACAGAAATACTTAACCCAGGGTTGGCAGCATTTGACCTACCCAGGTGATGGCGGCCCGCTGGTGGGTTTAACCTTGCTGTTAGGGCTTGGCTTGGTGGCCACATTGCTCATGATTGACGCGGCCTTCTCTCCTTTTGGCACAACGCTTGTGTACACCGCAGCCACCTCCCGAATTCTTTACGGCATGGCCCTCAATCGGCATTTACCAAAAGCTTTTTTAAAAGTGAATCGACATAATATTCCTTACATCACCTTGTACGCTAATTTTTTAGTGGGTGTTTTTTCCTTTTTACCTTTTCCGGGCTGGCAAAAACTGGTGGCTTTTCTTTCCTCTGCCAGCATACTTTCTTATGGAATAGGGCCTATTTGTTTATTGGCCATGCGAAAAATGCAACCCAATAGCCCTCGCCCTTTTAAACTCTGGTATGCCACGGTCTTATCGCACATTGCATTTTATGTGTGTAACTTAATGCTTTATTGGTGCGGTTTTACGATCCTATGGAAACTTAATGTTGCATTGCTGTTAGGCTTGAGCATTTATCTGATTTACCACAAAAAAAATCCATTTTCTTGCGGTTTGCCTTTGTATTGGTTTGTAACCTACATGGGCTCGCTGCTTTTGATTTCTTATTTGGGATCTTTTGGCGGCATTGGTGTTTTACAATTTCCAACCGATATTGTGCTTATTTTGCCTTACAGCATCAGTGTTCTCTATTTATCGAATAAATTGTTAACAACTTTTGATGAAGAAGAGCTGGCCGGTTATGCCAGTGAATTGTCCATTTGATTTTTCATGACCACTGGGGTGCGATTCAGTTTTGCTCTGGGTTTATTGTAGAGCTATTGGGTGAACAAATAGCTAAATCTCGCGAGAACGGTTTGCGTGGTAAAGTCACCTTTTACTTTTGGGGTGCCCAACCCAACCCCTGTGCCACAATTAGGGCATTGCATGATTTGTTGCTGCAGGGTGATGCTTGAATAATCATAAGCAATACCAAAAGCGATTTGCTGAGAGATGCGATAATCAAACCCGCCTCCGACCACCCAGCCATTGCTCCAAGGTTCCGTTTTAGCCTTCACATTCCCGGCGGTATCACGCAAGGTAAGCGTGGTATTAGCATAACTCCATCCGCCGCTCAAAAAAGGCAACCAGCGCCCATAATTATAAGCCAAGCGGCCCATCACCGTTCCTAAACCATTCATGGTGGCGGTGTAACGGTCTTCTGAGAAAAAAGGGCTTTGTTGGGTTGATCGTAATTTGGTTCCCGAATAGGAACCTTCTACACCGAGAACCCATGGTGAAAGTGTTTGGAAATTAAAACCCAAGTATCCCCCGCCTATAAAACTCTCTGGATCAAAATGAAAGCGTCGACCCAACAAGGTCGATCCAAGCGTGTTAAAATAATTGGTATTGGTGTATTGCAATTGCTGGGTAGCCCAGGCGCCACCCAATTGTCCACCTAAATACAAACCACTCCAGGATAACTCCGGGTCGTTATTAGGCGGGGCCGTGGTGACCAGGGCCTCCTCTCCTATTGTCCCTGCTAAGGCCGGTACAGACGTGGCCACGAAAAAACATATAGCGCTTAACCAATGATTATTTTTTTTCATAAAATCTCTGTGCAATCCATCATTGAAAAATCTTACACGTGAAAATTTATAGATGCAAACAACAGGAAAGAGGAAATTAGAGCAAAGGAATGGACCGCAACGTCGTGTTCAATTGCTCATCAACCAATAAAAAATGATTCGCTGGAATGATATTCCATTCATCATTCCCTGTGGTGAGCTTTTCTGAGGCAACTAAAATGCAATGAGGGTGACCTGTTTGAACCATGTGGAAATGTTGGTTTTTCATTAAAAAATGGCCACCTAAAGAATAATACAACGTCTGTGGCTTCGTTTTAATAGAATTACTATACCGAGCAGCAATAAGACGCTGGCCATCGGTTAGGCAAATGTTAAATTTAGATAAACTGGACTGTTTTTTTCCAAACATCTTCACCAAATCCAATATGGTAAAAAAAGTTTCTTGCAAAACGTCCGCTACAACAGACAATTGCGAAAGATCACGTCCTTTTGCCCGTTGTAAAAACAAAGCAAAAATATGCTCAGAATCCGTTTCACCTTTGATCCAGTGATAAATATCATCATCCAACAAATGCCGCAAATGCCGTTTAACCGCTAAAAAATCGCCGATTCCACCATTGTGCATAAACATCCACTTTTCATATAAAAATGGGTGACAATTTGATTGAGAAACACTGCCAAGACTAGCGGATCGAACATGCGCAAAAAATGCAGGCGATTTTATTTTAGCGGTTATATACAATAAATTTTGATCACTCCATGCCGGCAAAATCGACGTAAACAAGGCGGGTTCTGGGCTTATTTCTGGCGTATACCAGCCAATGCCAAAACCATCACCGTTGATCATGATTTTTGATTCTAATGCGTGCGCACTTTGTTTAATGATGGAATTATCCGTATCAACCACAACATTCGATAATAAAATTTCTTTACCTAAATAAGCCGTTAGTCGACACATATCAAGAAAGCCAATAATGAATTCTTCATTTTAGCGTAGACCGTATAACCCTCGAAAGCAACGTCAACCACCACAAATTGCGGAATTGCAATGATGTGGATAACCCATGTTTGAATCGGACATAAGACGTGCATAACGGCCAGTAAATCAAAAACCCAATAAAATTAAACATCTTTATAGGTTGTCCATACAGATGTTTTAAACAAGCTAAACTGTTATTTAACCCATTGTTTTATAAAAATTTAATGAGTTTATCTACAGATATTTCATGCCTTATAATAAGAATAAGTATATTTCTTAACTTAATAATAATTACTCAACGACCCAACATCCACTAAGGTTTAAATGGGACTGTTTTTTTGCGTCATTGCTCAGGTTATTTGCTGTGATTAAAATTAGATCAATATTGCAATACAAGGCCATTTATGAACTTTTTTTAAAAGTTTATGGTGTGTATATCTTCATGCATAGGCGTGTAACAAACGTGGATAATTCTACTTTTTGTTATTCATCCGTGCATTATCATCAGGTCATCTACTTGATATACAGCATTGTTCAACAGGATAAACTTACTCATAACAATTTGATTTATATGGTTATTTGAAGTTAACCCACAGATATTTTTTTGCTTATAATAAACAATAAATTTATTTTTTAACTTATAATAATTATGCGAACTCAGGGATGAACTAAAAATAATCAACATCCGTTTGACAGATGCAACAAAGTTTCCTATCATTGCCAACTCTAAAAAATTAATTACAGGTTCATCATGAAACGTACTTTTCAACCCAGTAACTTAAAACGCAAACGCGATCATGGTTTTCGTGAAAGAATGGCCACTCGTGCCGGCCGTTTGGTGATTAAACGCCGTCGTGCCAAAGGCCGTAAGCGCTTATCAGCTTAAGTGAATCGTTTTGATAAAACACGGCGTTTGTTAAAAAAAAGTGACTACGATCACGTGTTTAGCCAAGCTCAAAAAATGGTAACTGCCGAGTTCATTGTGTTGTATCGCGAAAATACAATTGGCCATGCCAGACTCGGCTTAGCATTATCTAAAAAAATGATTGCTAAAGCCCATGACCGCAACAGGGTCAAACGCATGTTACGTGAAACGTTTCGTACGAGTGAGTTATTGCCCGCCATTGATATTATCGTTTTGGCAAGGCAAGGTGTAAGTAAAGTGCAGAATTCGATAATCATCGCTAGATTGAGTAAAGCATGGAACAAATTGTCAGCTTCATGCGGAAAGTAGTCAGCTTTCCCATTATCGCTTACCAATACTTGCTAAGCCCGCTTATGCAACCTTGTTGTCGTTTTTACCCCAGTTGTTCACAATATGCTTTGCTAGCCATTCAACACCATGGTGTAGTGAAAGGATTGTGGCTTGCGTGCCGCCGGCTATTAAAATGCCACCCCTGGTCAGAAGGCGGTTTTGATCCTATCTTACCTAATAAAGAGAAACCTTAATGGATATTCGACGTGTTGTTTTGTATGCAGCGTTAGCGCTGGTTGTTTATTCTTTGTGGACGAATTGGCAAATTGATTACCCGCCCACACCTTTATCGCAAGAAACCACAGTGACAGCATCAACTGATGCAACAAACGATCGTTTGTTGCCGTCTATGACCAGCAATGATGTTGACTCAGCAGCTCCTGACCAAGAACAACCTGCCGTTGCTGACACGAATACTTTGCAACAACCCTTGCATGTTCAAACCGATGTGTTGGATATGACGATTGATCTGCAGCATGGCGATATTATCAAAGCTCAGTTATTGGATTATCCTGAAAGCGTTGAGCAAAAGAACAAACCGTTCACTTTGTTGCAAAATAACACTGGGGAACGCTATGTTGCTGATAGCAGTTTGTTTGTTGTAAACAATCAACGGGTTGAAAACATTGATGGCCATTTTACCAGCCAACAACAAGATTATTTACTCGGACCAAATCAATCCGAATTAACGGTTAAATTAGAAGGTAAAAACAATGATGGCTTAGCCATTACCAAAGAATTTCATTTGACCAAAGGCAGTTACTTGATCGAAGTACGTTATGTTATTCACAACCAAGGTGAAGCGCCCTGGAAAGGGTACATGAACACCCAACTTTTAAGAACGTCGCCCACGGAAGATAAATCAAGCATGTTCCATGTTGGCTCGTTCACGGGTGCTTCTTATTCTCAACCAGGCCAGCATCGCTATCAAAAAATTAACTTTAAAGACATGACCAAATCGGATTTGGATGCCCAAGTCGATGGCGGTTGGATTGCCATGCAACAGCATTATTTCTTAACGGCTTGGATTCCCAATACCGATGCTAAAAATCGATTTTACACGCGTGCTGTCGATGGAGATTATACGATAGGTGCTGTGAGTCGGCCTATTACTGTTGCTCCGTCTCAAACGGAACAAGTCAGTTCTCGTTTGTATTTAGGTCCAGAAATTACTGATGTGTTAAAACCAATAGCCCCCGGCCTTGATTTAACCGTGGATTATGGATGGTTG
>CAZGKX010000029.1:13061-18770 GCA_964525945.1 uncultured Legionellaceae bacterium
AAAAACTTACCAACTAATTTCATATCACTGTCATCAATATCAGAAGATTGTTTTTTTTGATGAAAGCAATTTACTCGGTGGTGGGTAATTGGGGCTGGGCTATTGTTTTAGTGACGGTTTTAATTAAATTGGCGTTCTTTCGCTTATCAGCAACCAGTTACAAATCGATGGCAAATATGCGCAAACTGCAACCAAAATTGCAAGCTTTGCGTGAGCGTCATGGCGATGATAAGGCTAAAATAAGCCAAGCGACTATGGAGTTATACCGTCAGGAAAAAGTCAACCCATTGGGTGGCTGTTTACCGATTCTTATTCAAATACCGGTGTTCATTGCTCTGTATTGGGTGTTGTTAGAAAGTGTGGAATTGCGTCAAGCACCTTTTATGTTGTGGATCAATGACTTGGCTTCAGCAGATCCTTATCATGTGTTGCCCATTATCATGGGGGCCACCATGCTGATCCAGCAAAAATTAAACCCGGCTCCACCTGATCCAATGCAAGCAAAAGTGATGATGTTTTTACCTATTTTATTCACTGGGTTGTTTTGGAATTTCCCTGCTGGATTGGTGCTGTATTGGATTGTTAATAACAGTTTGTCCATTTTGCAACAGTGGTATATCACACGCAAATACGGCGAGGATAAAGAAACTGCACCTAAAAAATTAGTGGCTGTTAAATAGGACAATATTTTGGACAACCAAACCATTGTTGCCATTGCTACTCCGCCTGGTCAAGGCGGAGTAGGTATTGTTAGACTATCTGGTCCTCTCGCCTCTACCATTGCAGCCTCCCTCACGAACCTTCAAACCCTCCAAGCTCGCAGGAGCAAGTATTGTTCATTCCATGCCGTTGATGGCGAATTGCTCGATCAAGGCCTGCTTCTTTATTTCCAAGCACCTCACTCGTTTACGGGTGAAGATGTGGTCGAATTACAAGGACATGGTTCACCCATTGTGTTGGATCGACTTGTCAATGAATGCGTGAAATTAGGGGCTCGTTTGGCCAAGCCTGGCGAATTTTCTGAACGTGCTTTTCTCAACGATAAGATCGATTTAACCCAAGCCGAAGCTATTGCTGATTTGATTCATGCCAGCTCAACGCTAGCGGCGCGCATGGCTATTCGTTCTTTGCAAGGCGAGTTTTCTAAACGTATTCAGCGCTTGAATGAGCAAATCATTCATCTGCGCATGTACGTAGAAGCAGCGATTGATTTTCCAGAAGAAGAAATCGATTTTTTAAACGATGGTAAGATTGCCACGATGTTGGTGAACATTGAAACGGATCTTGCTGCTATTTGTGCCAACGCAAGCCAAGGTGTGATCTTGCGCGAAGGTTTATCGGTGGTGATTGCAGGTCGCCCAAATGCAGGCAAATCCACTTTGATCAATTGCTTGGCTGGGCGTGATGTCGCTATTGTAACCGATGTTGCGGGAACAACCCGTGATGTTATGCGTGAACATGTTTTACTTGATGATATCCCTTTGCATTTGATTGATACGGCGGGTTTGCGTGAAAGCGATGATCGGGTGGAAAAAGAAGGGATAAAAAGAGCATGGCAGGAAGTGCGTCGTGCCGATTGTGTATTGATGGTGATCGATGCCAATGTTGCTGAGGAAAAAGAGTTGCTAGGGGAAGCTATTACTAAGGCATTGCCTGGCAATGTTCCGGTTATCTGTGTATTCAACAAAATTGACACCTTGGGTCTGACGGCTAAAAGCGAGGATTCTACGGTGTATCTTTCTGCAAAATCGGGTGACGGGATTGATTTGTTAAAAGCTAAAATTAAGGACATCGTTGGTTATCAACCGGCCGAAGGCCAGTTTCTTGCGCGCCGGCGTCATATGCTGGCATTGAATGAGGCAAAATCCTTGCTGGCGATGGGGCATAAACAACTTGTTGAACATCGCGCGGGTGAATTATTGGCTGAAGATTTACGGCTTGCCCATCAAGCTTTATGCACCATAACAGGTGAGTTTACTTCCGATGATTTGTTAGGAACCATTTTTTCTAGTTTTTGCATTGGTAAATAAGGTGTTGTTTCACCACGTTTTCTGGCCTTGTCGACTTCCCGGCGAAAGCTGGGATCCATGTTCCAGGTGAGATCGCTGGATCCCGTGGTCGATGCCACGGCGATTCAGTGATTGGAACGGCGGTCAAGGGCGCTTTTCTTGAATTTATTAAACTTTAACCATTTTGCTTTTTTATTTATCTTGAGTTTTTTTTGCTCAAAGAGCATTGAATGGTTGCAAGTAAAGTGGTAAAGTGTTAATTTTAAAATCGCTTTGTGAATTTTTGGGGTCAGTATGGCGAGTGCAGCGAACATAACAGGTAGCAACCAAAATAATCATTCGCGCTTCTTGAGCAACAAGCAGCGATTTTTTTCTGCGCTTTCAAAATTTGAAAATGATTTAGACAGTACCTTTGCGGACAATGTTGATCCTATTCTTGACTTTGTAGTCACCCGCGCCCAAAATCGTGTGCACAAATACGGTAAAGAAAAAAATCACCGTTTTTTAGAAACAGATAAATCCCTCATCGAAGCTGAATATAAAACGTTACTTGCCATCATTAAAAAAAATGATAAAGAATATTGGGCCATTGCAAAACGACGCGAGTGGCTCGACAAAACCCAAAGTGATGATGCCGCTCAATATGCTTTCCTGGATGCAGCAACGAAGCGCAATGACTTAGAGCGCCAAGCGTTGAATCAATCTTGGTTGTTGTGTTTGTACTATGCAAACTTATTGTTGATCGAAGCACAGGGCTATGACTACGACAAAGACAATCAAGTTCAAAAGTGCAAAGATGATATTGCTTATTTATGTTTAAGTTACCAGCGTTTTCAACCCGATCCCACAATGCTTGGTGATTGGCAAGAGCAACTGTTCAACGATCTGGATAAGTTAGCCGATACGGCAGAGCATGCTTCCAGAGTTCGGGGTTGGATTGGTCTCACCAATGCTTACCGACTTTCACTTATTTTTAGCCGCCTTAGCCTACAAACAGCCATTCCCATGGCCCAAGAAATGACTTGGTTTCAGCAACTCGAAAAGCTGGGCTTGCACTTCAATTTAGAAAGGTTAAACACCACGGGCAATTTGTTTAATGTTTTGAGCGTTGGTCTTTTTGCAAGCCGTTTCTTGATCAATGCCGCTATCATTTTAAAGCACACATTTGCTCCCACTGACGAAGAAAAAAGTTTAAACGGTGGTTTAACCGCCAGCGAACGTTTTTGGAATGAATTAAAAAAACGCCATTGGATTTTAGTCAACGATTTGGTTTGGTCTGTGATCAATTGTTTGAGCAATTTTGCCCCTTATTTCAATATTGCAGCTCCCACGGCTAACTATTTACTGGCTTGTTTTTTAGTGTTCGATGCGTTATGGCTGGGATGGAGATTGTATTTAGACGAGCAAACGTATTTTGCGCAGCTGGAATATTTTGAGGATCAAGAATCTTTGCTTGATCAAAAAATAACAGTTCTACAAATGAAGACTTTCCTAACTCAGGATGAAAAACTCGAATTGTCACTGCTCGAGGGCCAGCTTTATACCCTTCGGGCACAGATTGTTCAACTGAATCATAATCGTTTTGGAATCAATTCTGCGACGTTATTTAATATCTCGGCTGCCTTGTTGTTGATGGTGGGGTTTTCCGCTGCTACGATTTTATCGACGCCGGCGATTGTGCCAGTTTGTTTTTTCTTATGCACGCTGGCGGTATCCATGTATTTATCAGCAGATAAATTTGGTGCCTACATGAAAGAACGTGCTGTTTATCAGCACGATCACGCCATGCAATTGGTTTCCGCCAGCCCCGATGAAATGAATGCGGCGTGGAATACTTTTGTGAACAGTATGGTGAAAAATACAGTGATGCCTTTGGTCATTATGAGTTTATTTGCCATCAACTGGCCGACTGCTTTGACGTTAACCTTGATATATATGGCTTATGAATGTGGCCACGGGTATATCAACCAGCCTATTGCAGATGAGGGCGATGATGATGAAAAATCCATGAGTAGCTTGACATCTCCTGCTAACGAACAAGAGGATTTAACGCCGCTCTCTGACAAAGAAGATTCCTTCGTGAGTGTTTTTCGGACTTAAGCCCTTTCTTTGTCCGCCTTAACCGTACTTTTTTCTTCACAACATCCGATTGTTTACCCTTCTTTGCAAGGGTAAACCTGCGTGCGATTAAAAATAAACTATAATCTTACTTAACACACACCTCTTCGCCAAATAATAACATGTTTAGGGAGCGTTTTTATATGGATGTAGGGCGAACATTGGGTGCATTTCTTTCTAAAAATGGGCTTTGCCGATTTCGTGTTTGGGGGCCGTTTGCCAAGGACATGCACCTGGAAATTATTCCTAAAAAGGGTCCTCCTTATCAAGTGGCTATGCGCGCTGATCAAGAAGGGTATTTTCAGGCGGATGTGAATAATATCCAACCAGGTGATTGTTATTATTATTGTTTCAATGGTAAAAAATATCCCGATCCTGCTTCCCTGTTTCAGCCGCAAGGTGTGTTTGGTCCGTCGGCAATTGTCGAGGCTTTAGCGTGTGGCACTCATTGGCAACCCCATCCGCTGAGCGATTATATTATTTATGAATTGCATGTCGGTACTTATACCCCTGACGGCACTTTCGTGGCCATTATTCCTTATTTGGCCGAATTAAAATCATTGGGAATAACTGCCATTGAATTGATGCCTGTGGCGCAATTTTCTGGCGTGCGTAATTGGGGGTATGATGGTGTGTTACCCTTTGCCGTTCAGCACTCTTACGGCGGCCCCAACGGCCTTAAACAATTGATAAATGCTTGCCACCAGCATGGTTTGAGCGTTATTTTAGACGTGGTGTACAACCATATGGGTCCTGAAGGAAATAATTTTTCACAATTCGGCCCCTATTTTACCTCTAAATACCAAGGCCCGTGGGGAGCGTCGCTCAATTATGATGATGCATACAATCACCATGTACGCCATTATTTTATTGAAAACGCGTTGCATTGGTTTGAGGAGTATGGTGTAGATGCTCTACGATTGGATGCCGCGGATGCGATCGTTGACACCTCTGCTTATCCATTTTTAAAAGAGTTAACGACGAAAACTGCCCGGCTTGCAAAACGCTTAAAACGCCCTTGCTATTTGATTGCAGAAAATGGTGCCAATGATTTAAGGCTCATTCAATCCCCTCAAAAAGGTGGTTTTGGAATGCATGCTGAATGGAGTGACGATTTTCATCATGCGTTGCACACCTTGCTCACGCATGAAAAACATGGTTATTACCAAGATTTTGGCACTGTTCATCAATTCATCAAAGCTTATAAAGAGGGGTATGTTTACAGTGGGCAATATTCTCCTTTTCGAAAAAAGCCTTTTGGCATCAGCTCCAAACGTGTGCCCGGTGAAAAATTTGTGGTGTCTATCCAAGACCACGATCAAATTGGTAATCGTTTAAAGGGAGATCGTTTAATCCATACCCTCACCATGGCGCAAGTGCGGTTAGCCGCGGCCATGGTGTTTTGTTCTCCCTACATTCCTTTGCTGTTTATGGGGGAAGAATATGGGGAAATGGCACCGTTTCTTTATTTTGTGAACCATCGTGATCAACATTTAATTGAACTGGTTCGTAAGGGGCGAGCCCATGAGTTTTTATTGGATGAGTCAGACCTTCCTGATCCACAAGCCGAAGAAACTTTTTT
>CAZGKX010000029.1:18836-21977 GCA_964525945.1 uncultured Legionellaceae bacterium
ATGCTCTAAAGAATGAAAAAAAACACAGCCAACTGTGGCATTATCACCAAGAATTGATTGCGTTGCGCAAACAATTCGATGGTTTTTTTGGGTTAAAGCATCATCATACACAAATCTTTTTAATTGAGCACAGTAATGCGATTGCCATTGTCGGCGCAACAAACCATCAATTAATAGCAATATTGGCTAATTTTTCCAACGAGGCTGTGGATTATTCGTCTGTGATTGTGCGGAAGGAATGGCGGTTGTTGTTGAATTCATTGGATGAAAAATGGTCGGGTGAGAGCCATCATGGTACGAAAATTTTAGACGATGTGCTCCCTCCGTTTGGATGTATGGTTTATCAAAAGATTTAATCATGGTGAGTAAAAAATTTATTTGTATCCATGGCCATTTTTACCAACCCCCTCGGGAAAGTCCTTGGTTGGATGAAATTGAGCCCCAAGAATCTGCAGCACCCTATCATGATTGGAATGAGCGTGTGACGGCGGAGTGTTATTTACCCAATACCCGCGCACAAGTGGTCGATCTTGATGATAACAGCAGGCATTTGGTGAACAATTATGAAAAAATAAGTTTTAATTTTGGACCCACTTTATTGTCGTGGATCAAAATCAATCATCCTTCGTTATTACAAGCCATTGTCGATGCCGATAATCACAGTCGAAGGCATTGCCATGAGCATGGTAATGCTATTGCTCAAGCCTATAATCACATCATTATGCCGTTGGCCAATGACCGCGATAAATACACCGAAATATATTGGGGAATCAAAGATTTTGAATATTATTTCAACAGAAAACCAGAAGGAATGTGGTTGCCAGAAACTGCGGTCGATCTTGAATCTTTAGACATAATGAGTGAATTGGGCATTAAATTTACCATCTTAGCGCCCCATCAATTGAAACGCTGCCGTGCTTTAGCGGGGGGGGAATGGATGACCGCTGTTGCCACAGGGACTCCTTATTTGCAGCATTTACCTTCGGGCCGCTCCATCGTGCTTTTTTTCTACGATGGCGCGGTTGCACATGGTGTGGCTTTTGATGGTTTACTCAATGACGGTGGTGAGTTTGCTCAGCGTTTGATCGATGCCTCGGGGGGCGAACAAACGGCGAATGATTTGCATCACATTGCCACGGACGGTGAAAGCTATGGCCACCATCACCATTTTGGTGAGATGAGCTTGGCGTATGCTTTGCAGAAAATTGAACATTCTCCAGAGATAGAGTTGATCAATTACGGTTATTTTTTGGAAGTACAGCCCCCCATGTTTGAAGCAGAGGTGCAGGTTAACTCGTCGTGGAGTTGCTCGCATGGTATTGAGCGTTGGCGAAACAATTGTGGTTGCAACACCGGCCAATTTCCACACCAAGAGTGGCGTGCGCCCTTGCGTGCTGCATTGGATTGGCTGCGTGATCAATTGGCACCGGTGTTTGAAGCGACTGTTAGCCCGTATCTCAAAGAGCCTTGGGTGGCCAGAAATAAATACATAGCGGTGATCCATGATCGTGATCATTTTGAACCTTTTATTAAGGAACAAGCCACTCGGCTTTTAAGCCATCAAGAAAAAATGTTGGTGCTAAAATGGTGTGAGCTGCAACGTTATGCGTTGTTGATGTACACCAGTTGTGGGTGGTTTTTTGATGAGCTTTCTGGTTTAGAAACCGTGCAAATTATTCGTTATGCCGGTCGGGTGATTCAATTGGCCAATCTTTTAACGTTCAGCGATTATGAAACAGAATTTGTAAAACGGTTAGCAATGATCCCGTCTAACATCGACACCATGGAAAATGGTGCGAATATTTATAACCAATTGGTGAAACCCTATATCCTTTAACGGCACGGCAAGGAGCCTGTATGCATACGCCCGTTTCAACTTATCGATTGCAATTGAGCCATCTTTTTACGTTTGCCGATGCTTGCAACATTTTACCTTATTTACAAGCGCTGGGCATATCCGACGTTTATGTCTCTCCCATTTTGCAAGCACAGTTTCAAAGTAGCCATGGTTATGACACGATTGATCATGAGCAAATCAATCCAGAACTGGGAGGAGAACAAGGTTTGATTGATTTTGCCACGCATTTGCAAGCATTGGGTATGCATTTATTGGTCGACATTGTTCCGAATCATATGGCGGCCACCTCACAAAATAGCTACTGGACCGATGTGGTGAATAAGGGCGAGGCGTCTCGTTGGGCTTATTTATTTGATATCAATTGGCAGGATTCCACACCGGACAAATTGGCATACCGCCGTTTCTTTGATGTGAACGAATTGGTTTGTCTGCATGCCGAGGATGAGGCAGTTTTTAACAAAACACACCGTTTAATTTTGAAATTGCTAAAGCTTGGTTATATTCAAGGATTGCGCATTGATCACATCGACGGCCTAAGAAACATCGATGCTTATTTCACTTGGCTAACGGCAGCAATCGGCCAGCCTTTTTACACCCTGGTTGAGAAGATTGTGAGTTTTGATGAATCCATTCCAAGCCAATGGCCTATCGCCGGGACCACTGGCTATGATTTTTTAGATCGCTTGAACCAATTGTTTATACAGCAAACAGGCTTAAATGAACTGATCTTTTATTATGATTCGATAACGGGCAGTACGCAATCGCTGCAGACCTTTCGCATGAATGGCATTGCGTTGGTGATTAAAACCTCTTTTGCAAGAGAATTCAATGACTTAACCCAACAATTACAGGCCTTGATCGGTGGAAAAATAGCGGAGATTGAAACGATGCTGATGCAGTTTTGCATGCATACTTTGCGTTACCGTTTTTATGTCACCCAAGACCATGTACGCTATGAAGATCGGCAAGCAATTGACGCTATCCTTTGCCAATTACCCGGTGACAAACAATTATTGGCACGTTTTAAAGCGGTGTTGTCTTTGGATTATCCACAGTCAATCACGCTTGAACAAAAGACTGCTTGGCGCCAATGGCATAATAATTTTGAGGTGTTTTCTGGCCCCACCATGGCAAAAGGCTTTGAGGACACGGCATGCTATGCTTACAACCCGCTGATGTCTTTGAATGAGGTGGGCAGTGGCCCGGAATATTATAGCCAAGCGGGGCTGATTGCTCATTTTCATGCGTTTAACCGCGCGCGCCAGCAGCATTATCCTGGCAGC
>CAZGKX010000029.1:21987-27684 GCA_964525945.1 uncultured Legionellaceae bacterium
TTGAATGCAACCTCCACCCATGATACCAAACGCAGCGAGGATGTGCGTGCGCGTTTAAATGTATTGACCGAATGCAGTGAGGAGTGGAATCAATATTTGGGCCACTGGCTGGCTTTAAATCGTGATAAAAAGACCGCAAACGATGGCCAATTGTGTCCCGATGTGATTGATGAGGTGTTGATTTATCAAACATTAATAGGAACTTGGCCATTAAACAATGGTATTGCCGATTTTAAAACGAGGGTCCATGGCTTTTTAACAAAAGCGATGCGAGAACGCAAAGAACATTCGTTTTGGGCGGATCCAAACTCAGCCTATGAACAAGCCACTTTGCAATTTTTCGATCAATTGCTGAGCGATGGTGCCTTCATGGCGGAATTTTTAAGCGTTCAACAAAAAATCGCTTTTTATGGGATGTACAATTCATTGACCCAATTGGTCTTAAAATGCACCTGTCCCGGGGTTCCTGATTTTTATCAAGGCAATGAAACATGGCGCTTTGATCTCGTTGATCCGGACAATCGCCAACGCATTGATTTTATAGCTTTAAACGAATTGTGCAGCGATGATCCTTTGCCGCAGTTATTGACAGAATGGCAAAATGGTAAAATCAAAGTGAATTTAGTTCGGCAGTTGTTGCGCATACGATCCATGCATAGCCTGCTGTTTGAAAAAGGTGATTACTTGCCCCTGGAAGTACAAGGGCAAGCCGCGGATCATATCATTGCGTTTGCCAGGCATTATCAACAACAATGGATCCTGGTCATTGCTGTGCGCTGGGTATCAAAACTATTGGATGTCAACGCAGCATGGGCAACGGCCAATATTGAGGCTGAAGATTGTCTTATCCTTCCCGAAGCAGTCACCAACGTGCGTTCATTGTTTGACGGCCAAGTTTTTACAGGTCACCACTTATCCCTTAAACAGCTGTTAAATCATTTGCCTTTTAATGTGTTGCTTTAGGATTCATTCTAAATCATCAAGCCATCGTTTAGCTCGTCTAAATCGTCGCGTAAGCTTTGTTTCACGCGCATTTCCACGCCTTTACCATAACAAAACAAGCCAAACGCAGCTAGACCAACGCCGACTGCTGCCACAGGAACGATGACTAACAGGCCCAAATGCATGGCGGCCAGTGTCGTAAAGGCCAGGGCCACGGCCGCAGCGCCTAACGCGAGGCTAAATGCGCCGAGCAGTTGCAGGGAAACCCCATCCATGATCGCCGTATCCAGATCGAGATCCAGATCATCTTCAACATCGCCCAAGGCAGCTTGCAAGGCTGCAAATTGTTGCTGGGTGGCTAACAACTGCGGGTGGTTGCCGCGCAATAGACCATTGATTACGGCCTGTACTTTTTCACCAAACGGTTCAGTTGTTAATTCGTCAGGAAGCTCCAAATCCTGGTTTACCAAGGCTTGGGCACAAAAAAACACGACACTTTCTGCGTAAAACTTAAGCCGTAACGATTGCTTTTCAAAAACGGGACGGTCATCTTCTTGAAAATTCAATTCCAGCAATTCATCCAAGTGCTTTTTACAGGCCTTAAATTGCTGATATTTTTCAAATGCGTTCAATATCAACGTAGGATCAAGGTCATCGGCATTCAACGCGTGCACCAAGGTGCTCAAGTCATCAAACTGTGAGTTGACTTGTTCAATGAGCACGCTACGTAATTTGTCCATCAAACTGGCTTTCACTGGCGAAAGGATTAGACCGTTGTCTTCACGGCAAAGGTGGGCTGAAAATTCCACGATGTGAGCAAGAGCTTGTACGATAATGTTTTTGTGCTCATCGGATAAATTATTTCGTAAATAGGTTTGGACGACGTTTTCAACCAAAGCATGGAGCCCGTACACAATATGCTTAATAAAGTCTGGTTTTTGTTGGGTGGGGTCGAACATGGCCACCAATTGCTCTTCTTCGGGGTGCCCTCCTAAAAAGCATTGGGTAAAGCCAATCAATTGTTCAGCTGCATTTTCCCCATTAAAATGGGTGTCCAAGTTTAAAGCCAGGCAGGCATGTTCGGCATTGATATAGCCTTGAGTGTTAAAAGGCAAGACACTTCGCATGTGTGTTTCTGCGGCATTGTGGTAATAGACAATCCGGTCATTGATGTAACCACCAATGATATGCCGGCTAATGCCATGGTCCTGGGTCGTGATATAGGCTGTATGATCAAAGGCTTCATAGGCAGATTTATTTTCTAAAATCTGATCATAGGTTGTTTTGCGTATCTGCGCCCGCTGGTTTTTCGTAGCGTTATTGTAACTTGCAAAAAAACCATCCAAATGCCATTCCGCTGCGGAATCAAAAGAGACCCCATGCTGTGATAAAAAATCGTGAAGTTGGCAAATGGTTATCAGTTGAACATGCGAGGTGTTGCCTTTTTTTAAATCAAACAGTTGTTGGGAGTAAGGATTGCCCGAAGCCGTGCCATGATGGCCCGGCATGTTTAATAAGGAAAATTGGGTGTGTTCCGGATCTTCTACGCGTGGAATGATCGCTCTAAATCCACGTGATCGCTCATTTTCCAATATAATTTGTCGATAATCACGCACAATAGGGGGCAAGGAAAAATAACGATTATCCGTCCATTTGTGGAGGCTGAGCAAAAGCACAAAATCGCCCGGAACTGGATCCAAAGAAAAAATATTGAGTTCAATGGCTGCTGTGGTGTTCCGAAACCCTGCTGCTATGGCTTGCACCTTGTGCACGTCTTTGTTCTGTTTCAAGGGGAGAAGCAATTTTGTCAAAACGGCTTTTGTTTTCTCATTATCGGAGTTGGCGATAGCATCGATGATTTCATCAATGGAATCAAATTCAGGGTGCTTGCGAAGGGTATCTTGAATGCGTTGTATTTCATGCGCAACGATAATGGATTCAACAGCACCGCGGCTATGGCCAATGATATTAATAATATTTTCGCCGCGCGCGATAGGGTCCAATAAAGCACGTAGACCCTCAGCCACTTTGTCATAGGCATTGTGCCCGGATGTATCTGGGCCATTGATCACATAAATTTGATCGCGATAGTGGCCGGGGTTGATCGTGGCTGCGGCTGCATCGCTACCCTCTACAACGTTGATGTCTTCATCGGAATCATAGTGAAACGTTGGCACATGGTGTTCCGACGACTTGATCCGTGAGGAAATAAAGCTCAGGGTTTCGCCACTTGGGGTATTGGGTATGTATCCGTCCGGTTTATATTGGGTGTCCGTACCTAAAAGAGTAAGCGTAAACGCCATGCTCTGCCTCACTCAGAAAACAATGAAGGCAGAATAATACCATGGTGGTCTTAAAATGTACATCATGGGGTGGGCGTTAAACGCTCCAAACGCAACGTTAAATCTTTGACTATATTTTGATAATTTATATAAGCATCGTACGGGTTTCCGTAAGGGCTAAAATATTTGTGAACCGCGCCATCGGCATCTTGTTTGGTGCACATGTAATAGAAATGGTCAGAGGTTAACAACGATAACCAAACCGCGTGCAGTTCGCGATTACCACATTGACGGATGGGTTCTTCCAGACGATAGATGGTATCTAATGCTTCTTTTTGCATGTCGTTGCCCATCCAGGCGGATAAATCGCGTTCGGTATCGGCCCATGAATAATAATCGGCAATATCCATCACACCGCGCACGGGATATTTATCACTCGCATCGCATGGCAAACAAAAATCAAAATGGGTTTTTTCCAGCAAATGTTGGGGAAAATATTTTAAAAATTCAAATATGCCTGTTTCTTGCCATTGGTGTTCACCAAAGGTTTCATAATCCATGAATAAATTAACCAATTCCGTGTCAGCCGCTCCTTCATGCAGCCAATTTGAAAATTTATCCGCGGTTAATGGGTAGTCAACCCAATGTTTGTCTGAAAAACGAAATGCAATGTCATCGGAGAGGTGGTAATTTTTCAAGAGCAAATGGATGGGTGTAGGTGTGGCTGCTTGGTATACGTGGTTGGGGCTTTGGCGTTTTAGCACTTTATCCGCACCTTCCGCCAAAATGGTGTTGTAGCCTAAGTCTGCCACCATGCGGGCAATATCATTGTTGTAAATCAATTCGGTATTGCGAAACGTTGTGGGTTGATAATCAAATTCTTGCAAGATCAAAGCGCGATGGCGTTTGACTTCCTCTTGAAACGTGGTGGGGGAAAAAACAGCACTCAATGAGTGGTGGTACGTTTCATTCAATAGTTCCACACAATTGGTCTTTACCAAATCTTGGAACGATGTCAGTACCGCAGGGCAATATTGTTTAAATTGTTCAATGGCGGTGCCGGATATGGAGAAAGACACTTTGAATTGACCGTCGTATTGTCGGATTAAATCAAGCAACAGTTGATTGGTGGGTAAATAACAATTATGAGCGACTTTCTCTGTGATGGTGCGATTGGCCTGATCGTCCAGGTACATATGGCTTTGGCCAATATCAAAAAACGTGTATTTGCGTAGCCGATGGGGTTGATGGACTTGAAAATAAAGGCAAACGGAAGGCATTTATACTCCTGTGTATTCAGAATAGGTCTGTAGAATCGGTTTAATCGCATTGTCCCAGGTGAGTTGCGCCAAATCATATTGCGAATTTTTGAGGGTTTCATACCCCATCACCGGGTAGTCGACCAAGGCAATAATTTTCTCGGCTAGATCGTCGATATCCCAGGCATCAACCAGCAGCGTATTGTTTAAAACTTCCGATACGCCGGATTGTTTGGAAATCACCACCGGTATGTTTCTTACCAATGCCTCAAGACATGCCAAACCAAATGGCTCAGACACGCTGGGCATCACATACACTTTGCTTTGATTGAATATGTTTTGCACTTTTTCCTTGTCTAAAAAGCCTAAAAAATGCACATGAGAACCTATTCGTAATTGGGCCACATGAGCGATTAGATCGGACAGTAGATCGCCCGCGCCGGCCACCGCAAATTCAATGTCCTGCCTGACTTTTAAAATTTTTTGGGCCGCGTTGATAAAATTAAATGGTCCTTTTTGATACGTCACTCGGCCCAAAAACAACACCAAATTGGGTTTGTTTTTATAATGCTGCAGTGAGAAATTATCGGGCCACGGGGTTTTGTGGGCAACGTTGTGGCTATGGCCGTAATAAGACTCAGGAACACCATTGTAGGCCACCGTGATTTTATCTGCTGCAATTTGGTAATGGTTGATGATCAATTGTTTGGTGTAATGACTGACCGCAAATACCTTGTCCGCCTGTTGCAATCCTTCGCGTTCAATCTCATAAATTTGTTGATTAAGGTGCTCACCCGCTCTATCGACTTCCAGCGAGTGCACATGAAAGAACAGTGGCTTTTGACTGATTTGTTTCGCCAGCATACCCGCTTGGATAGTTAGCCAATCATGGCTATGGATCACGTCATGCGGAATGATTTTTGCTTGAGCACTGGCTTGGATGGCGTAGCGTTCTACTTCTGTAAATAAATTTTGGCCATACGATTGGGTGTTGATTTTGTTCACCAAAATTTGTTGGTATTTTTTTTCATCGACATAAGGCTGGAGAACAGAGTCCACACTGTGTATTGATAATTCTGAGTATTGCTCTTCCAGAGAACTCTGGGTGATGGTGGGCGTGGCTTTAGCTTGAGGTAAAATGAGATGAATACCCATTTGCCTTTTTAACATGGCTCGAACAATTTCGTAACAAGCAACACCCAAACCGCCATTGA
>CAZGKX010000029.1:27694-30136 GCA_964525945.1 uncultured Legionellaceae bacterium
GCCATTGACATTGGGGGGGAATTCCCAGCCAAACATGAGAACTTGCATGCGCTATCCTTGATTTAGTTTTTCGTTATCATGGCTCAGGTTGCTATACAATGCATTGATCGCTGCAATGTCTTTGGCACTTAAATGGTGGCGTTGGCCAATGGTTTGATCGGGTTGCAGAGTGATAATTGTTTTCTCACCATTTTTTGAGAAGGCATAAGCATTGTAATGCATGATGGAGTCATAATCATAGTCTCCATGATCCTCCCCGTCGTTAAAGTGCTGATCAAAATTATAACGGTAATGTTCTTCGATGTTGTCCCAAATAATTTGCACGTACTGATCACGATCCAATCGAGACTGTTCATGCCATAAGCCTAACGCATGCCCAATTTCATGCACGACATTCAACGAAGCACAACGCTGCGCTAAGCGTATGTCTTGTGCTCCCCCTTGTTTGCCGACAAAAGAGGAGCAGGTGTTGCCCATTTCCGGTGTAAATAAAATATAATCTTTGTATTGATAGCTATTATTGAGCGTCAGCTCTACAAATCGCACCGTGGTGTTTTGTTGCCATATATCCATGGCCTCGTAAATGGCGGCTTTTGTTGCAAGAGGAAGGTATGGGTTTAATTTAAAAGGCACTATGCCTTGCGGCCATAATTTCCCCCCCAATTGGCTGATGACCATGGCTTGCATGGTGTTTCGTGGCGGTAGGCGCGCAATTAAAATGTCGCCTTCCACGACGGCGTATTGACCTTGCTGTTGATAAACGATATCTCTGATTTCATGCTGGGGCGTGGCAATGGTCATATGGCCGAGAATCACCGCTGTTGCTGGCAGTTGATAAGCGGCTGCTAGACCGGCAAGTACGAATTTTATCCATGGTTTCATGATGGCGAGTTCCCCTGTTGCTTCTGCAATTCCAAGGCTATTTTATAAAGATCATTTTTATGTTCATTTGTTAATTGAGTGGCTAATTTAACCGCTTGCTTTAAGGGTAATTCTGCCAATAAAATGGATAATATATGGGACGAGGAGTGGGCGTTACTTTCTAGCAGACGAGGTGGGATGATCAGGACAAACTCCCCTTTGCAATGCGCAGGATCTTCGTTCAACCAGTCGCTAACAGTTTGGCAATTTCCATGCAAAAAACGTTCAAAGGTTTTTGTTAATTCCTTTACCAATACTATCTCGCACTGCGCACCAAAAACAAGGGCTATATCTTCAATACTTTCTTTAATTCGATGCGTGGATTCATAGAAAACCAAAGTATGAGGGAGAGGTTTAACAGCGTCTAATTTGCTGCGTCGCGCCGTTGATTTTGCGGGAAGAAAACCATAAAAAGTAAAGGTATCACAGGGTATACCTGCTGCCGATAATGCCGCAATCAAGGCACATGCTCCAGGAATGGGTACGACCGGTATTTGTTGCGATTGTGCCAGCTTGACCAGTGGGTAACCTGGATCGCTGATCAAGGGCGTACCGGCATCGCTGATCAACGCAAAGGAAGTGCCTTGCCGCAATGCTTCCATAATGGATTCGCTTTTTTGTTCTTCATTGTGAGCGTGCAATGAAAGCATTGGTTTTTTAATGCCGAGTAATGTTAATAATTGCATCGAATGACGCGTGTCTTCAGCGATGATTTTATCGACATTTTGCAGGGTATTTAAAGCGCGTAAACTGATGTCATCTCGATTGCCGATCGGGGTCGCGACGATATAAAGAGTGCCAACAATTCTTGATGAAGAGTCCATCATGGTTTATCCTTCTGCGTTCATGCGTTTTGGATATGCTTTTATGTTGTCAAAATTACGAATTTTAACTGGTTTTTTATGCCTTGCCGTAGCTTGCTTACTGACTCAATGTACCAAAGTAGCGACTGATCACCACCTGCAAGTCAATCCGCAATTATCCAGCCCTTACACAATGCCTGCAGCAGCATACCTTGCTTTGGCTCAAAAGCAAACCGGCAATGAGAAGCAAGCGCTGCTCATTATGGCGGCTGGCCGTCTCATCCATGATGGTCAATGGCGGCAAGGTGTTGGAATTTTAGCACAGACCCAAGATTTATCAGAAGAGTTAAGCAGTGAAAAAAATCTTTTACTGGCCAAAGTGGATTTGATGCAAAATCAACCCCACGTCGCTATTTCACGATTGGCTTCGGTGCGTGCTGTCAATCAATTGCCGATCTATTACCAAGTGCAATTTCATGAAATGCTGGCGTCAGCTTATCAATTGACGGGTCATGCCACCGAATCGGTGGTTGAACGTATTAAATTGGATGCTATTTTGCCCGATGAAGCTGCACGAGCAAACAATCGTCGCGCCCTCTGGTTGTCCTTAACAACGTTACCTATCCCCGAATTGGAGACTTTGGCGGCAGAATCTACCGATGGCCCTGTGTTAAAAGGTTGGATTGAATTGGCACTTATTTCACGGCATCAATACGCA
>CAZGKX010000030.1:0-12335 GCA_964525945.1 uncultured Legionellaceae bacterium
AATTTACATTACACCCTAATTATAAAATTATTTAGTTCGAAAAATGATGCTCAGAATTTAATTTTATAGTGTGAAGGGGTTCTTTGCAGGAAAGTACGAAATTTCCCGCAGCACCCCTGCAATCCTTTGCCAGTCTAGGCTGCAGCCAATAAATCGATTTTTTGTTGGTCACCAATTTTTATATAACCTCATGTAAATTCAGGCATTTTTTATTATATAAAATTCACGTTGATCCCTCTTCCGGGAATTATGCTCAGATCTGATAAAAAATACTTAATGACACTTATTCCGAGCTACTTAAAATAAATGTTTCTCAATGCCGAAAAATTTGATTTGTTAGAGAAAATACGCTTATATCGAAAGCCTTGAGTCGAGAGAGCTAAAAACTAACGATTATTTTCGACAAGTATATCTTGGATTCAGATTTTCTAATGAGTCTCGTATTTTTTCTTCACAAGAAGTTATAAAATCATTAAGATATTTTGTTGTTATTGGAAATGTATAGGTTTGTACTTCTTCGTCATTAAATTGACATGAGATTCTTTGATAATCAGTAATATTGGGAGCAATTGTTTGTGCAAATTCTTTGCTTATTTGCATCGTTGGAAGCTCGCTAATATCTCGTGCGTCATTTACGGCTAATTTTTTTACATTATGATAATGATGTCTTTTTAGCTTAGCATCTTCTTCAATATCAATATGTATTGTTGCATCAGGATCTGTAGAATATTGATACATTTTAATGGTAATGAGAGCGTTCCCGGTTGGAGTTTTTGAAGTTGGCACGCAGGATTTCATAAATTTCATACAATCTCCTAATATGTATTATGACATATTATACTCAACTTATTATGTTCTAATTATAGTACAAGATTGAAAATACTGATCAGAAGATCGGGCTTGAGGAGTAATGGAACAGCCAACCGACTTAAGCAAATTCAATTACTACTTATTTTATCTTTAGCATTAATTGTAGATGTTAACTCGCATACCTGCAGTATCGTTAATTATGAAATAATTATTTAATAATAAATCATATTGTTCTATTATAATCCTTTTTGTTAAGTTAATCTGGAGTGTATGTCTTTATGTTAATCAATCTATTAGCTGCCTTTAATTTAAAATATGCTGATCAACACAAAGTTCAAGATGTACAAACCAGTTTTAATTTTGAAAAATCACCCGCTGTTATTTTTGTGCGTGATTTAGATAACTTAACTCCCGTAGACCATTACGATGAGCTGGATACTTATTCATTAAGTGCAAAAGATGAGGAAAAGGTTAGCAATACGCAAGCGGAAATCAAAAGCGCTGGTGGCTACGATGGTAATCAATTGCTCATTGCCAAGCTTGCCTATGATCCTGATGTAAACACATTATATATAGTTGCTCTTCGAGTAAAATACTCTTTTATTAGAACGCTACAGAAATCAATTGAGGCAGGTGGTTTTAATGCTGATAGTATCTATCATAACCAAACATATTGTACCGCGGGAGTTCGAGCTCCTTTTATAACTAGCGACTCTCATACTTATTTTATGATGCGTACCAGAGCACCTAAAGTGTACTCAGTAGCAGCAGGCCTTTTAGAACCACCAAAAGGACAACTGCATCCTGCCGAAGCTAGCAATAACTTGGTTACTTATGTAGCACATAATGAAGTATTGGAGGAATTTATTGGCCAGTCTAAATATTCTAATCAATCTTTACAAGATCAATTAACACAAGCCAGAGTTAAAATTCAACACTCTGGACTTGCCGCACTTGCAATACGACGAGGAAAAGGAACTTCTCGCATCGAGATTGAGTTTATTAATCCCATGAAAGTAAATTGTACTCAAAGCAGGATGAGTCACATTATTAAAAATAATAAAGCTAAAGATGCCTACGAACATGTAGCCAATGAAGCGATTTGTATTCCTTTAGATGCTTCACAACGATTTGATGCTCAAACTATTTTAGCCGAAATTGAGGTTTTATCTGGAAAATACGTACGTGATCCAATCATTGGTGCAACTTCAATTTTAGCTAACCCAAATTGCCGGTTTTTTCCTACCGTTTTACCGGGAGCAGTTACAACAGAATTTGTTGCTATTTCTTCCTTAGAGGATAAAATCTATATTCCATTAAGCATTAAAGCAGCAGATACGGAAGAGAGAGAACCAAGTCCTAAATTATAGATTGGGATACTTTAATATTGCAGATATCAATCTTGCAATCGATATATTGTCGCTTTATGGACATTAAATGTTTTAGCTATTTCACGCACTGATTTATTTTCCTCTAATAATCGTTGCGCTAAAAGCTTTTGTTCTTCATTCATTTTTTTAGGTCGACCAAACCGAATACCGCGTTGTTTAGCTGCTGCGCGACCAGTGGAAGTACGCTCACGGATTAAATCACGCTCAAATTCAGCAATGCCGGCAAATATTGTCATAATCATTTTACCCGCATGGGAAGTCGTATCCGCCCATGGCTCAGAAAGCGAGCAAAATGAAGCTTCAGCTATTCTTATTCTCTCTACAAATCCCAATAAGTGGTGGGTTGAACGAGCTAACCTATCTAATTTCCAGACAACGACTACGTCATCAGGACGAACTTGATCCAGTAGACGTTCCAATTCAGGACGCTCTTTTTTAGCGCCTGAAATTTTTTCTTGAAATATTCGACTGCGTGCTAGATAAAATGTATTTTTTTATAGAAGTATAACAATGAACAAACAAGATATGCAGATTAAAAATGAAAACGTAGAGGTTCATTTGAACTTATCGATAAAACAGAACATTCAAATGGATTTAATCGTTATATAGAAGCAATTCATAATGGGGTATGTAAAAATTATGAGCCAATAACGCAGATTTTTGCGAAAATATTGAAGAATTCTTAGCTTGATTGTAACCGTTTCTTCATTTTGGCATAAACAGAATCTGATTTTGAGTGGTCGATTTTTACTGACAAAGGTTTTTCTTTAGGCAGTATGCCTTCCACACCACAAGAAGTTCTTGTAGAGCGTGCATTTAAGCGTTTAGCTTGTTCCTTATCTTGCAGATGAGGGTTTGTTTCAGATAATGTTTTCATAGGGTAATTATAACATATTTTTCGGTTTTGAAATCAGAATTTTGCGCGTCATTCTAAAATTTGATGGGACTTCTGGGACAATTGGGATGTCCGAGTCGGTGTTGGGTTACACGTCCCAAGAATCATTATCATCTATGAGGCAGATGGGATAACTAGTTTAAAAAAATTATGATTTAACCATCAATTTTTCTATCAATCTTGATTATGCTTGATTGCTACATGTTTTAAATTCATTAATTCTTTTTCTCGTGGTTCGTTATCTTTAACATAACCATTTTTTTGTAGCTTATTGTTCATGGCAAGATACTTCATTTTTTTGCCATATGAGCATCATTTGCATTTTTTTATTATTTTTAAATTTTTTAAAACATGTTGCAATTTATGTACTTTAAACCAAAAAACCACCTTGCGGTGGCACTTAGTCAAAGGCTTAAAGGGGCGTTTTCACGGTTCCTTAAAAGCTTACAAATAATGCAAACCGATTATGGCCGGATTTAATTCCCGCCGTGTTTGCCCATTATGCAAGTATGAGCCTAGAGCAACTTAAAGGCCTAAGCTCATATAAAATTAAGAAGGTTGTTGGTAGCATTCTATGCGATTAGCGAGGGCAATTATGTCGGTACGTAATTGTTGGCTAAACTCAGGATTGGCGCACTCAAGCTCTCTGCTAAATGTGTTGTCGTACCATTTTATTTTATAAACAAACCCTGTTTCTTTTGTGCCTTTAACCAGCACTACAGTAGGTTTATTTTGAATATCATAAGTCACTAATTCTTTTATTAACTCAACGCCACTATGAGCAAGCTTCCTATCATGCTCGGTGAACGCGCAGCTACCTATGCCTTTCTTATCGAAGAATTGCACAGCACCGTCCCATCCATCACCTTCATCCCCGTTTTTTACAGACTTATAAGCGCCATAAGGAGCTACTCCGATGTTTAGACTCATTTCTTCCGCTGGAACACCGACAAAGGTATAAGCTAGCTTTAATTCGTCACTAGATGCTCTTATGTGAGTGCTTTCAGAAGAGAAGACACTTTTGTATTTTTTGAGTTGATATGAAGCGACATGTTTTAAATTCATTAATTCTTTGGCTCGTGGTTCGTTATCGTTAACATAACCATTTTTTTGTTGCTCATTGTTCATGGCAAGATATTCTTTCATTTTTTTTGCCATATGAGCATCATTTGCATTTTGTTTAATATTTTTGTTATCTATGTATGTATTTGCAGAAACAATATTTATTTCATTATATTCAGGTATGTCAATGCCAGCTTTAGCAAGGATTTTTTTGTTTAACTGATTTATTTCTTCTTTTGTTAAAGCATGCTGATCGTTTGCCATTGTATTAAACGAAAATATGACAGATAAGCCTGCTGCTAATAACTTCTGATACATTTGTTTACTCCTTTGTTACTTCAGCCTTAATAATCCCACCATCCATTATAGATACTACAATCACCAACAGTAGTTGTATCAAACGGGAATTTTCCATTGCCATAATCACTTAAATAATGATATCCATTTACAACCCAACGACGATCCGGTGGCTCTTTCATAGGTGCTTCTTTCCAATGAACGGCTGCCTGTCTCCAAGTTACAGCATACCCTGTATCTATGTGATGAGCACCACCATAAATATTGGTGTGGATGCTTACAACACGCCAATCATAAGGATGTCCTAACCACCAAGTTATTGATTCGTTATTGGAACAGTTTGCCCTGCTATGAACTGTTGTAGCCACCAATCCGGCATGTGAACTTAAAGAAATTGCTAAAAATCCAAACAACAATGCTTTTTTCATACTGTAACTCCATTTCCAATACATCTAAAGCAAAAGCGAATCTACTAAGAAAACTACTCTTAGTCAAAAATATTATGGTTTTTACGACATTCTCAAGTCGTGTAATTTTTTCTACACACGCCCAGATTACATAACTTGACGATCTATGATCTTTTGAGCAATACGGAGTACATTTTTTCCTTTTTATCCTGAAAAAGGAGAGCAAGATCTCGCTTAATATAGCTGAACTCAGCCAATATAAATTTTAGTTATGGCAATACGTGAGTGTCCAAGTTCACGGCTCAAAATTTCACGGGCTTGATGATCAATGTTTCTTTGAGACGATGTGAGGGGTTTAAATGATGATGCCCGGTTTTCAAACCGGCAATTCAATCCTATCTGATTAGGATCTAATTTTTTCGTTAATTCATGATAGCGTTGTTGAGCATAAGCATGGCGTAAGCCATGGTATTTTTTAAGCCCCATTTTTTGGGTTTGTATTTGAATGTGGGTCAAATTTTGTTTGTACGTTCTGTCTTTTGGGATGAAAGAGTAGCCTTTAGGCACTTGCTGGGCAACTTTCATAAGCCACTGTCTTTGGTTCTCATTGGTTATCGGAATTCTTCGACCAATTCCGCCTTTGGTCCAGCTGGGTTTGATCTTTAAATAATCGCCTTGCCATGCCTCACTGATAATGAATTTCATGGATTCTTCGCGACGTAATCCAAACAATGCTTGTGCTTCCAAAGACATGCGAATCATTGGATCGGTGCATTTGGAAAAATCCGCATGAAAAATGGCTTTATTGCGCTTTGGTGCATAACTACGGCGAGTGATTTGATAGTCATCGTTGCTGGGTTTTACCAATTGAAGCTTGTCGAGCAATACGGATAATTTGCGTAGTTTGGACATGTAATTTTTAATGGTTGCGGGCGTTTTATTTTGTATTTTCCAATGCTCGACCAGGGCATAAATGTGTTTTGGTTTTAGCCCTTGAACGTGTGCAACTTTAAATCCCAGTTCATGCAAATCTTTTACAGAACGATTTAGCATATGGCGCATGTCTGCGATACTTGCAAAAGAATAACCTTTGAGTTGCTTAAGGGTTTCGTTAATTGAAAATTGCGCGCTACGTAATTTTGTTTTACTCATTGAAGTACAACCACAGAGTATTACGCGATTTAATTCCCATCTCATCTCGAATTAACCAACTGAGTTGATAATTGCTTAGAGTAGGGGAGAGAGCATTTTTCATTTGTTGTGCATATAGGTAACGGTAATTTTTGTGAGTTGGAAGATTACGTGCCGCCATTGGTTGGTGCCATTGGTAACGAATATGAACATTACCATGAAGTTGGAGCAAGCTTTTTTCACCTTTTGTATGAATAATTAAATCGTTTAGAATGGTTTGTTGGGTATCGTGGCGTATCGGGATAACCCTGTCTTCCGAATTAAATGCAATTTCGCGTGTAATCAAAAGCGCATGTTCTTTCACATGGATATTAGGAATCAATCGTTGAGCTTCATTGAAGGTAAGACCAAAATGGATTTGTAAGGCCATTAGGAAATAAGTGCATGGGTCGGTGATAGCTTGCCAGATACATGATTGAATATTCATTTTCTTTTTTGCTTTAAGAGGGCGGTGGAGTTGTAAGTTTTTGTTGCCTATGTTCTCTAGCTGGCAATTCATGTCGTGTAAAAACGCTCGAATGACCGTCATGTACCCCATGATGGTGGTGGGTTTAAGGTTTTGTTTTAGCCAATGCTTTACAAGGGATTGAACATGCAATGCTCGTACGTCTTTCCATGAAGATGGTGTATTTTTTATCATGAATAGGTCATTCACCATTTTTTTATTCTCTTTGAAGAGGATATCATTCCTAGCAAAGGATGATGATTGCTTATTAATATATCAGCGCATTGCAATGTAATATTATCATCACCAATGATATAACAGCTGAATTTGTTCTTCATCATGAATGTTGCTCATTACGCGTACACAAAATTGATCACGTTATTGTGTATTTCGAATTGTTTACATTCAGTTATTCTAGCACCTACTTAAATATATATATAAACCAGCTTTCGAAAGACTACAGTTCCAGATAGTTTATTATCGATTGAAGCAGGATACACGCCATAAACATTCGGAATAGTCAGCACTATTCCGAATTGTTTTTAAATCGACGCGAAACCAAACATCATATTTTGAAGAAATTTGGTTATTAACAACTGATTATCTCTTTTTAGGTATCGTGTGTTGCTCCTGATGGGGTAGATCGAAATACCGATGAAGAGCTTTGCGTAGTGTCTTCCACAGCCGCCACGGTACTTATAGTGAACAATTGATGACGGTTAGCCTTTTTTGTGTTTTTATTTTCAATGTTTGCATTACTTTCTATGGCGGTAGAATCTATTGTTGAAATATCGTCCAGAATCACTGTTTTCTTGTTTCCATGGCGAAACTTTAACAATTCTTGAAAAGCAATTCTATAATCGGGTGAGTCTGTTTTATTCATCAATTGCCGGTAAGCAAGTATGTTTTCTATACTATAAGTATCCAAGATTTTCTGTGTAGTTTGAGGGAAATCTTCGGCATTCTTAAAAATGACGTCGACGACATCTTTTATCGAGCGGTGCCTGCTTTCCATCTTTCCTATCAATTTGCAATGAATGCGTGCGAGCGGCTGGTGTTCTGGCGCATTGGGATTTAGATGATTTTGGGTAATGTAGGACTTGAAGTCTTCTTCGTAGTACTCCTTCCAAAATTGCCTAAAAGAAAACCAAAAATTATCACTTGTTTCTAAAATAGCGCGCATCAATTCCATAAGGGAGGCTTTTCCCCCAGGATTGCTGTACATCCACCCATTTGTTAAAGAGGGGGATGTTTGGGACGGGCGGATCAACGCTTCGATTAAGTAATAGATTTCTACGGTGCGTTGCAGCTGAAGTTTAATTTGTAATGCATAATGGTTCGCTTTTTTCTTGCCGTCAGAGTACTTTTCATTTGGTAATTGGGCAAATTTTCGATGCCCCCAATTCGGTTTTGTTTTGATGAAACTGCCATCAGGGTGCAATTCATCTTCTAAATGATGAGTAAAATCATGAATGGTGAGGTTGTTGGAAGGAGGGAAGAACGAGGAAGTCAATCTTAATGTTGTGACTGTTTTATACAACCACTCACCAAATACAGTGTTGCGCGCAGCGATTTCTGCTTTATCATATGCAAATGGCTTGATAAATGTAGCTAGGCCTAACCTTCTTTTTTCTCCGACCTCTTCGCCCGATAAATCGTCGAAGACGCTCGGTTCTTCATTAATCAATAAATAAGTGATATCAAGCACCCGGGAAGACAGACCAAGCAAGTGATTTTCAAGTTGAGTTAATAATCCATTAAGCGTGAGGGCTCCTTGAAATTCTCGTAATGAAACATGGTAATCTTCTATTCTTGTAATTTGCCATTTCAATGTTTCATAAAAATTATTTTGACTGCAATTATCGGGGTCGAAAATAATACTTTGTTTAATGTCTTTGCAATAATTAATGATTTTTTGATATTCAAATGCGGCGTGTTCATGCTTTGGTGGCAGTGTCGGTGCTTTTGTCAAAAACCAATCGACAAGGTCGTTAAAAAACATGACTTCCACACCATCAGTTCGAACGTGTTCATTGTCTGTACGCTTGCTTAAGGACAAAAATAATTCGCCAATGTCGGCTAATATGATTTCGTGGATGTTGTTTTCATAATTACAAGCTTGGCCGAGGGTGCTCGCCTCCACCATTAAACGTTGTCCTTGGATTTCTAAATCCAATTCTGACGTTGGTTTGTTGTCTTTGAGTATCCAATAATCAGGGATATCCGTACTAGAAAAATATTTTTGTCTGATTTTTAAAATATTTTGATGACGCACTAAATCGGTTGAGGTAAAAACTGCGACTGTGTTGAGGTCATGGTGGATTTTGCGAGTTAGAGGATAGGGGCTTACGGCAAGCCAAGCTTCGGTAATTGGTTCTCCAATTCTACCCAATGAATTGCTGCTCCTATCTGTTTCAAGGGATGTATTTTTAGTTCTTGATTGAGCTGGCATGCGAGGAATCATTGTTTTACTCCATAAAGGTATTGTTCATGCCGCGAATTATAACCAGATAATGCGCGTTATTCTATGTCATGCAGTATAAAATACAACCAATATGGTGTCGTTAAGAAAATCGATGGAAGTTTTGTAAGATATTTCTTGGGGACGAGATTGTAACCAAGAATCGTCGAAAACGGGTGCAACCACTGCCGTGCCCGAACAGTTACTCTTTAACACACGGGCTTTGCCGCGATACATTTGATTGCAAGTGGGGTATCCATTCTCAGGTATATGCGTTTTGAGGGATGCATCATCTTTCGCTGCATGTTCAAAATTGGGATTTGGGTAATTTCGAAATTGAAATCCAGGCACGGGTTCTCGTGCGCTCATTTTGTTATAGTACAAGGTTCGAAATGTTTTCGATCCCATCCCATTTAAGTCATCTTCCCCACCGTGGCGTTTTAAAATATTTTCGATTTGTTTGTTTTCAGTCTCAGAGCGCGCCTCATTTAAATAAGAACTACGAGCCTCTAAAAAACATTGATTATGGAAACGTAAAGCTTGTTGGCGTATTTATCACTGATTTAGAAAAAATAATTGGTAGAAACCGCTTAACATTACGGCGTTGGTGGTTAGAAGATAAATTTCCAAAACCTGTTAAATTAAATGGAACCACCCTCGCTTGGCATGCTAAATCTATCCATGATTGGATAAACCAAAACATTGCAGCAAAAGGATAGATTCAATTTCCGAACAACACTCTTCATTGTAACTTGGTAATATTGATTGATTATTTATTTAAGAATTGACCAACTGACAGAATAGATTGATCTGAGATAATTGCTCAATATTATTAGGTGAAACCTCAAGTAGCGCGGGACTATAAACCACAACAACCAGGCTTTGAGCCCGCGATATAGCGACATTCAGGCGATTTTTATCAAATAAAAAACTTAATCCTCGTGGAGATTCAGTAGCATTGCTTGCGCACATGCTTAAGAAAACAACGGGGGCTTCTTGGCCTTGGAATTTATCCACACTGCCTACTTTGGCATTTGTTGGTAATGCGGCTTTTAGTTTATTAACTTGATGATTGTATGGGGCAACAAAAAGCATGTCGTCCCAAGTTATCGGTCTCTCAACGCCATTTTTGGGGATAAATACACGACCCAATAATTGATGGGCTAATAGCACGATTTGTTCCACTTCTTCATCACTTGCTTGGGTATTGCCTTCATGATCGACAGGTACTGTAATAATACCTGCTTCTTTGCTTAAAGGACCTTGGTAATTGGGAGGTACTTTTATGCATTGCCGATCATTTTCAAGAGCGGCTTCTAATTTTCCTTCGTAAACTGCATTGCTGATGAATTGATTGACTGCAGAATGCATTCGATACGTTGTACCCAGAAAAATGCCCATGTTTTCGGGAATGGTGGGTGTGGTGTGTAACAAATAGTCTAAAATGGATAAACCACTTTCTTCAGGGTGACTGCCTTGGGAGGGCTGGCCTAATTGCATTTGGTCGCCTAGCAAAATAATGTTTTTGGTGGATTGGCTGATGGCAATTAAATTGGCGAGGCTGACCTGGCCTGCTTCATCAATAAAAAGATAATCAAAAGTGTCAGCCAAATCCTCTCTTGCAAAACCCCAAGCGGTTGTACCAATGACGCAAGCGGGCTGCAGAATGCTCACAATGGATTTATTCTCTATGATATCGACGCCCAGCTCATTCAATTTCGTATCAGTGTCAGAGGTGCAGGCGAAATAAGCACCAATGCCTTCTTTTTGGCAATATTCAGCGGTGCTTATCAATAGGTTATTAATCGCCTTGTGGCTATTGGAGCAAATGCCAATTTTTTTGCCGAGCTTCAGCAATTCAGCGATAACATGTTTGCCCGTGTACGTTTTGCCAGCACCTGGTGGTCCTTGGATGGTTAAATAACTGTTATCCAAATAGATGACGGCATTTATGATTTGTTGAAGGCGAAGTTGTGGGTAATGGCTTGGTGCAATGGGTAGGCCTTTTTGATGGCCATTTATTCTCGGTATGGATTTTCTTAAGAAATCCAATAGGGCGCAATCATCTAATAGTCCTTGCTCAAACGCTTCAACTTGTCGGGTGATGGCTTCTGGGATGGGGCTTGGGGAAATGTATTCATCCGGTATGAGATGGATGGTTTCTTGCAATTCATCTTTCATCTGCAAGACGATATAGCCTTCATCAATGCGACTGTCTTCTTCGATATGCGTGACTTTTATGTTTTTACCGTCAGTGGTCTCTTTTCCATGGACGTAATAATTTTTATTGGCGTTTTTGAATTCCTGGTTGATATCGAAAGCATATTCATAAGCTAAATGACGTGCTTTAGGAGTAGGTTTATGACCAGGTTTGGTGGTTCGATGGCAATAAGCCAAACAATCGATGTCATCGAGTAGTTCATCACCGGTTAGGCTCAGTCTGTCAAACAACCGCCAAAATACAGGCTTTAACTCACGACGATGGAATTCAAGGGACCATGCCAATAGGGTGGTTACTCTCGCTTCTTGCGGTTCTAATGCATGCAGCGCGCTGGCTTTTATAAGTAATCGATCGCACAATCGCACACGTTCGTCGATTGCATTTTTAAGTTCTGGCTCTACGCGTTCTGTTTTTCCAAGGTATGGAATATTCATCTCGCTTTGCCGCAGTCGTAACCACTCAACCAATTCTTGCGTGGAGTTGCAATCGTCGATGTTGTACTCACGAATGTCATTGAGTATCTTTGAGGTTTGCCACGTATCGCCATCTGGACTTTCTCGCCAGCTCTCATATACCACAACGGAATCCCCGCCACTGGCCACTTCGGTGGCGCGTTTTGGTCGATAAAGGTGTTCTACATTTTTAATGGAATAGCGCGGCTCACCCAATAACAGGCAGCCTTTGATGATTTTGTAGAGATCAACAAAAACCTCGTTGCGTAGCAGTTGGTCGACTTCATTTTCATAAATACCATGGCGTCCCATTAATTTACGGCAGGCGGTGATTTCATAACTCGCATAGTGATAAATATGCATCGATGGATCTTTTGTCCAGCGTGCATAAACCCATTCGATGAAATTTTTAAAAGCATCTTTTTCTTGTTCGTGGTCATGCGCCCAGAAATCTTTGTATTGGCGCACTGAGTTTTCGTCAAAATACGTGACGCCCCAAAGGTATTCTAAACCTCCTTCTAAGAGTGGATCCCCTTCAATATCAAAAAAAACATCCAACCGAGAGGGCGGTGGAAGTAAGGCAAGGCCATATTTTTTACCGGCTTCATGAGGGAGTATTTGATAGTGAGGGCTTTCAAGGGTCGTACTTTCTTTTTGTATTTTCGCCTGCGCTTTGAGCTTTTCGAGTGAATTTATTCCTTTC
>CAZGKX010000030.1:12410-21133 GCA_964525945.1 uncultured Legionellaceae bacterium
GGCTTGCATGGTAAAAATGCCAGCTTTCTGCAGTTTTTTAATTTGGCTTTTGGTGATGGTGGCGACTTGGCACAGGTGATCGGATTTTTGAAACAGTTCTTTTGCGTATTCGCTCCATCTGCCCCAATTGTTTGATTCGCCGGGATCGGGTGTTTCATCTTTTTTGAATTGCTGATGGGTTTGTAAAAACCTGTTTTTTAAGTGGAGGTAATAATAAAAATAATCTTCAGTGCGGAAGCGTTTTTGCTCGCCGTTGCCATGCACGATGACCATTTCAGTTGGTTTACAACCTTGAATGTGCCCAAGCATTTCTACATAACAACATAACTGGATAAGAAAGTTTGGTTTGGTTGTGGAGGCAAGCTTGGTCTCCCAAACTTCATAATGAAAATTTCCTAATAAACTTTCACCATTTACTTTGACTAGAAAGTCAGAACGGCCTTTAAAAGGTGGAGATGCTAATGGTGCTTGGTAAATTATATCAACGCCAGATTTCATGGCAGAGAGTGTGGCGTTTACTGAATCGGATACAGCTATTGATAATCCTTTTTCTTGAAAGAGCGCCAAGGTTGCAAGTTCGTGAACATTCCCTTTATTTTGCAGCAGGGTCATCATGGCATCTTTTTTATCTGGGGTGGGCATAGCGTTTGGATGAGCGAGAGACAAGTGTTCCATCCAGGATGCAAAAGGGCTATGCATGTAAAGCGTTAAATCAGAAGGAGAAAATACCAATTGGTCAGACTCGAGATACATAGCAATCCATTGTTATGAAGATTTCTTTGACAAGTAATTATGGACTGATTTTTTAATATCGTAAAAGAGATTAAAGTTTTTTAAAGATGTTGAGTTATAAATTAAGTGTACCCCAAAGTGTACCCAGAAATTTATTTTCGAAATTTGTTTTTTAAGAATCCAAGCCAGTACTGGTGCCGTTGTGCGGAATCGAACCGCAGACCTATTGATTACGAATCAATTGCTCTACCAACTGAGCTACAACGGCCCACCTGTAAAATTATATCGATAACACTTTAGGCTGTCGATGGCACTTTGATGGGAAAGATCAAATTTTATTGAGTATTCTTAGGCATCATACTTTAAATAAATATGGTATTTTATAACTTTTGATAACTTGGGAGGGGGAATAATCGATGGGTTCAAGAAGTTATTTTTCCAGACGTCTAAAGGCTAAAGCCGGTCAGGGTATAATCACGGTATCTATGGAGTCGCCTTTTGTCTCTATACGTACTGATCGATTAGAATTTACATCTTTCAATCAACATGCGAAAGCCTACTTAATAGAGCATTTCACTAAAATTCTCACTAATCCAGATAATGTAACTTATCTTCGGGAGGGGGGAGTATGGGAGGATGCACATATAGAAGCTGTCATTGAGGAAGGTATCGATGGTTGGAATAACCGCCAGTTTCTTTGTGATTTTGCGGTGCATGAAATTGAAACCAAAAAATTTGTGGGTAGTTTAATCATTGAAAATGCCTCTTACAAATTTGAGGGCCATGCGCATGCGGCCGAAATTGGTTATTTTATAGATAACGAATTTGCATCCAATGGTTATGGCACTGAAATAGCCATTGCAGGTAAAAAATACATCAAACATTTACGATTGGAATCTTTTCTTTCGTACAATGAAAATTGTGATAACAATTTAAAGACACTGAAAAATTTGAACGAAATTGTGGCAACAGTGCATCCCGCTAATATTGGTTCAAAAATAATCTTAGAACGGACCTTGAAAAAAAAGCAGGATGAGCAATTAACCATGTATGGTGGTAACCCACGTGTTTTATTTTTTAAATCATTAAAACCTGTTGAATTGGAACTGGCTTTGGTGCCGGTCAGCAGTCCTGAAATTAACGTACGCTCAAGCGGCTCAACTTGGAAATGAACCATGGTTTTTTGTAATGCAGATTGATATGGATGGGTTTTCAGTGACGTTGATCCGAAAATCCATCAAAAATCTTAATTTGCGGATTAACGCAGATGGGGAGGTGAAACTCAGCGCCCCTAATAAATTTCCATTGCCGTTGATCCATGCGTTTTTGCAAGATAAAATGGATTGGATAAAAAGCAACCAAGTTCGTTTGCGGTTGCAACAAATCAGCGCTCCTGAGGAATCGGTGGAAAAACTATATCCTTATTTGGGTGAGTTTTATCCGCTGGAGAAACACTTATCCTCGGGGCGCTCCAAACTTGTTATAGTGGATAGATCATTGCTTTTTTGGGGAAAAAAAGAGATAACTGAAGAAGAGTTTCAGCGCGTATTGAACAGTTGGTATCGACAACAATTGAGCGCGATTTTGCCATCATTAATTAAAAAATGGGAAGAAATAATACAGGTTCAGGCGCATGAATACAGAATAAAAACCATGAAGACGCGCTGGGGAACTTGCAATCCCAAGGCGAAGCGTATTTGGCTCAATTTAAACTTGATTCAAAAACCGCTTGGCTGTCTAGAGTGTGTGTTGGTGCATGAAATGACCCATCTTTTAGAGCCTAGCCATAATAAAAGGTTTTATGCATTAATGGGGCAATTTATGCCTGATTGGAAACATCATCAAAAACAACTTGAGCATAAAATAACCTATTATAGCTGAAAAAAGGAGCAGACATGATGTATCTTCTTTGCTTTACAGTACCTGAGACGCATCTTGATATGGTAAAACATGCTGTGTTTGAAACAGGGGCTGGAAAAGTGGAGCACTACGCGCAATGTGCGTGGCAAACTCAGGGGGAAGGTCAGTTTTTACCTTTAGAGGGAAGCAATGCTTTTATTGGTGAAGTCGGAAAAGCACAAAAAGTTATGGAATACAAAGTTGAAATTGTCTGCTCTTCACACCAGATTAAGAGTGCGGTTGCGGCTTTAAAATTGGCCCATCCTTATGAAACGCCAGCCTACCAAGTTATTTTGTTGGAGGAGTTTTAACCCGTAATTGTGATTGATTCCGATCAATTTTGACTGGTTTTTATCCTTATGGTATTTATTTAACAAATAAGATAAGAATTGATGAGAAAAAAATGGCTGTGGTAGTCAATATCATTGGTGCAGGTAATTTAGGAAAAACACTCGGCTTTTTATTGTCCCAAAGCGATGAAATCACCATAGGGGCCGTGTGCAATGCTTCGCTTGAACGTGCTGTTCAAGCGATTGATTTTATCGGCGCAGGCACTGCTGTAGCCACTCTTAATGAGCTACCCCCCGCTGATATTACCTTGATAACGACTCCGGACAGTTTGATTGAAAAAATATGCGAGCAGCTCAGTCAAACCACTCATCTTCAAAGAAACAGCATTGCTGTTCATTGCAGTGGTTGTCTGACCTCTGACGTCATGCTGGCTCTTAAACACAAAGCGTGTAAGTTGGTCAGCGTGCATCCCATGAGAAGTTTTGCCAATCCTTTGCTTAGCATACAAAATTATCAAGGAACTTATTGCGCACTGGAAGGTGATGACGAGGCGATTGTGGTTGTTGATTCCATTTTTAAATCGATTGGATCCATCACGTATCCCATATGCAAAACAAAAAAAGCGTCTTACCATGCTGCCGCTGTTTTTTCATCCAACTATTTGGTGACGCTTTCTCAGCAAGCTCTTTCTTGTTTAGAAGAAGCTGGTGTTGATAAAAAAATGGCCATGAAAGTGATCAGTACAATCATGAAAAGCACGGTGGGAAATTTAGAAAACACCTTATCCCCACGTGATTCGTTGACAGGACCCATTCAGCGTGGTGATGTGTTGACGGTTCAAAAACACCTTGATGCATTGCAGGGTTCGAAACAGAAAGAATTGTATGCTTTGTTGGGGTTAGCTACTTTGCCGATTGCGCCTTTGGACAAGAGTGTGCTGCAACAGTTGGTGAGCCTATTCCGTGGCGTATAAGCCAATGAAACGAAGCTATGGGACAATTGCTTCGTTTCATTGGCTTATACGAAATTTTCACCCATTGAACTGCGCTAGCTGGTTACGCAGCCAGGAATACAGGAGGCATCCGATCCTGATTCGGGTGTTTTCGGAGTGCCAAATAATCTTGCATATTTGCCATGTTCTTGTTTGGTCGTTTCCTCCAACTCTGCGGTTTCAGCGACGGGCTTTGGACTTGGGGTGGGTAGTCCATCAAATCGTTTCAAATTGGTTTTTTTATCTTCCCAAGAGGCGCGGCTGCCGTAGAAAATATGCGCTGTAGGAGTCAAAAACGTATCATCATCCAATGAACCTGCGGGAATAGTCCAGGTTCTTTCATCGAGCTGGATAGGAACTGGACTACCGCAACTTGTGCAGAATGCGCGTTCCTTTTTGGTGTTTTCTATTCTATAAAAGGTGATATTGTTGCTGCCTTGTTTCCATAAAAATTGAGCATCTTTAATGAACACATTTGCGCCATGGCTTGTTCCTGTTTCCTTGCGACACCTGCTACAGTGGCATAAGTACATTTCTTCTGGTTGTTCCCATGTGGCAGTATACCGGCAAGCCCCGCATTGACATCCACCTTCACATTGTTTCATTGTATCTGATCCTATTTTAGTTTATCTGCGTACTCGCAGGACGTGAAAAAAGTACGATAACTCATCGTCCTTTAAAAAGCAAATTATTAAGACATTTGGCGTTTATTTTAACCATATAAAAATTTTGCGACGAAAAGATTTTAGGCGCATAATTATGGTTAATTTAATTTGGAAGGGTGGATGATGAGAAAAGATATCTTACTGGGGGTAAATATTGATCATATTGCTACCCTACGCCAAGCCCGAGGGACCCGATACCCTGATCCCGTGCAGGCAGCCATTGATGCTGAAGACGCGGGCGCTGATGGCATTACTCTGCATATGCGCGAAGACAGGCGTCATATTCAAGAAAGAGATGTTCGTTTGATAAAGGAAATTTTGCAAACTCGCATGAATCTCGAGTTGGCCGTCACGGCGGAGATGTTGGCTTTTGCTGAAGAAATTCGACCCGAACACACGTGTTTGGTGCCTGAAAAACGTGAAGAACTGACCACTGAAGGTGGGCTGGATGTTGTCACGCATTATCACGCGGTTGAACGGGCGGTAAAGCGTTTACAAGGGTTTGGAAGCGAAGTCTCCCTCTTCATTGATGCTGATTTTAAACAAATTGAAGCAGCAGCTGCCGTAGGTGCCCCGGTTATTGAAATTCATACGGGCTGTTACGCTGATGCGGTGGATGAGGCCACACAGAAAAAAGAATTAGAACGGATTAGGCAAGCGGCGCAATATGCTGCTACTCTAAACTTAATTGTAAATGCCGGGCATGGCTTGCATTACCACAACGTCAAACCAATCGCATGTATTCCTGAAATGCATGAATTGAACATAGGTCATGCTATTGTTGCTAAAGCACTTTTCTGTGGCTTGAAACAAGCGGTCGAGCAAATGAGGTTGCTCATGCAGGAAGCACGAATGGGCATGCATGGATGATTGATGGAATAGTGGGCATTGTTAGGCGAGGTGATAGACTGCTATGGTGGTTAAAAGCCTTATCGACGAATCGCAGGAGATAGTCTATGTTGATGACAGACGAAATTGTAATTCGCATCACGGGTGATTCAGGTGATGGAGTGCAATTGGTGGGCGAGCAATTGACGATCACGGCAGCACTGACAGGCAGAGAAGTTCGAACATTACCCGACTTCCCCGCGGAAATTCGAGCGCCAGCGGGTACCGTGGGTGGTGTTTCAGGCTTCCAATTGGCAATGGCCGAACATGCAATTTTTACCGCTGGCGAATCGTTGGATGTGCTGGTGGCCTTAAACCCGGCTGCTTTAAAAAATTCTTTGCAACACCTGAATCAAAACGGCTTGTTGATCCTTAATGAAGATAGCATGCAGACAAAAGATTGGGAAAAAGCCGGGTGTGATCCAAAATTATTGACGGATGCATCGGAACATTATCAAATTGTTTCGTTACCTTTGATCACGCACACGTTAAAAGCGCTTGAAGGGCTTGATATCACGCATGCCCAAGGGAAGAAATCCAAGAATTTTTATGTGCTTGGTTTGGTGTTGTGGTTGTTTGATTTACCCACGGACAGCTGTTTGGCCTTTATTGCCAAAAAATTTAAAAACAACATGGCAATCGCGAAAGCCAATGAGCAAGCGTTGTTGGCGGGTTATAATTACGCAATGACTTTGGAATTGGCTCGACGGCAATATATGATCGGCCAAGTGAGCCGCCCTGCAGGCGATTACCGACAAATAACGGGAGTGGAGGGCATCGCCTTAGCGGTCGCAACGATTGCTGTGAGTACCCATACGCCCGTTCTGGTTTCCGGGTATCCAATTACACCTTCATCCGCCATTCTGCAAGAATGCGCGCGCTTGCTTGATTATGGTGTGCAACTTTTACAAGCCGAGGATGAGATTGCTGCAATTTGTGCCTGCATAGGCGCTGCGTTTGGAGGTTGCTTGGCGTTGACGTGCACATCAGGCCCGGGATTGGATCTAAAAAGCGAAAGTTTAGGGCTTGCTGTTGTGAGCGAATTGCCCTTGGTGTTGGTGGATGTGATGCGAGCAGGGGCTTCCACCGGTATGCCTACGAAAACTGGCCAAAGTGATCTCCGTCAAGCGCTGTATGGCCGTCACGGCGAAGCGCCGCTGCCTGTTTTTGCGGCCAAAACACCCGCGGATTGTTTCACGACGATTATTGAAGCGTTTTCTGTGGCGATTAAATACATGACACCCGTGATTGTATTGGTGGATGCCTACCTTGCCAACGCGGCTCAACCCTGGAAAATTCCCAGTCCTGAAGAATTAAACATCCCGCCCATACAGTTTAATAAATTCCCTAAACCTTATCAGCGCGATGAATTTTTAAGCCGAAGTTGGAATGTACCTGGTACTCCTGGATTCATTCATCAATTGGGTGGGTTAGAAAAGCAAGGGGATGAAGGAAAAGTCAGCTATGATGCGACTAACCACCAAAAAATGGTGGATATTCGCGCAAAAAAAATAGCCGGTATTGCCCGAGATTACCAACCGTTGGCGCTGGAAGGAGATGAGCAAGCTGAGGTGTTGCTGATTGGCTGGGGAAGCACTTATGGAAGCCTTAAATCTGCATTGGCAGAATGCCATGCGGAAGGATTTGCGGTAGCTCTGCTGCATTTACGGCATTTAAACCCTTTGCCGGATGATCTGGGTAAAATTTTAAGTGCATATCAGCATGTTTTGGTTGCAGAATTAAATTCTGGGCAATTGTGTGAGGTATTGCGTTCACGATATTTGATCAATGCAAAATCCATTAGCCAGTGTAATGGTCAACCGTTTACCACTAGCTATCTTGTTAACGCCATTAAAGCGGAAGTGACCTATGAACAAGACAATATTCAAGCGTGAAGATTTTGCCAACGAAAACGAAGTGCGTTGGTGTCCTGGCTGCGGGGATTATGCAATTTTAGCGGCCTTGCAACGGTTGCTTCCTGAACTTGGTTTGCCTCCAGAGCAGCACGTGTTTGTATCGGGTATTGGCTGCGCTGGTCGACTACCTTATTACATGAACACGTATGGTTTTCATACCATTCATGGGCGTGCACTGGCTGTGGCAACGGGGTTAAAAGCGTTGCGTGATGAGCTTTGTGTATGGGTTATCACAGGTGATGGTGATGCACTGAGCATTGGTGGCAATCATTTAATCCACTGTTTACGCCGCAACGTCAACTTAAAAATTTTATTGGTGAACAACCAAGTGTATGGTTTAACAAAAGGACAATTTTCGCCGACGTCCAAAAAAGGACAAATTACAAAAACATCTCCGCTCGGCGTGACCAACCAACCCATAAATCCGCTCATGTTGGCTTTGGCATCGGGTGCTAGTTTTGTAGCTCGGGCCGTGGATAAAGATCCCAACCATTTGGCGGCAGTGCTTAAAGAAGCACATGCGCATCAAGGTTGTGCCATCGTGGAAATTTACCAAGATTGCCACATTTTTAATGAGGGAGCCTTTGATTCTTTTTCATTAAAAACCAACCGCGCTGCTCATACAGTTGTTTTGCAAGAGGGTGAACCATTGCGATTTGGGGCTGAGAAAGAGTGGGAGTTGGTTCCTGATGGTGATAAATTGCAACGGGTCAAAAGTGATGGCACCAACGATTATCGCCATGATGTTTCGAATTTGTTGGGTGCGATGCGTTTGGCGAGCCTTACTTCCCCCGAATACCCAGTTCCTTTAGGTGTTTATTACAAGCAATCACGGGAAATTTATCATTTGCCACATACCATTAACAAAACTGTCGACGATTTACCTGGATTATACAGAGCAAAAGCAAGTTGGCAGCAGGGCTAAAAAAAAACCGCGGCGAATGCCGCGGTTTTTAAGTTTAACGTGTCTACTTAGTCGCGACCAGAGAATGCGCCGAGCAAATTCAATAAGCTGATGAACAGGTTGTAAATGGATACAAACAAAGACACTGTTGCTGAAATGTAATTTGTTTCACCGCCATGAATCAATTCACTGGTTTGGAACAGAATCAAACCGGAAGAAATCAGAACAAACGCTGCGGATATAGCCAGTTGCAGCCCGGGTATTTGGAAAAATATCCCAGCAATCATCGCCAAAAAGGCCACCATCACGCCAACAAACAAAAAGCCACCCAAGTAGCTGAAATCTTTGCGAGTGGTTAGTGCGTAGGCAGACAATGCAAAAAAGATGATGCCAGTGCCGCCCAATGCTGTGGCAATAAGTTGAGGGCCGTTGGTAAA
>CAZGKX010000030.1:21143-29570 GCA_964525945.1 uncultured Legionellaceae bacterium
ACGCGGCTATATAAGCATTCAAAATAGGCCCTAACGCGTAGCCCATGAAGCCTGTGAATGCAAACACACTGACCAATCCCCAACCGCTGTTTCTAAGCGCATTCGTTAAAAACATCAAGCCATAAACACCGCCAATAAAAAGGAGCGGGTGAAGAGGGCGGGCATGGGAAGCAAAGGCCATAAAAGCGGTAAAAGCACTAAAAAGAAATGTCATACCCAGTAAAAGATAAGTATTTCTTAATACTTTATTCGCAGCCAGCGCGGACTCTTGTCCACGGCTTAATACTGAAGCGTTATTTCTGTTCATGTATAACTCCAAGATTGATCATTATGTATAGTTTAGCATATATGGGGCTTAATTGTTGACGTTTCAAGTCTAGCGGGATACGTGCTGACTAGCAAGCTCCCGCTGTGTATTTATAGATCGTGGTTTCCAATACTGGATAAGCCTAGATCAGGGTCATCTTCATCATCACTAGTAGGCGGGGTGCCTTTCATGTTTTTATTGAAAAGCGTAGGGGGTAAACGTCTTACATTTTTCTCTTTGCCAAACGTTGCAGTGGCTTTGAATTCCTTGGGACTTAAGCTAAATGCATCGAATAAGTTCGTATAAATATTTTTTAAATTTTGAAACTCTGGCGCAGTATGACTCGTTTGTTCCTGAATCAGCTCGGTACAAAGTAAATTAATGGTTTTATCATCCATGTCCGATTTCACGTAATCTTCTAGACGTTCAATGAACGATGCAATATCGGCACAAAGAGCATGGTATTTAAACTCATCTGCTTTGTTCCTGTTTTGTTCAGCCTCACCGCGTTTGATGTCGGCATGTGCATGAAACGCTTTTAGTTGATTCAGAGCGCTGGTTCTCACCGCTGAAATATCATGGTCGGATGAGCCTAATTTACGTGGCATAATAAATCCCCTTTAACAATGTTTATTTTATTATAGTATAAAATTAAAACAAGAAGGTTTTATTGTTAACTTTTTGTCGACCGCATTCTTTGAATCATTTTATTAAACAGTGTAAAAGGAGTATATTGAATGCATTATCTTTATGAATTAACAATGGCATGCCTATTATGAAAACCGCACTGAATATTGCTAAAGATTTATTGTTAACACCGGCTTCTTTGGATGAATCGCGAATTGATAAATTGATTCGCTCCATGATGAATCGCCATGTCGATGCAGCCGATTTATATTTTCAAAGCTGTAGCTCGGAAGCTTGGTATTTGGAGGACTCAGAAGTCAAAAGTGGCAGTTATTCGATTGATCGTGGGGTAGGCGTACGAGCGGTGAGTGGCGATAAAACTGGTTATGCTTATTGCGATGATATTCTGTTGCCGGCCCTTGAGCGTGCAGCGGAAGCCGCTCGTTCCATTGCTTTCACCAGCCATGCCCAGTCACAATCCATTAAAATAGCTGGTTCAGCCGTTGCGCGGTACCCTGATTTAAACCCAATTGAAGGGCTAACCAAATTGGAAAAAATAGCCCTGCTTGAAGCCGTTGATAAAGAAGCGCGGCGTGTAGACCCTCGTGTTATTCAAGTCAATGCATCCTTAAGTGGCTCCTATGAAGTGATCATGGTTGCCGACATGGATGGTCAGATGAAGGCTGATGTGCGACCCTTGGTTATCATGAATGTGAGCGTGATTGTCGAAGACAAAGGACGGCGAGAGTCAGGGCGTTGTGGCGGCGGTGGGCGTATGGCTTATTCTTATTTTTTAGAAAAAGATCGTGCTTTAGAATATGCCCGAGAAGCGGTGCGTGAAGCTTTGGTGAATTTGGACGCAGAAGACGCACCGGCAGGAATGATGCCTGTGGTGTTGGGCTCGGGTTGGCCAGGTATTTTACTGCACGAAGCTGTGGGGCATGGCTTAGAGGGCGATTTTAACCGCAAAGGGTTGTCGGCTTTTTCAGGGCTGCTTGGGAAACAAGTGGCTGCAAAAGGTGTGACCGTTGTGGACAATGGGACATTGGAAAATCGACGTGGCTCTTTGAGCATCGATGATGAAGGAACGCCAAGCCAATGCACGACCCTGATTGACGATGGGGTTTTGGTGAATTATATGCAGGATAAGTTAAATGCAAAATTAATGGGCATGCAGCCCACAGGCAATTGCCGCCGTGAATCTTATGCGCACGTACCTATGCCCAGAATGACCAATACTTACATGTTGGCTGGCAATCACCACCCAGAGGAGATCATTCGCTCCGTAAAAAATGGCTTGTATGCCGTTAATTTTGGGGGAGGGCAAGTGGACATTACATCAGGTCAGTTTGTGTTTTCAGCCAGCGAGGCCTATCTCATTGAGGATGGTAAAGTTACACGTCCCGTAAAAGGGGCTACATTGATTGGCAATGGTCCGGATGTGATGAAAAAAATCAGCATGATAGGCAATGATTTATCCCTGGATGATGGCATTGGAACCTGTGGGAAGGATGGCCAATCTGTTCCTGTTGGGGTAGGTCAACCAACATTAAAAATTGATATGTTGACGGTCGGTGGAACGCGTAAATAACGCCCATGAAACGGACTTTACTTTTTCGCTTTATTGGTTGGTATTTTTTGTTAAATACCGTAATTTTTTGGGTGCTGGGTTCACGGTATTTAACGTCTATTTTAAGTTCACCGTCGTTGTTCAAAAATTTTATTGCCGATTATTCGAGTTGGTCTGGCATGGTTTTTGTCTTGTTTTTTACGTGGGTCAATTACCTGAGCTATATGATGCTACTGGCTTTCATCCCTGCCATGTTGGTTTTTTTAGTGGCATGGATCAAGCCTTCCATTCGTGTGGTAGGGTTTGCCAGTGTGTTGTTAGCAAGCTTTAGTGTTTTGGTATTGCTAACGGATAATATCGTTTTTTCCATGTTTAAATTTCATTTAAGTATAGTTTTATTAAAGCTCATCACCACCCACCATTTGCAAGATGTGTTTGATTTTTCGCATGAGGAGTTTTTAATTGTTTTGAGTGGTGTTTCAGCGGTTATTGCTGTTGAAGTGTTATTGGGATGGTTTGTTTGGAAAAAAATCAATCTAAAAAAACGTATGGATGTGTATAAAGGGCTCCTTGTATATGGCGTAGGGGGGCTGCTTTTTAGTTACTGCACGTTGATGTTATCCATGACTCAAAATAATAATTTGTTTGTTCAGCAAGTGTCGAACTTACCTTTTTACCATCAACTGCTAAGTCATGCGATTCCTGATAAAAATGCGCCCGAAATTTTACAACGTTTTAGTGAACAGCATTATACTCAAGCCATTTTTTCTAGAGATAAATTGTTGTACCCTCGCCATCCATTGCAATGCAAAAAACCAGACAAAGCCTACAATATTATTTTTATCATGGTGGATGCGTTGCGTTTTGATAGTTTAAATCAGGATGACATGCCTGCCACCAGTGAATTCGCGGCAAATAATTGGTACTTTTTACAGCATATCAGTGCTGGAAATTCCACGCAAGCGGGCTTGTTTTCATTGTTTTATTCCATACCCAGTAGTTATTGGACTGCGGCTTTGGAGCAGCAAGTGGCTCCCATTTTTAATCATCTCCTGGCAAAATTTGGTTACCAGGTCAAAATTATTTGGTCCAGTGAAATGCATCATCCACCTATGGATAAAACCATTTATTTAGGATTTCATGGCATAAATTCAGATGGGGCTACAGGCAATGACATTGGTAATTGGGATAGACAAACCACCCAAAAAACACTTGATTTTTTAAAAACGCATCATCTTACTCAGCCTTTTTTCCTAAACCTTTTTTACGATGCACCTCACGGTTATTGCCGCGAACAAAGTTACCCTGCTTTGCATAAACCGATTAAATCTCGGTGTTCACGCCTTGCAATGACGAATGATGTGGAGCCTTTGCCCTATTATAATCGTTACCTCAATGCGGTTTCATTCATTGACGGCCAAGTGAAGACGGTCCTGCAAGCGATCAAAGAACAAGGTTATTGGGACAACAGTATTATTATTTTTACCTCTGATCATGGACAGGAATTCAATGACAATCGTCAGAATTACTGGGGACATGCGGGAAATTACACGCCTGTGCAAGTGCATGTGCCTTTGATTGTGCACTGGCCGAATTCACAACCACGTCGAATTCAATACACAACCAGTGGGTATGATATCATGCCAACCCTGTTTGAGCGGTTGTTTGGATGCACGAACCCGATTTCTGATTACAGTGTTGGGGATAGTTTGTTATCACAAAACAAGCGGCCTTTTATTTTAGCTGGAAGCTATGCCAACATGGGCATAATTGAGATGGATAGATTAACCGTTTTGCAATCATCGGGGGGGATGTGTGTCATGGATAAAAAAGCTAATATTCTTGCCGAGCAACCGCGTTCTCTTTTGTTAAAACAGGCTTTGAAGCAAATGAGAAGGTTTTATGAACCGCTCCATAATAAAACAAGCTAGTACCGCTGTCATTGAGTTTTGATAGATATTATAAACCCAGTCATTGCGAGCCATAGGCGAAGGAATTCTGTGACTTTGAGGGGCATCGCATGAATGAAAATGATACTGGTCTTTTTTCGGAAGCAAGAGCGATAAAATTGCACGCTTTATTTTTTTTTCAAAGTATTTGCAATGAAGTGCCCCACTTTTCCCTGTTTTTCTAATTCTTTTAGGCTGTTATTCGCCTGTTTATTAATTGCATCTACACCTTGAAAAAAGGCCTGTCCAATATTTTTTTTATAGGTTTCAGCTCTTGATTGCACAGCGGATGAATCTGCGGGGGGAGCTAATTGCGCGTCATCAGTTGTGCTATTTTGCGAAGATTGGGGTCCTACGATGGATTGAAAATGATCTTGGCAATTCGCATATTTACGATCAATAAAAAGGCCTGTGGTGGTCAGCCAATCCCCTAAATTTATAGATCGCTTGGAGATCGCCATCAACAATCCTTTCTTTTTGGTTGGCATAAAAACTTCTTCTGCTAGGGGCAAGCATTCTGGGTATTCTTTAGCAAGTTCAAACGCTTTAATGGCCATGGCATATACCCCTTGAAGGGCTTTGTCGATCCCTGGAGTCTTTATTTTGACCTGATTTTCTGCAAGGTTATAGCCTAGTCGACTGACGCTGCCATCCAAATTCAAGCCCAACTTTTCATTTAAAAATGAATTCATAATTTGTTCGGGCTTGGATGCACTGCCGGCCTGAAAAGCTTCTGCCAATTGGATGTAAGTTTCCATTTTTTGCACAGGAGTAAACTGCAAGGGCTCATCGTTGTGCAAAACAGTGGTGTTGATGGATATGAGCTGCTTAAGAACAATCCACAACACGTTTGCATCTTGCTGAAACAATTCATCCAATGCGACATAATCAAAATTGTTCCAATTGAACAAAAAATCTTCTGTCTCGCTTTTGAGATTTAACGCTTTTTTAATCAACTCAGTTGTTTCAGAAGATAAATTCGGTTGTGGTTGAAGTGTGTTGTTTTCTTCAACGAATAAGTTAGGGTAGCACGTTAATAAAATTGTTTTGAGTTTGATGCTAAATTCCCGCTGCATCGCTGGACTTTTTGTATCCATTTCCAGGAGTTTTCTTAACATATAATCAGCACTATCCCCGCGATCGTTGCGAGCGATGACAGCATAATGTGTATTATCAGCGACAGTGTCGATAGGTGTATATTTTCCAAAAAACTGTTGCAGATGGCTGCCTTGGGACAGTTTAGAATGCAATTCATTCTCAAATAAATCTAAAATCGGGTTCCATGCGAGATCACTGGTGAAAAAAGATTCTATGGTGTCGCCTTCATAGACATGACGTAAATAGCTGATTATAGGCCGGTATTCTGGGTGGAGCTTGGCCAATCGAGTTAAAATTAATTCGTAATTCTGCAAATCCACTGAGGTCTGTAGTTTTTTTTCAAATGCATGCAGTACCAGATCAGGAGGAGTGTCCACAGAGAGAATGGGGCTTGTAAAATCCAATGACTGATAACAAGCAAGCAATGCTTGAAGATCATCAAGATAGCGATCAAGAAAAGCTGCAACTCGACGTATTTCGGCTCTGTCGATTGAGGCATTTCGGTCGATCGAATGGGTAACACTTCTCAGTGTTTTCTCAAACGCCGAGAGGTGTTGGATAAAGCTAATCTCATCTAAAAATAACAGCCTAATTTCCTCAACCCCCTCCTGATGCAATCCAGTGAGTTGAGGATTCCACCGGGTAACTTTTGTAATTTCTTGCTCGAGCGTGATTGCTATGTCAACCATTGCTTGCTCCATGGTAGCTAATTGTGTATTCTGCTTTAATTATAGTATAAAATAAATACAACGATTTTTGGGGAAAATATGCGTATTTTCGACAGGATGATTGCGTTGGAAAAGGATGCCGATTGCTTTGGTTTTAATTGGGAGACCAAAGAACAAATTTTGGCACAAATAGAAAGTGAATGCCATGAAGTCCGCGAGGAGCTTCATAAGCTCAATGGAAGCAATTGCACTGAAGCATTGCAACAAGAAATTGGGGATTTGTTGCATGCGGTGTTTTCACTTTGCGTGTTTTGCAAATTAAATCCCACTGAAACGTTGAACGGTTCCCTGAATAAATTTGAAGGGCGCCTAAATGCTGTAAAACAATTGTCATTTGAACGAGGATTAACAAATTTGTCCGACCTTTCGTTCAAAGAGCGCATGGATATTTGGGATGATGCCAAAAAGCAAGTGGGTTAATTGCATCAATTATAATTAGGATGAACCATGAGTGATATTGAACAGCAGTCCGAACTGGGAAAAAAATCACAGTACGATGCGTTTTATAATGCAGAAAAATTATTTGCGATTCCCCGTTCCCAAAAGCGCCATGAAATTGGGATTGATCCTACTCGATTGCCTTTTTTTGGGTTTGATATATGGAATCATTTTGAAGTGTCTTGGTTAAATGAAAAAGGTAAACCGCTGGTCGCGACCGCTCAAATTGTTTATGACTGTGCGTCCACGCATATTGTGGAATCAAAATCCTTGAAATTATACTTTAACTCATTCAACAACACGCGTTTTAAAAATTTTGAAGAAGTGGAGCACATTGTAAAAAGAGATCTTGAAGCCTGTATCGGTATACCTGTGTGCGTTAAACTTTTTCCATTAACTGCGCCTGTGATCGCATTGCAAACCTGCTTTTTGGGTGAAAGCATTGATGAGCTTGATGTCGATTGTTCAATCTACCAAGTCAATCCGGATTTTTTACAAACAAGTGACGGCATTGTCAGTGAAACGCTTTGTTCAGATCTACTCCGATCAAATTGCTTGGTCACCAATCAACCCGATTGGGGAAGTGTACAAATCATCTATCAGGGCCCTAAGATAAATCGAGTGGGTTTATTAAGATACCTTGTGTCGTATCGTGACCATAATGAATTTCATGAACAATGCATAGAGCGCATTTTTATGGATATACAAGAACGCTGCAAGCCTGCTGCTTTGACCGTCTATGGTCGTTATACGCGCAGGGGTGGTTTGGATATCAATCCGTATCGCTCCACAGACCCTTCATCTTGGGATGATAAAAATTATCGCTTAATTCGGCAATAATAAAAGGCCGTTCTAAGGAACGGCCCTTGGTCATCAAACATTTCTAAATAGAGACATGGCCTAGCAGCACCAAAATCAAATAGATAATCAAAATGGTACCAATCAAGCCACTGGGACCGTAACCCCAGCTTTTGCTGTAACCCCACGTGGGCAAGCCACCGAGTAACAATAAAATTAAAAGAATGAGTAAAATTGTTCCTAACATGATTTTATCCTTAAAAAAATTTCTTCCACTTTAAGTATAGTCGGTTTTGGATAACTCCTCGTACAAATTTTGCTGGTATTTATGATTGATTGATCTTTATTTGGGCTATAACATCTAAAAGTATGCTACAATTAACATACAACTGTTCACAAAAACTACTTTATGCAAATTAAATTTTTTTTGGCTGTACCTAGCCTCCTAGAATTTTCCATGCCTCCTTTTCATGGGATGAGCGTGGTGGAACGCACCCAGAAAATGTTAAAAATGAAGTTAGATGTGCTTGAAAACATTGCTAGTTTAGCTACAAAAAATTCAGAAGATGCCCAACTCACTGTTTTGGTGGGGGCGGAAGATTTTTTTGCAGGCATGCACCTTTATTCATACGGTGAAATTATGAATGTAGAGGCGCAATGTTTTGATAGAGATGTGTTTTATAACTTCATGTCCAATGAATTGGTAAATTTAAGCAAACGTTATCCTAAAGTATTGATGATTCCTGGATCCGCTTATGTGAGCTTAGCTGTCGAATCTTCGAAAGGTTATTATTTTCAAAACCAACGCAATCGGTCAGGAACCCTTTATTGTCAAAATATTGCTCCAATATTGTATGATGGACAATTGATTCGTATCTTAAAAAAAGGTGATTTTTTATACGATAAAACAAG
>CAZGKX010000030.1:29580-29820 GCA_964525945.1 uncultured Legionellaceae bacterium
TAAATCGTCATTAACGACCAGCAAAGCCCTTATACAATCGCATCAGTTAAGCCACAACATACGTATTGAACGATACAGGGAAGATACTCTGGAAGATTTAAATCCCGGTTTGGTTTTTTTAGGACAAACACCTTTACCTGGCGAAGAAGAGTTAATGGATTCGTTGAATATTGATCCTGATATGACAAGTCCTTATTTTGAAGTAAAAGGCGTGCAATTTGGAATGGAAATATGCGGTGA
>CAZGKX010000031.1:0-11141 GCA_964525945.1 uncultured Legionellaceae bacterium
GCCATTGCTTATGAGCCACATGATTTCCCCGCCAATTGCACATTGCCAAACAACATTCCTTGTGTACCCGTTCCAGATTTAGCCACAAAACTTGCTGACATCGCCAGTAAATTTTATAAATACCCAACGCGTTCTTTGCAAATTACTGGGGTAACCGGCACCAACGGTAAAACCACCATTGCTTATCAATTGGCACAAGCCCATGGTTTGCTTGGAAAAAAAGCCACTTATGTCGGTACTTTGGGGTATGGGGATGTGCATGCTTTGCAGCCCTTAGTTAACACCACGCCAGAGGGTTTGTGCATGGAACAGGTTTTGTGTAACTGCGAGCAACAGCACGTTCAACACGTGTGCATGGAGGTGTCTTCGCATGCATTAAGCCATGGTCGGGTCAATAACATTGATTTTGAACATGCCATCTACACGAACTTAAGCCATGAGCATCTTGATTTTCATCAAACTATGGACGCCTATGCGGAAGCGAAAGCCCGGTTGTTTAATAAGCCCTCTCTGAAGTGGGCGATCATCAACCAAGACGATGCTTACAGTGAATTGATGTTGATGCAATTGCCGGAGCGTTGCCAAAAACTAACCTATGGTTTGCATCGATTATGTGACATTTGGGCGTCTAACATTCAAATTAAAATGAATGGCAGTGAGTTTGACGTGGCAACGCCTTGGGGCATGTACCATTTAACGATCAAAGCACTGGGTATGTTTAACATCTACAATAGCTTGGCTGTTTTTGCGAGCTTATTGGCGCATGGTTATGCTGCGAACGATGTGGTGCCTGTTATCGGGATGTTACAAGCGTCCCCGGGTCGTATGGAGGTTGTGAAGCAAGAACCGTGCGTGATCGTGGATTACGCCCATACCCCTGATGCATTGGAAAACGTTTTATCCACACTGGTGCAGCTAAAAACCACGGCATCTTCCATGGCCAACAAAGGACAGGTTTGGGTGGTTTTTGGTTGCGGTGGCGATCGTGATAAAACCAAACGGCCAATGATGGGTCGAATTGCAAGCCAGTATGCGGATCAAGTGATTCTGACCAGTGATAACCCTCGTACCGAAGAACCTCTGGCCATTATTGATGAAATTGCTACTGGATTAATTACCACTGATAAATCAACCAAAATCGTTGATCGGGAGCAAGCCCTTCATTATGTCATGGAACATGCCAACAGTAACGATATCGTTTTAATCGCCGGCAAAGGCCATGAATCTTATCAACAAATAGGCAACCACCGCATTGACTTTTCCGATCAAGATATCATAAAAAAATGGAACCGTGCCTAACCATCGAGCCGCTCCTTCACGGGTACGGCTCCGGGGTTTATTCGGCTTGAATGGCGATGCGTTCGTCGAACACAAAGCATGCGCCTTCCCACATCGATTCTGCTGCGGGGATGGTGTCAAAATAATTTAACACGCCGCCTTCGAGTTGATACACGTTATTAAATCCCAGACTTTTTAAATAAGCCGTCGATTTTTCGCAACGAATTCCACCGGTGCAAAACATGGCAATTTTTTTATCTTTTTTATCCAACAAATGTTGTTGTACGTAAGCTGGGAAATCACGAAAATTTTCGGTGTTGGGATTAATCGCTTGTTTGAACGTACCCAGCTCAACTTCATAGGTGTTGCGAGTGTCAATGAGCACTACGTCTGGATCAGCAATCAAGGCATTCCATTCTTGGGGTTCAACACGGGTACCCGCTAACGCCAATGGATCCACACCAGGTACGCCCAATGTCACAATTTCTTTACGGAATTTCACTTTTGCTTTTTCATAAGGCATTAAGTCATCATACGTTTCTTTAAAATGCAGATCAGAAAAACGAGAATCTGTGCGTACAAAATCGTAAAATTGATGCATGTCATTGGGTTTCCCGGCGGCACCACCATTTATTCCTTCTTGAGCCAGAATAATTGTTCCCAAAATTTGATGTTGTTTCATTGCTAACAACAAAGGCTCTCTCAGCAATTCAAAATCATTTAAAGGGATAAATTTATAAAAAGAGGCGATGATATAGTCTTTCATTGTCTAACCTGGATAGTGTTTGAGTTTGTGAATGATGTTCAGTCATGCGCAATATACCATAATTTAGTGTTTTAATAAATCAACATTTGCTTCGCATGATTTTAGGAATACATTTATTTCATGAGGCTAGGTAATTCATCAGAATTGTGAGATCATTTTTCTAATAATAGAGGGGATGTTATGAAATTTGCAGTATTGACCACCATTTTATTAGCCACAGGCGCGACTTATGGCGGGGTTGGCGTTGACAATGGATGGTATTCGAGCGCTTTTGGAGGCTACACTTATTTATCATCGAATATAAATACACATTATTATGGTTTTTTGCTTTCCAATGCGCATTATTTTTATGGTTATAATGTTGGTGGTAGCATGGGTTATCAAAAGAATGCTCTTCGCTATGAATTTCAATACACGTACTTATATGCAGCAACAGATCGTTATAATGTAAATCAGAAAAAAGCACGCGACGTCGATGGTGGTACAAAAGCCAATGTTCTTATGGCAAATTTTTATTATGATTTTCCTGAAATATTTATGTCCATTTCTCCTTTTCTTGGAGTTGGTATTGGTTATGCCTTTATGGATGCTACTTTAAACAGTACTAGCCGCTTTGACCGCCCTCATTTTAACACCGACCAAAACGCCTTTGCTTATCAAGGAGGCGGTGGTTTGACATATAATTTTTCGAAACAATTTGCAATGAATGCAGCATACCGTTATACAGCAACAACGAATGGTGAGCATTGGGGCAGGCCACTTCAAGCCCAAATGGGAAGTTTTGGAATAGTATACCGATTTGATAAAGGCAATGATTAGGCATCTTGGGTATTCACTGACGGCGGATATTGTGGCATGCTTCCTGTTTTTATTGGTTCATTAATACCCACTTACCCATGATTATTTTAAAATATACACGATTAGGTAAAGAATTTTTTTCTTGCCCCCCGGACCCCTCCACTGTTTTTTATGCAGGGAACATCGCCGTTAATTGTGAGGCCAATTCCTATTCCATAAAGTCTTTATTTACTTTTAAGGAATTATTGGCAGAAGAACAAGACGATACGTTTCGGTTTTTGGTGGATACAACAGGCAAGTTGTGGTTTTCTTCCGAAACTCGTCCCTCAAATATTGCACCCAAGCATTTTCAAATGACAGGGGAACCTTTGGAATTGGCACGTTGTTTGACAGCAGGAAATATTAAATTTAAAAATAGAAAAGGTGCAATTTTAAAAAACATTTACCATCGGAGTGGCGATTTTCATCCTTCGGTCCTTTCTTTGCGTTGGTTATTAGCCATTCTTCTTGTGAATGAAAAATCTCTTCCTTTTAAGCTGCCTCGATTGCTTGTTATTAAAGAGTTAAAGAATGAGAAAGTTTATAAACATGTATGGCGCTTGAAGACGATCAGAAAATGGGTAGAAGGTTTGCATTGTAATGAAACGCTTATAAATCAATTACGTCAACCCAACTTAGACAACAAAATAGTGCATTATGAAGCAATAAAGTATGAAGGAAAATCCGCGAAGAGGAGTGACTCTCAAAATAGCAACTGATTCAAATCGAGCAGCATATTTGGGACAGATGGATATTTTATTTTTTTTGAAACAGGTTTTAAAATTATATTGTAAAGGTCAATACTTTGTGTTGGTACCGAGGGTGGGACTCGAACCCACACGATGTCACCATCACCGGATTTTGAATCCGGCGCGTCTACCAATTCCGCCACCCCGGCACTACAGGGGCCTATTATAGCAAAGAATGGGGTGGATACAATGGGTAATGAAAAAATATTCAGCTTTAAAGACCGTTTTACATTCCTTAACTCAACATGGCGTCTTTGGTCGGCGTTATTTTTCGATGGTGACGGGTGGCGTATAACTTGGTAATTTCTGCTCCGATGAAAAAAATTTGTGCAGAATAATAAACCCAAACTAAGATCACAATGATAGAACCTGCTGCACCAAATGCTGTAGCAATTTGTGTTTTTTCCAAGTAAATGCCCAGTAAAAATTTACCCATGATAAACATAAGTGCCGTAATGAATGCACCTAGCCATACGTCCCGCCATTTCAGTTGAACGTCAGGTAATATTTTAAACATTAAAGCAAACAACACCGTGATAAACAATAAATAAGCGCAGCCACTAATCATGAATTGCACGGCCATCGCTTGGCTCCATAACGGGTTCACATGGCTGGACAAAAAAGTCAAAAAAGTACTTAATACCACGGATAATAACAATAAGCTGGCGATCAAAAGAACCATTGCAAACGATAAAATACGCTCGCTAACATAACTCATTAAGCTACGATCGGGCTTGGCTTTAACCCCCCAGATCAAATTTAAGCCGCCTTGAATTTCACCAAATAAACCTGAGGCACCCATCACTAAAACGATACCGCCAATCCCATTGGCAAGGGCGGACGTCTTTGGCTGATGGGCCGTTTCAAGCATCATTTGTATTTGCTGGGTTACTTCTGGGTCAAACACGCGGTTGATTTTGGCCAGCACTTCTCCACGTGCAATGTCTGGGCTTAAAAATACCCCCATCAGGGCAATGCAAATCAGCAGAATGGGTGCGAGCGAGAAAAGCATGTAATAAGCCAATGCCGCAGATAAACTGGCGATACGGTGTTCACTCCATGCTTCAATCAATTGTCGAACAAAAACTGGCATCTGATGCACGATCCGGGGTGCTTTGTCGTAGTATAGACCGTATTTTAAAAATACGGTTCAAAAAAACGTAGACTTAGCTGCAATATCCTGAGTATGCTCTTCTTCCATTTTTTGTAGGCGTGCAGCATAACGGGTTTGTTTGTGCTGTATGCCTGTGTTGATGTGTTTGTTTATTGGCGGATAAAAAACAAAATGCGAGCAAGCATAATCGAGAATATTGTGTCCTTTTTTATCCACAGGTTTTTGCAATAGAGCAGGATTTTTTTCCGACCAACTTTTTAGGAACCCAACAGACTGGGAGTTTCTGGCCAACACCGGGGGTAAATGTCTGGGATCGAGGTTATACACACCACTTGCATAATTTGTATCCTGCTCACGGTATCGATTAACGTGTTCATGCAAATACTCTAATTTCGACATATGAAAAATATGATCAATGGTAAAAATACTACAACTTTCTCCATCTTTTTGAATAGCCAAGGATTTTCCATCAACCTCCACGTCTTCACAAAGCGTTAATTGGGTGTCAGGAAGGTTGGTGGCGGCATGGATGATCACGTCTAAATTTCTAGGATCGCCTGCTGAATCAAAATAAAAAACGTTCAACTGTGTTTCTGTGACGAGGATATCCAAGGCTGTCCAATGATCATATTCTTGGCCTGTTTCGTCCAATCCATCACGTTTATAAGCCACTTGAAGGCGGCGAGTGAAGGGCTCCGCTGCTTGCAATCGATCATGGTGCAATTGCGCCATGAAAGACGCAATATCGCCAACCACGACATGGGCATCAATAACGCGGGTTCTCTTTTTATGGGCAATTAATTTTCCAGATCATTCGGGCTGAACGCATAGCTAGGGGTGGTTTTACTCGGTGCCTTGTTTTGAATGGCTGTGCCATCGACAATGGCTCTTAAATCACGCGCGATGAATGTATAATCTGGGCTTGGTTGGCCTGCGTTCCCAGAGGGGGTGACGGAGAGAAAACGCGTAATGGGGTGAGTCTCAAAAAAATCAGGGGGCGGTTGGAGAAAAGTCTCGAGTTCTTCGGTCGAGGAAAGACGGGGTCTTTCCGTCACTTCTTCCGATACCTGTACCGACAAGTTTTTATTATGCATTTTTCACCTCAATATTAACCCATTTAAAAGCCAAGAAAATATTGGCGTAATGCAAGTGCATCGCTCAATTATGATTAAATGTTGAGCTTTTACTTTAAATAAAGTATGTATTGTAAATTAATTCGGCATATTTTTCAATGAAATCAATGCTTAAATACTCAGTATTTGTGCAGTTTTCTTTACGGTATTCAATTGCAGTTCTTTAAGATAGCCACTCAGGTGGGTTTGTTCATCCGCATCCATATTAAAACCTAATTTAGTTCGTCGCCACAGAATATCAGCGTTTGTCACAGCCCATTCCTGATGAACCAAATAATCCACCTCGCATTGATAGAGCATGGCGGAGAAGCGAATTCCTAAATCAGCCATCTTGGTACAATTTGCCAAAATACAGTCGGTGCGCGTGCCATAATTCTCTAAATAATGCGTAAGGAGTGGTTTATCCAGCCAATGATAGCATTGATGGGCATACTCAAAATACTCTGGCAACGGTTTGTTTTGGAAAATTGCGCCAGGTAAAGGCATGTTTTGGGTATTTGAGGGGGGTAAATTTGGAAATACCGGAGCCAGTGCATCGAGAGCTTGTTGAGCCAATTGACGGTAAGTGGTTATTTTCCCCCCATAAATGGTTAAAGAGGGTGCGGGTTGCTGCGTAAAACGCACACAGTAATCCCGGCTAAGCGCAGACGCTTTTTTGCCAATGGCGGATAAAAGTGGCCGAATCCCACTCCAATTGTACACAATATCGTTCGGTGTGATTTGTTTTTTAAAATAATAATTGCTCAAATCGCAGAGGTAGCTGATTTCTTGTTGATCAATATGAACAGCATCCAATGCACCCTGGTAATCGACATCTGTGGTGCCAATCATCGTGTAGCCGTGGTAGGGGATTATAAAAACAATGCGTTTATCTTCATGCTGCAACATGTAAGCATGTTCACCTTCGTACAATTTAGGAACCACAATGTGACTCCCTTTGACCAATGACATGTGATGCTGCAAAGGAATTTGCAGTAATTCACTCACTGCCGATACCCACGGACCGGTGGCATTGATCACCGCTTTAGCGTTTATCTGAAACAAGCCTTGCGTGGTTGATTGCAGGGTGAGTTGCCATCCATGGTGACGGATTTCGGCTTTAACGAGACGTGTTTTTGTTAAAATAGATGCGCCATGTTCAGCGGCTTGAATGGCATTGGCAATGGTTAACCGGGCATCATCCGTTGTGCAATCATAGAATGAAAACCCTTTGTTAAATTGTTCCTGCAGCGGTTGGAAATAATCAAGGGTTGTTTTTCGACGGATCAATTGACTGTTTGGCAAGGCATTGATACGGCTTAAATGATCATAAATAAATAACCCTGTTTTAAGCAGCCAAAGGGGACGTGTTTTTTTACGAAAGGGTAAAATAAAGCGTTGAGGATGCACAAGATGGGGCGCAATTTGCAACAAGGTTTGTTGCTCATCGAGGGCTTTTTTGACCAACTTAAAGTCAAAATATTCTAAATACCTCAATCCCCCATGGATAAGTTTGCTGCTATTGGATGACGTTTGCGAAGCCAAATCGTCTTGTTCGCATAAAACAACGGAGAGACCTCGTGCAACTGCATCAGCTGCACAACCACAACCATTGATGCCACCGCCAATAATGGCTAGATCAAAAACGTGATCCATGTCTTTTGTATCCTCAGGGTGTTTGCTATAACTTAGATATTAAACCGCTTTTTCCTCACTGAATTTATTATAACTGGGACAACCTACGAATGCGATATATACTGGCTATTGATCAGGGAACAAGCAGTACACGGGCCATTTTGTACTCTACACAACAACAAGTCATTGCCGTAAGGCAATACCCCATCACCTCATTTTCTCCTCAGTCCAACTGGGTAGAACAAGATCCAGAAGAAATCTGGCAAAAAACATTGCAAGCTATTCAAGAGGTATCAGCACGGATTGACCCTAAGCACATTATTGCTTGTGGCATTACCAATCAGCGAGAAACCACGCTTATTTGGGATAAAAAAACAGGCATATGTTTAGCGCCAGCCATCGTTTGGCAAGATCGACGTACCCAAGCTTGGTGTGATTCTTTGCGTGAACACCAAGCGTTTGTGCAATTGAAAACAGGACTGCAAATTGATCCTTATTTTTCGGCAACCAAATTGAATTGGTTGCTCAACCATGTGCCGCAAGCACGTACAATGGCCGAAAAAAATCAATTGGCATTTGGCACCATCGATAGTTTTCTTATTTGGCGATTGACCGGTGGACAATCGCATTTAACCGATATCACCAATGCCTCTCGAACGTTGTTATTTAACATCAATGAGCATGTGTGGGATACCCAATTGTTGGCATTGTTTTCGGTGCCAGCCCATATTTTACCAAATGTGCTAGCCTGCGATGCATCGTTTGGCGTGATCAATAAACAGATTTTGGGTGCGGAGATCCCCATAACCGGTGTTGCAGGCGATCAACAAGCGGCTATGGTGGGACAGAGGTGTTTCAAAGATGGCGATGCCAAAGCAACGTTTGGTACAGGTGGTTTTTTAATGTTAAACACAGGCACGGCGCCTGTTTTTTCAAAACACCATTTATTGGCGACCATCGCCTACCAGATGCAAGGCAAAATAGCGTATGGATTGGAAGGCAGTATTTACCATACCGGGACTGTTATTAAATGGCTGAGGGATGAATTGAAATTGATTGATTCAACGCAGGAAACGGCGGCGTTGGCGAACAGTCTACAAGGCAATGATGGTGTTTATTTGGTGCCGTCTTTCACAGGCTTGGGTGCACCGCATTGGTCCCCCACAAAAGGCGCGGCTATTCTTGGCTTATCAACCAACAGCACGCGGGCCCATATCGTACGGGCTGCTTTGGAAAGCGTTTGTTACCAAACCCGGGATATTTTAGAGTGCATGCAAGGGGAAAATGCACAACCACTGACTCTATTGCGTGTTGATGGCGGCATGGCTGTGAATGAGTGGTTGTTACAATTTCTTGCGTCCTTGTGTAATATGAGGGTTGAACAACCCGTTTATCCAGAAATAACCGCACTGGGTGCGGCAATGCTGGCGACTTTAGGCTGTGGTGAATCACTCTTCATGGATGTTTTACCCGCGCCGCAAGTTCGGCAATTTTTACCTGCAAAAAATCGTGAAGCAATGGAAGAATCTTATCAAGGTTGGCAACAAGCTTTGCATCGAGTGATTTAAGAAGGGGGCGTACCATGGACAAATTTTTTCAAGGAATGAATTATTTATTGCGCGGCATGAAATGCCTTTTTTTACCTGGCGTGAAGCGATTTGTAGTGCTTCCTATCCTCTTTAATTTTATGTTGTTTTCAACATTGTTTTATTTTATATACCATTATGTCAGTATTTATTCACAAATGTACATGGCGAATTTACCGTGGTGGTTAAGTTTTTTGCATGATATCTTTTTAATCGTTTTTGTCATCAGTTTTTTCTTATTGTTTTTATCGATGTTTACCGTTATTTTTAACCTGATCGCAGCCCCATTTAATGGGTTGTTGGCTGAAAAAGCACAAGCTATCCTTTACCGCAGCACTATACCTTCCTTGCCTTTTTCAACCATTGTATGGCGGAGCATCAAACGGCAGGGGCAGTTTTTGTGGTATTTTTTCCCACGGTTTGTGGCCATGTGTCTTTTGTTTTTTGTACCTTTTATCCATCCTGTTTACCCGTTTTTATGGTTCTTTTTTAATGCGTGGATGTTGAGTGTGCAATACCAAGATTTTGCGATGGACAATAATTTAGTGGGTTTTCATGATATGCGGAAAAAAATTGAAAACAATAAATTGAATGCGTTTGGTTTTGGTACCGTTGTTAATCTGGCAAGTTTTATCCCTATTTTGAATATTTTCACCATGCCTGCGGCAGTGATTGGCGGGGTGATTCTATACCGTGAATCCAACCAAAAAACCATAACAGAACCGCTATCCTAAGCGAGCTAGGTAGGGTGGGCAAAAGAGCGCAGCGATGTGCCCACCAAATCAGAACCCCGGTGTTAACCTACATCCCGTTGTTTTTCGCCGAGATAAAGCTGCCGTGGCCGACCAATTTTGGATTTTTCTTCCACCATTTCCATCCAATGGGACATCCATCCTACCGTTCTTGCCAGGGCAAAAATCACTGTAAACATATTGGTGGGGATGCCGATCGCACTTAATGTGATGCCTGAGTAAAAATCAACGTTAGGGTACAGTTTTTTCTCAATAAAATAACTGTCTTCCAAAGCAATTCGCTCCAATTCCATCGCCAATTTAAACAAGGGCTCGTTTTGTGCATCCATGGCATTGAGAACTTTGTAGCATGTTTCGCGCATGACTTTAGCACGCGGATCGTAGCTTTTATACACCCGATGCCCAAAACCCATCAAACGGAATGGATCGTCTTTATCTTTTGCGCGTTTAAGATAATGGTTGATGTTGCTCACATCGCCAATTTCTTTCAACATGTTTAGGCACGCTTCATTTGCGCCACCATGAGCGGGGCCCCATAACGCCCCAATACCTGCAGAAATACAAGCAAATGGGTTGGCGCCGGTAGAACCTGCCAGACGCACTGTTGAGGTTGATGCGTTTTGTTCATGGTCTGCGTGTAACGTAAAGATTGTGTCCATGGCTTGGACCAACACCGGATTTGGTACGATGTTTTCCGATGGCACGCCAAACATCATGTGTAAAAAATTCTCAGCGTAAGACATTCTATTTTGGGGATACATGTACGGTTGGCCAATGGAATACTTATAACTCATCGCTGCCAGCGTTGGCATTTTAGCAACCAAGCGTATGGCCGATGTATAACGGTCTTTTTGATTGCTTAAATCCATGGAGTCATGATAAAACGCCGATAAAGCGCCAACAATACCGACCATAATAGCCATGGGGTGTGCGTCACGACGAAAACCATTTAAGAATTGATACATCTGTTGATGCACCATGGTATGGTTATTGATTAAACTATTAAAACGAACTTTTTCCTTTGCATCCGGTAAGTCACCGTTGAGCAATAAGTAGCAAACATCCAGAAAATCTTTTTTTTCTGCAAGTTGTTCAATGGGGTAACCACGGTAAAGCAGTGTACCTTTCTCTCCATCAATGAAGGTTATTTTTGATTCGCAAGAAGCGGTGGACATAAAGCCAGGATCGTAGGTAAACACACCGTGGGAACCAAGTTTACTGATATCAATTACATCATTGCCCTCTGTAGGGCTATAAATGGGTAAATCAATGGACTCTTGATTGTCTATACTCAATCGAGCAATTTTTTGTG
>CAZGKX010000031.1:11151-29251 GCA_964525945.1 uncultured Legionellaceae bacterium
GTTATTCTTACGCGGGACTATATAAAAATGCAACCCAGTCGTCAATTTTAGCCATAAATTAAATCGATAATGATTTTTTTGTTGGACCATGGTGGTTATTATTAGTCGCTTTTGAATCTATGTGATTATATATTGACCATATATGTTAATATGTGGTACAATTGTTTCATTGTTGTCTTTGATGGGCAATCCATGAAGCAGAAAACATTGCAAGACAAAGCTTATAAAAAAATTTCCTTGGTGGGTAATCCTCAAAGTGGAAAAACCAGTTTATTAGCCGCACTGCAAGAAACGTCTTCGGCGACTCCAATTCATATTCCACAGCTGGATTCAGGAACGGAGTCCGCGGTAAATATTGTCATTTTTTCAATGCCGCAACAAAATTTATCCATCCAATTTTTTGATCTATCCGGTAAAAAAGAATTTGATAAGGTTATCGATCAATCCACCTATTTCAAGAGAGACATTGTTTACATTTGCCTCGATTTATCGTTGTCTGAGGTAGAAATAGCCGCTCAAGCCAGGTATTGGCAAAAAAAGGCCATGGGTTGGTCTGTGAAACCTTATCAATGCGTGTTGGTCGGAACAAAATTGGACAAGATTTCTCCTCAAGCGGTAAACAGCAAAAAAAGTCACCTCACTGCATTGGCGAAAACATTAGGATGCTACCCTGATGTCTGTATGACGGATGCAAAACAAATTGCCCAGACCGTGCAAGCTGCAAACAACGAAGAATTTTTAATGGATTTTCTCCAACCTGCTTTTGTAGAAAAGTGTTTATCGCTGTATGATTTCAACACCCGTGGTATTTTAAGCAATGGCTGGAAAATGATCCACCAACGGGTTGTTGATGATCCCTATATAATGGCCCTCGAACCCCAATTTTTTATCCATGGAAAAGAATATAAAACGCAATTGCAAATACAAGCTATCCTAAAAAGTCGTGAGCCCAATGGCGAATTATTGGAAATTTCTGATGCCAAACAGGACATTTTAGATGAGCTTGATGCTCGTATTGTGGATATTCAAAGCAGTTTTGGGATGGTGCAAGTTAGAAGTTCCCAAAAATCAGCGGCTTTGATTGATTTGTATGAACAAATTTATTTTTCAAAAGATGATAAAATTTATCATGTTATTGATCAGTGGCTGCGTAATCCCAATAATCAACGACAAGCACAACAAGTGAGAAACCGATTTTTTCACAGTGGCCCCACTCAAACTGAGATGATGTTAGACAATATCAGCTGTTTGGCAGACCCATTAAAAGACACAGTAAGCAGTGACCATATCATGGTTTGAACGGACTTGGTCGGGAGAGAAAGACTTTTGGTTGTTTCTTTATTTTGGTTAAAGTTCCCGTTATTGGAAATGTAGGGCTTCGAAAAAGGCCACAATTGCTTCGCTGCGCTCGCAATGACAGAGCTCAATCTCGTCATTGCGAGTGCAGCAGTCTCCAAAACATGTGCCAATACTTCAGGGTTCGACCAAAAAACCAAGTTTAGTATCGAGCCAAGCCACAATATTTGCGCGTTCTATTTTGGCTTGTTCAATGGCTTGCAAAACGGCCTGCTGACCCGTTCCTCCCACAACCCGATGTGCATCAACCACCGAAAAAATGTCAAGAACCTGGTAGATTTCATCTTGGATGGTTGGCAAAAATTGCTGATAATCGCTCAACGGCAGGTTGCTCAACAAGGTGTTCTTCTCAATGGCAAACAACACGATTTTTCCTGTAATTTCATGTGCTTGTCGAAAAGATAGACCTAATGTCACCAAATAATTAGCAAGCTGAGTGGCGTTTGAATAATCGTTGCTCGCTTGCTGAAACATGTTTTTTTTATTGACCACCAGCGTGGCTAACATCGGCGTGTACACCGCCAAGGTTTTACGCAGCGTTTTGACCGTGTCAAAAAGGCCTTCTTTGTCTTCTTGAAGATCTTTGTTATACGCCAAGGGCAATCCTTTTAAAACCGTTAGCAAAGACAGTAAAGCACCGTAGACGCGGCCTGTTTTGCCTCGGGCGAGCTCGGCAACATCCGGGTTTTTTTTCTGAGGCATCATGCTGCTGCCTGTGCAAAATGCATCATCCAAACGAATAAAGGAAAATTCCTGGCTGGACCACAAAATAATTTCTTCACTGAGTTTTGAAAAATGCATCATGATCAACGATGCATTGGCTAAAAACTCCACCACAAAATCACGATCACTCACAGCATCCAAACTGTTCCAGTATATGCCATCGAAGCGCAGTAACTTGGCCACATAATCTCGATCCACATCGACTCCGCTACCCGCCAAAGCCCCTGCACCCAACGGGCAATGATTGACCCTTGGAAAGCTACTGATCAAGCGTTCTGCATCGCGTTTAAACATATGAAAATAAGCCAACATATGATGAGCAAATCGAACAGGTTCAGCCCGCTGCAAATGCGTATAACCAGGCATGATGGTGTCCACATGTTGTTCGGCCAGTGATAAAATAACATCCAGCAAACCCAGTAATTGTTGGAGGGTCATCAGGAGTTGCTGGCGCACATAAAGGTGCATGTCCAAGGCGACTTGATCATTGCGGCTTCGTCCTGTATGCAATTGGCCCGCCACATCGCCGATCAGGTGATGAAGGTGGCGTTCAATATTCATATGAATGTCTTCATCAATTTGATGAAATTGAATGGTTTTATTTCTCACCTGGGCTTGGATGGTTTTCAACCCGTCTTGAATCAAGGCAACGTTTTCTTCGGTCAAAATTTTACAGTGCCCCAACATGTCCACATGGGCGAGACTGCCTAAAATATCAACCTCAGCAAGCTCTTGATCAAATGCAATGGATGCGTTGTATTCATCAACAAGTTGATGCGTGTTACCGGTGAACCGACCGCCCCAAAGTTTCATGATTTACCCTCCAGCTTGTTGACTTGCGAGTGCACTTTCAAAGGCAAGCCCCATAATTTGATGAAGCCGGCAGATGCTTGGTGATCAAACGCATCTGCCGCTTGATAAGTGGCCAAATCCAACTGATACAACGAATGGGTGGATTGTCGCCCGACCACGGTTGCTGTGCCTTTAAAGCATTTTATTTTAACGACTCCCGTTACGGTTTGTTGGGTTTCATTGATAAACGCATTGATCGCATCGAGCAGGGGGGAATACCATAAGCCGTCGTACACTAGGTTGGAAAATTTTTGTTCGATCCCAGTTTTAAAATGCAGTACATCTCGCGTCAGGCACAATGATTCTAACGCTTGATGGGCTTTGATCAAGGTCAACGCTGCGGGTGCCTCATAAATTTCTCTTGATTTAATACCGATCAAACGATTATCGACGTGATCAAATCGACCTATCCTATGTTGGCTGGCGATCACTTTCAATTGTTTAATCAGTTGATAAAACGGTAAATGTGAACCATTCAACGCCACCGGCAAGCCTTTTTCAAATGCCAATTCGATATAATCGGCTTCCTCTGGGGTTTGTTTTATTTCTGCAGTCAATTCATAAGCGGTTGCAGGTGGTTCAATCCATGGATCTTCTAACACACCACATTCACAACTTCTACCCCATAAATTCATATCAATACTAAAGGGGTTGTCCATGCTGATGGGCAATGGAATTTGATGTTGATTGGCGTAAGCAATTGCTTCTTCGCGCGGCATTGGACATTCTCGCACCGGGGCTACAATTTTTAGTGACGGATTCAAGGTGTGGATGGATACATCAAATCGCACTTGATCATTGCCCTTGCCCGTACACCCATGAGCAACGGCCACGGCATGTTCTGATTCGGCAATTTCCACAAGTTTTTTAGCGATTAAAGGCCGGGACAACGCGGAAATTAAAGGATAAACACCTTCATACAAGGCATTGGCTTTTAATGCTTTTGCTAAATATTGATTGGCGAATTCCTCTTGAACATCAAGCACATGGCAACGGCTTGCGCCAATTTTTAGCGCTTTATCCTTTAACGCCTGTAAGTTTTTGCCTTCGCCCACATCAACGGCAAGTGCCACTACGTCGTAATTGTATTTTTCTTGCAGCCATTTGATGGCAACGGAGGTGTCCAACCCCCCAGAATAAGCTAAAATAATTTTTTCTTTTGACATGGTAAACTCCTAACAAATTAAATGGGCTAACAACGATTTTTGAACATGCAATCGATTTTCACTTTGTTGAAAAATCACCGAGCAAGGCATGTCCGGTAAATTCATGCTTACTTCTTTGCCGCGGACCATGGGCATGCAATGCATAAAAAGTGCATTTTTATGGGCATGGTCCATTAATTCTTCATTCACTTGCAGACCTGCAAAAATCGTTTCATCTTGTTCTGCAAATCCCATGCTGGTCCAAACATCCGTGTACACGGCATGGCAACCTTGCACGGCCATTTTGGGATCTTGGAACGAAGTCACAAGCGATGCTGTGCCATTTTGTTGGAGCGTATTTAAAATATTTTCATGCAAGACTTGGCTTTCCGGGCAACAATAGTGCACATTGACACCTAATTTTGTGGCCATGATGCACAAACTGTTTAACACGTTATTGGCATCGCCCAAGTAGCAAATGGTCAAACCCTCCAACTGCTTAAAATGCTCTTTGAGCGTCAATAAATCGGCCAAGCTTTGGCACGGATGAAACGTGTCTGTTAACCCATTGATAATGGGTATGTTGGCATACGCTTGCATTTCAGAAAGATCATTGTCATCGTAGGTTCTGATCATCATGGCTGCGCAATACCCTTGAATGACGCGAATAAAATCTTTTGGCTGTTCTGTTTTTCTGTTTTGCCCGACACTTTCAATCACGTGCCCCCCCAATTGCGAAACCGCTGCCGTAAAGCTAAAGCGGGTTCGTAATGACGGCTTTTCAAAAACGAGCGCGACGTGTTTTCCAGAGAGAGCAGTTGTGTACAACGCCGGATTCGCTTTCATTTTCTCCGCTAAATTCAGGATAGAATGAATATCAAGGGTTGATAGTTCGTTGCCCGTTAGTAAATGTTTAATGGTAGTGTTCACGTTCTTCTCCTTTAATAACAAACAGTGCCAGACCACGACGTTTTAAAAAGTGTTTCATGAAGATTTTGCTGTTTATGACCATTTAATATATGAATTTTTTTAAAACCTGATTTTAAAGAAGATAAAATGGCTTTTGCTTTCACCAGCATGCCATCCGTGACAACGCCTTGCTGGATCAATGCCTGCAAATCGTCGGCGGTTAATTGCGACAACACTTGGCCGTTTTGATCATAAATACCGTCTTGATCCGTTAAATAAATGAGTTGTTGAACATCCAACGCATTGGCAATCTGGCACGCTGCCATATCCGCATTGATGTTTAACGGCTGACCATGGTCATCCACACCAATCGATGCGATAACCGGGATGGATTGCAGGGATAAAATTTGTTTAATCAGCATGGTGTTAACCGCTTTAATTTTTCCTACAAAACCATGTTGCTCGCTGTATTGGGTGCAATGCAATAAATGGTGAGCTGCACCCGATAAACCGATGGCATCAATTCCGGTATGATTTAATTTTCTCACCAATGTTTGATTCACTTGACCACAAAGCACCATCTCGATGATTTTTATGGCCGCAGCCGAGGTGATTCTTAAACCCTGCTCAAACGTCGATTGCACCCCGTGAATGGCCAATGTGGCGTTGATGGCTTTGCCTCCACCATGAACAACAATGATTTTATACCCGGCTTCCTTTAACGTTTTTATGCCATTGCACAACAAGGCCATGGTGTTAGGATCATTTAAAATGGAGCCACCCATTTTGATAAGAATTTTATTGTTGTCGACCGGGTTCATGATACATACTCCGCATTAATTTTTACGTACTGTTCCGTGAGATCACAGCCCCAGGCCGTGGCTTTTGCACTGCCTGCTTGGAAAGAAATGCAAATACAGGTCGTATCTTTGTTGAGTTTGGATTTCAGCAACGCCGTTTCCGATGAAAAAACCGGCATGCCTTGTGCAAAAACCACAATGCCCTGGATCATAATCTCGCAAGCATCAAGCATGGCTGTGGAAAGTTGCTCATTGCCAATGCGGGAAATAATGCGTCCCCAATTAGGGGACTGGCCATACATAGCCGTTTTAATCAAAGGGCTAGTAATGATGGCTTTAGCAATATTTTTAGCTTGTTGAACATCCACCGCGCCGTGAACTTGCGCTTCAATTAATTTGGTCGCGCCTTCACCATCGCGCGCGATGCTTTGGGCGAGCAGAATGGACACGTTCAGCAGCGCGTCGAAAAAAATAAAATGGTCTTCTGGGGTGACCAATGACACACCACTCATGCCGTTTGCCATGAAGAAAACACTGTCATTGGTGGATGTTTCACCATCCACACTGATCATATTGAAGCTGGCATCGCAGGCATTTTTCAGCATGGTTTTTGCATCGCTTATGCCCACTTTGGCATCTGTGAGCAAATAACCCAGCATGGTGGCCATGTTTGGGTGGATCATGCCAGAGCCTTTGCAAATGCCGGTGATGCACACTTTTCCTGTGGACAATTCAAGCTCTTTGTAAACCGATTTAGGAACGAGATCGGTCGTTAAAATTGCTGTGGCGAAATTTTCAGCAATGCTGGTTGTTTTTGCCACCAACGAAGGGATGGCTGCCGTAATTTTGTCAATGGACAGCGGTTTGCCGATGACACCTGTGGAAGCAGTCAAGACTTGCTTGGGCTGGCAATGCAACGCTTGGGCTAAAGCTATTGCCATAGCCAGATTATCATCAACGCCTGGCGTTCCTGTTGCTGCATTGGCTTCGCCACTGTTGGTGATGATGGCTTTAATATCATCAGCGGGTAAGCGTTGTTCGCAATAATGAACGGCTGCTGCTCGATAATTGTTTTGCGTAAAAACACCCACAGCCGTGCAGGGTTGTTCAGAAATGATGACCCCTAAATCGGGACGATAAAGTCGCACACCACAATTGACGCCTCCTGCTGAAAAACCGATGGGTAATTGCGTTCTAAATATGCCGGCGCCTGGTATCATAATGCCCCCTTCATAGCGGTTAAGCCTGTATGGATTGGTAATTGGTATAACGTGTTGATGTTTTCTATGGCTTGAGTGGCCGCACCTTTTAATAAATTATCGATGCAGGAAAACAAGGTGACTTTTCCTTGATGCACTGCGAAACCAATGTGCGTAGAGGGTGTTCCTACCACGTGCTTCAGAGACAAGATAAACTGATTTTTTGCAACATCGTTTTTAGAAATATCCACATATTTTACGAAAGGGTAGTGTTGATAAGCTTTGTCATAAGCCTTTTGAATGGCTTGCACAAGATCTGCATCTTTCATGCCGGGTGACATTGGATCTGCGTAGATGCTCATTGATATGCCTTGTGGAATGGGCAGCATTTGCGTGGTTAATAAGACCTGGGTGGTTTGACCGGTAAAGGCCAGCAGGGCTTGGTTGATTTCCGGGGTATGTTGGTGCTTGCCCACTTTATAAGGGAAAAAATTACCGGAAATTTCGCAAAACATTAGATCAGGATTGGCATGTTTGCCGGCACCTGATACCCCTGATTTTGCATCAATGATAATAGGGTTGGCGGCAATGATGTTTTCTTTGAGCAATGGGATAAGCGTCATCAGAGCACAGGTTGCATAACAACCGGGGTTAGCAATCAGGCTATGTTCTGTAGAATTGGCCCAGGGTGATAACCCATATTTGGATTGCGGTGAAGACGAAAGGGTATAGGGCATTTGATACCATTTTATAAACTCCTCTTCAGGCAATCGAAAGGCACCACTTAAATCAATGATGTGCATGGGTTGTTGGGATAAAGCCGCCACAATGTCCATCGAGACCTGAGGAGGCGTCGCCAATAAAGCGATATCAACATTAGCGTGGTGTGCATGCTCATGCAAACCATACACAGGAATTGCATGTTCTTCCAAAACCGGCAAATGGTAATACAAATCTGTTTTAGATTGACGCGAATGAACACCCACCAAGATCAAAGAAGGATGATTCATGATCAGCATCATCAACGTTTGACCGACATAACCCTGCACACCATAAATAACCACGTTGTATTTTTTCATGAATAATTATGCCTTATTTTGTTTAATACAGAATAAATAATCAATTAAAATGAATAATAATGTGTTTCCATGTTTTTTGCAAACAAAATAAAATTATTATGCAAAAAACAAGGTTTTATTTGAATAAATATTCGTTTTGTGGAGCGGTTAGTTGGTTGATGAGGGGGAGGAATTGCAGGTATTGTTTGCTAAGTCTATTGTTATTGGTAAACTATACAGTGAATTTATTTTTAATTGATCCTTATTTCGTAGGTTGGGCTTTAGCCCAACGTAAGATGGGTATGGTTTAATTGTTGGGCCAAGACCCCACCTACACGTCAATTTAAAAGCAAAGCAGTATAGTCCATGCATTTTTAATGGTACGAAGTGAAGAAAATCACCGAGCCCCCAGGCTGCGTGCCCACGTCATGAGAAAAATATGTCTGAAAAGACCACCAGAACGCATCAAAAACAAAATTTAACCAACGATTTAAGAACGTTGTTGCTCGAGGGAAAAGTAACCACGCAAGAGGATATTTGTGCTGCGTTGGAGGAGCAGGGGCATGTGGTGAATCAATCCAAAATTTCAAGACTTATCCATAAGCTCAACGCGATTAAGTCTAAAAATGAACAAGGCCAAATTGTTTATCGTTTACCGCATGAGCCCGCACCACCTACGACAACCAGCCAATTGGCTAGCCTCGTGATGGAAGCGCTTGCCAATGAAACAACCATTATTGTCAAAACAAGCCCTGGTGCGGCCCAATTGGTGGCTCGGATGCTGGATTACCATAAAGAGCGGATGCAAATTTTAGGAACCATCGCCGGTGATGACACCATTTTTATTGCCCCTAAATCGATCAGGCGTATTGATCAAACCCTCGAAGACATTAGAGAGCTATTGTTTTACTAGATCATACATACAATTGATCTAGATAAAAATCATCCCAATCGGTACAATGCTTATGTGAGCGGTTTTTTAAACCTGAAGCACAAATTAAATGGTATTTCCGGACATGGAGCTATTCAGCGTTGTCTACTGGGGTTAGGGTCTGTAATCCACTAACCTGTATTTATTTTTCCATAAGAGCATAAACAATGTTAAGTTCGCAACAACATCAAGACGCACCTGCAGACAGCGATCCGCATGCGGGGCCTACACTCGAATCAATCGACGAAATCGGTCATTCTAAGTCTGGGCGACTTGCAGCTATTGTTCGGCAACGCGTTGAGGCGGCCAAGCAGAGTGAAGATAAAATCAGCCATTTTATTCGTGATATGAAGGGTTTAATGGTTGCTGCAACAAAAGAGACAACGCAGTTTCCTTTGAGTGACTTATCAAAAGAGGCTGTGGTGCGTTTAACGCCTGAAGAATTAGCTCAACTGTATGACGCGCAACAAGAGAAAATCAACGCTCTCATCAGTCTTTTTAACACTGGCATCAATGCCGCGGACGAAGTCCTTGCATCCTATTCCGAGGTTGTATTGAAGAATGTGGTCCAATCGGCTCCGGTATCCCCGCGATTTCAATTTGCCAAACAAAAAGTATTGGACCTGGAGCAACTTGAACACGAAGCTGCAAAAAAAGCAGCAAAGGACAAGGCTGAGCTGGATGCGAAGTTTGAGAATTTAACCACGTTTGCCCAAACAGAGGGCTTAACTGGATTCATTTTATTGGTGGATGATTCCAGGACGATCTTAAAAACAGTTTTAAAACAAATCACCCTTTTGTTGTACCCACCCCCGTCGCAGATACCGCCTATGTCTGAAAACCTTTCGACGTCCTCCGGTGATAATTGGAGCACAACGGGTTTAATCACTGAAATTAGAGGCAATTGGGGTGTTATTTGCGCAGGCAATGGGCGCATAGCATTGGAGGTTGTGAAACGTTGCGCTGTTTCCATTGCTTTGACTGATCAGGAAATGCCAACCATGTCTGGCATTGAGTTCATTCGCGGTGTTAGGGATATTGAGCGCCTTGAATCGCGTGCTGCGATGGATATTACGTTACAGACCACCCTTAGTTTTGTTCAATTAACTGCAACAGTGTCTGATTGGTGCTCATTGAACGCCAATTATTGGACCAAACCTGCCTCTCAACAACAGCTCCACACGTTGTTTGATGTCTATTTTACACCTCAACAAGTTGATCATGGTGTTGATGATCCTCTCGGTCATGTTGATATAGATCCGGATGAAACGATGGAAAATCCCATGGCAAAAACATATTAGGCATTCTTCCAGGGGGACTGTTGGAATGGATTCAATTCATTGACCCCCTATGTTATGCTATGCACTACTGATTAGTGCATAAGGACACGTCCCTACCATGGTCTATACAGCCAAAGAAGTCACTCCTGTTAATATAGAAGACGAGTTAAAGCAATCTTATCTTGATTATGCGATGAGCGTGATCGTGGGTCGCGCCTTGCCTGATGTGCGTGATGGGTTAAAACCGGTTCATCGCCGCGTGTTATTCGCTATGAGCGAATTGGGCAATGATTGGAACAAGCCTTATAAAAAATCTGCGCGCGTTGTGGGCGATGTGATCGGTAAATACCATCCTCATGGTGATACCGCGGTTTACGACACCATTGTACGCATGGCCCAAGATTTTTCCATGCGCTATATGTTGGTTGATGGGCAGGGGAACTTTGGCTCGGTGGACGGTGACTCTCCCGCAGCAATGCGTTACACCGAAATTAGAATGTCAAAGCTTGCACATGCTTTATTGGCCGATCTGGAAAAAGAAACGGTTGATTTTAGCCCAAATTACGATGGCACCGAATTTGCACCGGTCGTTATGCCTGCTCGTATCCCTAATTTATTGGTCAATGGTTCTTCAGGAATTGCCGTGGGCATGGCAACCAATATTCCTCCCCATAATTTAACGGAAATTCTTGACGCTTGCTTGGCCTTGATCATTAATCCGGAGATGAGCATTGATGAACTGATGGACATCGTGCCTGGCCCTGATTTTCCTACCGCGGCCATTATCAATGGCCGGGCTGGAATTATTCAAGCCTATCGAACAGGCCGAGGGCGTATTTCCATTCGCGCTAAAACAGAAATTGAAACTGACAAACAAACAGGGCGTCAAGCGATTATCATCAACGAGCTTCCTTACCAAGTGAACAAAGCGCGTCTGGTGGAGCGCATTGCAGAATTGGTGCGTGAGAAAAAATTGGAAGGAATTTCAGGCCTGCGTGATGAATCGGATCGTCAAGGTATGCGTGTGGTGGTTGAATTAAAGCGCGGCGAAATGGCGGAAGTGATGCTCAACAATTTGTACGCGCACACTCAAATGCAAAATGTTTTTGGCATCAATATGGTTGCTTTGGTGGATGGCCAACCTAAGACATTAAATTTAAAACAAATTTTAGACTATTTTATCAAACATCGCCGTGAAGTGGTAACGCGACGCTGTATCTTTGAATTGCGCAAAGCACGAAACCGTGCCCATTTATTGGAAGGTTTAGGAATAGCTTTGGCCAACATTGATGAAATGATTGCTGTGATTAAACAGTCGACCACACCACAAGATGCCAAAGACGCCTTATTGGCCAAAGTATGGCAAGCCGGTTTGGTGAAAGCCATGTTGGATAAAATCGGCAGCGATGCGTGTCGACCCGATGACATGCCGGTGATGTTTGGTTTATCCGAAGACGGTTATCGTTTGTCGCCTTTGCAAGCCCAAGCGATTCTTGAACTACGGTTGCATCGTTTAACAGCATTGGAACAAGATAAAATCCTTAAAGAATTTGAAGAACTATTGAGTGTTATTCATGATTTATTGGATATTTTGGCCTCTCCCACCCGATTAATGGTGGTTATTCGCGATGAATTGATCGAAATGAAAACGCAATTTGGGGATGTGAGACGCACTGAAATTATGGCTTCTCAAGAAGATTTAACCATTGCTGATCTCATCACGGAAGAAGATGTGGTGGTCACTTTATCCCACCAAGGGTATGTCAAATACCAACCTTTATCAGCCTATCAAGCGCAGCGCCGCGGTGGAAAAGGCAAATCTGCTACCCATGTCAAAGAAGAGGATTTTGTTGAGCGTTTAGTCATTGCCAATACGCATGACACGTTATTGTGCTTTTCAAACCATGGTAAATTGTATTGGCTAAAAGCGTATGAACTGCCTTTGGCGAGCCGTATTTCCCGTGGTAAACCGATCATTAATATTTTACCCTTGGCGGATAACGAAGCGATTACGGCGATGTTACCCGTACGTGAGTATTTAGACGATAATTTTGTCTTCATGGCCACCAAGCAAGGGACTGTTAAAAAAGTTCCTTTAACCGCATTTAGCCGCCCACGCAGCAGCGGGATCATTGCCGTTGATTTGGATGAGAACGATCGTTTAGTTGGTGTGGATATCACTGATGGCAGCAAAGACATTATGTTGTTTTCCGATGCGGGCAAAGTGATCCGCTTTGATGAAAATCTGGTGCGACCCATGGGACGAACAGCGCGCGGTGTGCGAGGTATTCGCTTAAGCGAAGAGCAATCTGTTATTTCTCTGGTGGTGGTGCACCCAGGAGGTACCGTGCTGACCGCCACTGAGTTTGGTTATGGCAAACGTACGGATATCGATGAGTACCGCGTGACTGGTCGTGGTGGCCAAGGTGTTATTTCAATTCAAGTGACAGAGCGGAACGGTAAAGTGGTGCGGGCTTTGCAAGTCACCGATAAAGATGAAGCGATGTTGATCACGGATCAAGGCACGTTGGTGCGTTTTAAAGTGGGTGAGCTGTCGATTATTGGTAGAAACACGCAAGGTGTGCGTTTGATCAATGTGACGTCTGGAGAGCATGTGGTGGGAATGCAACGCATTGAGGAATTGCAAATTGAAGAACTGCAAGAAGAAGAGCTCAGCGTAGACGCACAACCCCAAGACGACATGCAGCAGGCCGATACAGATGATCAAGAGACCTTATAATTTTGGAGCAGGGCCTGCGGCATTGCCTGAAGCAATTTTATTGGATGTGCAAAAAGAATTGTGGGATTGGCAAGGGCAGGGCATGTCCATCATGGAGGTTGGCCACCGCACGCCGCAATTCACCGCGTTAATGGACGAAGCCGAGCTTGATTTACGAGCGCTTTTACAGATCCCTGATCATTACCACGTTTTATTTTTAGGAGGGGCCGCGCGAACGCAATTTGCGATGATCCCGATGAATCTTCTGGAAGCGAATCAACAAGCGGGTTATTTGGTCTCGGGTGTTTGGTCTAAAATGGCCTATGAAGAGGCCCATAAATTAGCATCGGCCTTCTGCCTTGCGAGCGGTGAACCGCATGGCTTTACAAAAGCACCTGACCATGCCCCGACTTCTTTGCCCAAAAACACGGCTTATGTCTATTATACCCCCAATGAGACCGTCAATGGTGTGCGGTTTCCGCATGTTCCTCAAGTGGGTGATATCCCTCTGATTGCCGACATGACATCTTGCTTGCTCAGTGAGCCTTTAACCATTTCTGATTATGGTTTGATTTTCGCCGGTGCCCAAAAAAATATAGCGCCTGCTGGTTTAACAGTTGTGATTGTACGCGCTGATTTATTAGCTCAAATAACACACGCATCCTTGCCCACCATGCTGGATTACCGTACCCATGTTGCTCACCGATCGTTGTATGCAACGCCTCCGGTATTTAATTGTTACTTTGCGGCAAAAATGTTCCAATGGATAAAAGCGCAAGGTGGTTTGCAAGTGATGCAGGAATTGAATCGTAACAAAGCCAATAAATTATACGCATACATTGACACGTCATCTTTTTACCATTGTGCTATTGATCCTTCTTCACGATCCTGGATGAATGTGTGCTTTTCTTTAAAAAGGCCTGATTTGGAGCCGTTGTTTTTAAGCGAAGCAGAAGCCCAAGGGTTATGCGCCTTAAAAGGGCACCGCTTGGTCGGAGGGTTGCGAGCCAGTTTATACAATGCCATGCCGATGGCCGGTGTGGATGCGCTCATCTCTTTTATGGACTCATTTTATAGGAAAAATTGCGGATGAAGACATGTCATTATGTAAGCCATCCTGTGAAAGGGTTGACCGGCGACATTCATGTGCCCGGAGATAAATCCATTTCTCATCGTGCCATCATGCTTGGCTCCATTGCAAAAGGAACAACAACGGTCAGTGGTTTTTTAGATGGGGAAGATTGTTTGGCAACCATCCATGCTTTTTCAGCAATGGGTGTTCGCATTGAAGGGCCTTTCTCAAAGCGAGTTGTGATTCATGGCGTAGGAAAATATGGCTTGGAAAAGCCATCGCAACCCTTGGATTGTGGCAATTCGGGCACGAGCATGCGCTTGCTTGCCGGGTTATTAGCCGCCCAATCGTTTGACAGTGAATTAACAGGTGATTCTAGTTTATTAAAAAGACCCATGGAGCGCATTAGCAGGCCATTGTTGCAAATGGGTGCAGAAATCCTAACTCAAGAGGGGCGCCCACCTTTATCGATTCGAGGTGGCCACCCGTTAAATGGCATTGCATATGAGATGCCAGAAGCGAGTGCGCAAGTGAAATCTTGCCTGTTATTGGCGGGCCTTTATGCGCAAGGTGAAACTCGAATTATTGAGCCAGGATTAACACGTGATCACACCGAACGTATGTTAACCACATTCTCTTACCCAATCTACAAGTCAGACAACGCTATTACTCTTAAAGGTGGGGGCGAATGTTTGGCGGCTGATATTGTGGTCCCGGGGGACATTTCTTCAGCAGCATTCTTTATCGTGGCCGCCACAGTGATTCCTGGTGCGGAATTATTTATTCGCAATGTGGGTATTAACCCTACGAGAATTGGCATTATCCATATCTTAAAGCGAATGGGTGCTCGAATTGATATGATCAATAAACGCTTATGTGGTGAGGAGCCGGTGGCGGATCTTTATGTGAAACATGCGCCATTGGAAGGGATTGATATTCCTGCGGCAATGGTTCCTTTAGCCATTGATGAATTTCCTATTATTTTTGTAGCGGCGGCCTGCGCAAAAGGCCAGACGTTGTTGCACGGTGCCAAAGAATTAAGATGTAAAGAAAGCGATAGAATCGGTGCAATGGCCGTGGGGCTGACCCAGCTTGGTATTGAAGCACAAGCCCTGGATGACGGCATTTACATCAGTGGTGGCCGTTTGCAAGGTGGTACCGTGGATAGCTTCCATGATCATCGCATCGCGATGGCTTTTGCAATAGCAGGCGCTGTAGCCACAGCGCCTGTTAAAATTTTAAATTGTGCAAACGTGGTGACATCCTTTCCAAACTTTGTGGATGTTGCGCATGAACTTAAATTATCGATTGAGGAAACAAAAGATGATGAATAACCAACATGCTCCTGTGATTACTTTGGATGGTCCAAGTGGAACAGGGAAGGGTACCTTATGCCATCGGTTAGCGGAGCATTTGGGTTGGCATTTCTTGGACAGTGGCGCTATTTATCGTGTCCTGGGCTTTGCCGTTAAAAAGCATGCGATTGCTTTTACAAACATTCCTGCTCTGGTGCAACAAGCCAACACCTTGGAGTTGCATTTTGAGGTAGGCGCCCATCAAACCAGCATTGTTTATTTTGAGAAAGAAGACATATCTCAAGCCATTCGCAGTGAACAATGTGGTCAAGATGCATCGATTGTTGCAGCAATTCCTGAAGTAAGGGATGCTTTATTGGCTAGGCAGCGGGCGTTTGCCAAAAAACCTGGTTTGGTCACGGATGGTCGGGATATGGGGACAGTTGTTTTTCCTGACGCGATATTGAAAATATACCTATTTGCTTCCGCAGAAGAGCGGGCCCAACGCCGTTATTTGCAGTTGAAAAATGCTGGGAATAATGTTAGTCTCGCGCAGGTCGTCGATGAATTGACCAAACGTGATGCACGGGACACCGCCCGATCCCGTTCGCCATTAAAGCCGGCTGACGATGCGGTGTTAGTCGATACCACAGGGCTATCCATCGAGAACGTTTTGCAGACAGTGCTCCAATTGGTGAATGAGCGCTGGTGTAAATAACCTTAAAAAATTATTGTTGTTTTGTTCAGGGGGGGAGCTGAATTTTCATGCTTCCATGGTCTTACTAATAGAGTTTAACTAACATGTCTGAAAGTTTTAAAGAGTTGTTCGAGAAAAGTATCATTGGTGCCCAGTTTTATCCTGGTGCGATTATTTCCGCTAAAGTCATTGATATTGACGACGATTACGTCACATTAAATGCTGGCCTTAAATCAGAAGGCATCGTTGCCATTGAAGAATTTCATGACAAAAACGGTGACTTGGAAATAAACATTGGTGATACAGTAGAAGTGGCGCTGGATTCAGTGGAAGATGGCCACGGCGAAACATTACTTTCTAGAGAAAAAGCCAAGCGTCAAGAATCATGGCGTAAATTGTCTAAATCCCATGAAAACAATGAAACAGTCACTGGATTAATTTCGGGTAAAGTCAAAGGCGGGTTTACGGTTGAAATTGGCACAATTCGCGCGTTTCTACCTGGTTCTCTAGTTGACGTCAGACCTGTTCGTGACCCCTCTTATTTAGAAGGCAAAGAACTTGAATTTAAAGTGATTAAAATGGACCTAAAGCGTAACAACATCGTTGTTTCACGCCGTGCTGTGGTTGAAGAAGAAAGCAGTGCTGATCGACAAGCGTTGTTGGATTCGTTGCATGAAGGTCAAGTACTGAATGGTATTGTTAAAAATCTGACCGATTACGGTGCATTCATTGATTTAGGTGGCATTGATGGTCTGTTGCACATCACCGACATTTCTTGGAAACGTGTCAAACACCCAAGTGAATTGTTGACCGTTGGCCAAGATGTTAAAGTCAAAGTATTGAGTTTTGACAGCGAACGTAACCGTGTTTCCTTGGGCATGAAGCAATTGGGCAATGATCCTTGGGTTGATCTGGTTGAGCGTTATCCTGTGGGTCGACGATTGGAAGGTAAAGTCACCAATATCACTGATTACGGCTGCTTTGTTGAAATTGAAGAAGGCGTGGAAGGTTTGGTGCACATGTCTGAAATGGATTGGACCAACAAAAACGTTCATCCTAGCAAAGTCGTTTCTTTAGGGGATGTTGTTGGCGTTATGGTTCTTGAAATTGATGAAGAGCGCCGTCGTATTTCTCTCGGCATGAAACAATGCGTTGGCAATCCTTGGCAAAACTTCTCGCAATCTCACAGCAAAGGTCAAAAAGTTAGCGGTAAGATTCGATCCATCACTGACTTTGGTATTTTTATCGGCCTGGATGGTGATATCGATGGCTTGGTGCATTTATCGGATATCTCCTGGAGTGTGCCGGGTGAAGAAGCTGTGAAACAATTCAAGAAAGGTCAAGAATTAGAAGCGGTCATTTTGGCAATTGATGCTGAACGTGAACGTATTTCTTTAGGATTGAAACAACTTGAAGGCGATAACTTTACCAGTTTTGTTGAAGAGTTCACAAAAGGGGCTATTGTTAAAGGCAAAGTAACCGCTGTGGATGCCAAGTCAGTGACTGTACAATTGGGCGAAGATGTGTTCGGCACGATTCGCGCTAGCGATTTATCCGATGAAAAAGTGGATGATGCTACGACAATTGTCAAAGAAGGTGAAGAAATCGAAGCAAAAGTTATGAACGTCGATCGAAAAAACCGAACTGTCTCTTTATCTGTTAAAGCAAAAGCGGCACAAGATCAAGCTGAAGTTATCAAAAAATACTCGCGTAGCAGTGAAGTTTCTACCACGCTGGGTGATTTATTGAAAGAAAAAATGGCGAACAAAGACAGTGAGCAGTAATCATTGTTGGTATTAAAAAAAGCGTAGTTTATCTACGCTTTTTTTTTAAGTCCCGTTGGCATTTTTCCTGTTAAACTTCAGGAACGCGTATTGTAAGGATGAGACCCATGCGGATTATAATGACAATTTTCTACTTGGTATTGATTATCATTGGGGTAAGTTTTGCTGCCTTAAATGCTTCCTCCGTGCACGTTAATTTTTATTTTAAACAAGTCAATATGCCTATTTCTGTGTTGCTGACCATCATGTTAGGTGCCGGTGTCTTGATTGGATTTTTTCT
>CAZGKX010000032.1:0-28956 GCA_964525945.1 uncultured Legionellaceae bacterium
GCAACCCGGCTCGCGTATTCATGGGGAGGAACAAGCCGATGTAATGCGTGTTTCTGAGGAGTTATATTTCGTGCGGTCATAACATACAGTTTTTGAGCAACCGTTATTTTTGTTCACGTTTTATGACCGCGCGAAGTATATATCAAGGTAAAAACTAGGCTATACTAACTAGCTTAATGCCGGGGCTGTCAAGGAGCACGATGGGCAAGCAAAAAAGCGTCGAAAAATTAAATGCGATTGCAAAGCATGCCGGTCGTGTTGGTTTCAAATATTTTAAAAAATGTTGGATTCCTCTGGCTGTGCTGTTTCTCTTTATGGCAATCGTTTTTAGTCTATTCCGTGCGCTAACACCCTGGGCGAATAAATACAAAGGGCAAGTGGAGCAACATTTATCAACGTTGCTCGGTCAACCTGTGACCATTCAGGATTTGCAAACGACGTGGTATTGGTTTCACCCTGTGTTGAAAATGGATGCCGTGACGGTATCTGATAAACACGATCATGCTTTAAAATTAAATAAATTGTTGGTGGGCATCAATGTCTTAAGCTCCCTTTGGCATTGGCAAATACAACCCGGTATTTTGTACGTTGAAGATGTGCATCTGGTGTTGCGACAAAAGCATGATCATTGGGAAATTGATGGTTTAAGCCAAGCCAAACAAGCCATGCAATTGGATGAATCCTCGTATTCAACGATCTTAATTTGGTTGTTATCCCAAGAAAACATCGTCCTTAAAAAAGTTTCGGTACTGATTTGTTTTAATGATGGCTCTCGGTTACCGGTGGATGATCTTAATTTTACAGTTGACCGTGCGTATGGCCATTATAAAGTCAAAGGCCACGCCATTTTGCAGCAAAAAACACCGACGTCACTCACCATTATTGCTGATTTGCACATTGATGCTGCTGCCCCCACCGCAATCAGTGGCCACGCCTACATGGGGTTTCATGATGCAATTCTTAGCCAATGGCAACGTTTTTTACCTGACTCCAATTACCATGTGCTAACAGGCAAAGGGAACGTGGATGCATGGCTGGATTTAAAAGCAGGAAAATTCTCTGCTTTGCAGTCTAAATTAACCCTTCACGATCTGGAATGGGCGCAAAATGGCAAATCGAAACACCAATATGTCTCGCATTTTGATGCCAATCTTGCCTGGAAACCTCGACGCAGCGGCTGGCGTTTAAGTTCGGATCAAATCCAATTGACCATGAACGGCATTGCTTGGCCAAAAAATACGTTGCAAATTGACTACAATAAAGTTCAACAATCTTATCGTTTGTTTATTAAAACCCTCCTGCTCGAGCCAGCGTTGGCCATGGAAGTGAACTGGCCTGAATTCATTGAACCCATCTTGGCGATGAAACTCAAGGGCCAGCTTGATGATGCACAGCTTGAAGTAAAAAATGGGCAAGTGGATTATTTGCTCTCTAAATTTATCAACTTAAGCTGGCATGCGCGAAATGACATTCCGGCAGTGAGTCAAATTTCAGGCGTGGTGTTTTGGCAGCCCAATGAAGGGCGGTTAGAGTTGGATGGTGAGCACACGGTGATTAAACCGCTAAAATTGCCTGCCGTTCAATTTGATTTATTGAATGCCGCGTTTGAATGGAAAGCATTGAACAACGTTTTTCGCATTGGCATGGATCGATTGGTGCTGAGTCATCCGGATTTGGTGATCAGTGCTCGGGGCGTGCTTGATGATCCATTATCGCCAGAAGCAAGCAACTTGCGTTTAACCACCGAATTTTCTTTGAAAAAAGGGGAACAATGGATCCCTTACATTCCTGCCCAATATTTGAAACCTAAATTAAACAAATGGTTAAAAGAAGACGTTAAACACATTGCGAAAGCCAGCGGACAATTGGTGGTGGATGGTTCCTTGGCTAATTTTCCATACGATACTCAACCTGGACAATTTTCTATAACCAGTCACCTCAGTGGTGTGGACTTATTGATAACCGATCATTGGCCGATCAACCGCGATATCGATGCCGATTTATTGGTGAACAAACGTTTGCTCGAAGCGAACATTTTCAATGCAAATTTAAGCAATATGCCTGTGGATAGACTTAATTTGGTGATCAATGACATTGGTTTAGGCAAAGAAGCGTTATTGATCCACGGCAATTTAGACGCCCCAGCGGCTGACATAAAAAATTATATTTACGCCTCACCGTTAAAAGATCGTTTACTGAAATGGCAACGAATGGAGATACAACACAACCTGAGCTTGGATTTGCAGTTGGAAATTCCATTGTACCCAGAAAGTGATCATGTTTTAGCGCAAGGGGTCTTGTCTTTTGATAAAAATCCCGTTGTTTTTCATTATACACCCAAACCCGTTCAAGTGAACGACGTAACAGGCATGTTGCAATTCAATGAATACGGGCTGACGGAAGGTGGCTTAAATGGCAACATGGATGGCGATCCTGTGGTGCTGATCAGCCAATATGAAGCAGTGCCAACGCCTCACACCAACATTAGCATTGAAAGTGTTGCATCCATGGCATTGTTGCGAAACACGTTTGGTTTGCCTCTGCTGACCATGATGGAAGGCCGTTTTAACGTGAAGGGGTTGATTGCCTTAAACAACGATCCAAATGTTCCGGACGTAGTGCATCTTGCGTCTGGATTAGAAGGGCTTGCAATCGATTTGCCGCCGCCATTTGGTAAATCTTTGGCAGAAAAACTGCCTCTAAATGTTGATTTAACCTCTTTCAAAGAAAAAAGCAATTTGCAAATTCATTACCAAAATCGATTAAGTGCTGATTTATGGTTTAAATCCGCAGACGCCAAATTTATTTTAAAAAATGGTGAGATTCGTTTGGGTGAAGGCCAAGCTAAATCGCAAAAATCATCCCAAGTTGCTATTGTTGGCTCATTGCCCATTGTGGATATGCTAAGTTGGCATGAGGTTGTTGCAAAAATACCTGCTCAGACCAAGACATTGCCGGGATTTGATGCCATCCGTGACGTGGATGTGAAGATCAATAATTTCATCATTTTTGATCAAATTTATAACGACTTTGCGGTAAAAGCACGGAAATCGAAGGATGATTGGGCCGTGCAATTGCAGCAAAAAACAGTATCCGCTCATTTGCTTTACAAACCTACGGAGAATGCATGGTTTGGTAATTTTGAAAAATTAACCATCACTCCGCCGTCTGAACGGCAAAAAAAGAGCCATTCCGACCAAACCGCTCTGAGTCCTAATGATATTCCCAATATCAATATCACCATTGATCAATTTAATTGGGGAAAAGTGGACATTGGCAGTGTGACTTTGACGAGCAGCAGTACTCCCTCGCAATGGACGTTGGAGTCTTGCCAAATCAAGTCTCCAGACTATCAATTGTCTTTAAAGGGCAATTGGGTGCAGCAGCAGCGCACGGATAACACCACGGTGCAGGCCGATTTGAAAATTCACGACTTGGCTAAAAGTTTAGAACGTTGGAAAATTACGCCGGCTGTTCAAGCACACCAAGGTGATGTTCAGTTCAAAGGCAGCTGGCCTTATTCGCTACGTAATTTTTCACTTGCTCACACCAGTGGTGATGTGCACATCACATTAAAAGATGGACGCATCACCCATCTGGACAGTGAAACCGAGGAAAAACTTGGATTGGGTCGGTTATTGAGCATTTTAAGTTTGCAAACGATTCCACGCCGTCTCAAATTGGATTTCAGTGATTTATCGGAACAAGGTTATAGTTTCGATATTTTTTCCGGTAGTTTTCAATTGAAGAATGGGGTCATGACGACGGAGGACAGTTACATTGATGGTCCTGTGGCTTATGCCAGCATGAAAGGGGATTTGGATCTTGCCAAACAAATGTATGATGTGGATTTACGTGTATCCCCCTATATTACCGCGAGTTTACCCGTGGTCGCGACGATTGCTGGAGGACCAATCGCTGGCATAGCCACTTGGGTTGCCAGTAATATTATCAATAAAAGCATGCAAAAAATCAGTGCTTACACGTATAAAATTTCTGGACCTTGGTCAACTCCGGTGGTACAACAAATTAGTATTGTGAGAAAAAAATAAGAGTTGTTTTATTTTAAGAATTTCATGAGTAAGCATATGTGGTTAGCATTAATTAAACAATATTGGCAAGTGAGTTTATTAAAACGAACGCCCGCAGACACTGTTTACTCGCCTTTGCTGCTGGGCCTCTCGGCCTGTTTTTATTTTTTATTGATTGCCTGCCAATGGTTGATGTCTGATGTCGAATTAAATTTTCAAATCACCAAGGCCCTCACTATTGCAACAGCATTGACGGGGTCTTATCTTGTTTATACTTTTTTTTTATTGCGATTGTTCCACGTTGCCAATCGTACCGTGCAAACCTTAACATCACTTTTTATGGTTCACGTCTTGATTCATTTATTTGCAGTGCCGTTGCTGGTGTTAAATCCTCTTTTATTGAAAACCAACACGGAGCAAATGCTCGCTCCGTTTCTTGGCGTTCTCTATTTATTTATGACATTTATTTTGACACTTTGGCAATTGTTGTCGGTCACATTTATTTATAAGCATGCACTCTCAAAAGAATATTTAAATGGATTTCTTGCAAGCTTAGGCTTGTTAGCATGCAATGTTCTCAGTGTTTCGATGGTTTAAAACGGTTCGTTGTTGTTCAAAAACGCCCATTGAAAAATTTCAATCAACAAACTTTTGGTGATTTATGCATTTACACGTATTAGGAGTGAGTGGCACGTTCATGAGCGCGCTGGCTTTAATAGCACGAGAATTGGGGCACAAAGTGACGGGCAGTGATGCCAATTGCTATCCACCGATCAGCGACCTCTTAACCGCTCATGGCATTGAATGGACCGAAGGGTATGATGATACAACGCACGCCCTGCAAGCGGATGTGGTTGTGGTTGGCAATGCTATAAAACGTGGAATGCCGGTGTTAGAGGCTGTTTTAGATGCGGGAAAAAATTATACGTCAGGGCCACAATGGCTGGCTGAACATGTCTTATCAAAAAAACGGGTGCTCGCAATTTCTGGAACGCATGGCAAAACCACAACAACGTCAATGTTGGCTTTTATTTTGCATCATGCGGGGCTTGAACCTGGATTTTTAATCGGTGGCATCTCCACTGATTTTAATTCCAGTGCGAGGCTGGGCCAGGGGGAATGGTTTGTGATCGAAGCCGATGAATACGATACGGCTTTTTTTGATAAACGGCCCAAATTCATGCACTATCGACCACAAATTGCCGTGTTAAATAATCTGGAATTTGATCACGCTGATATTTATGAAAATTTAGCGGCCATCCAACAACAATTTCACTATTTGTTAAGAACCCTTCCGAGCACGGGTGTCGTGATCAAGCCACGCGATGACTTGGCACTGAATGAGGTGTTGTCACGGGGACGATTTTGCGCTATTGATGACACGGCGTTATCTGGCAATGCCACGTGGCGTGCTGAATTGCTAAAGGATCAGGGGTTTTCGTTTCGAGTTTGGCACAATGAGCAACCTGTTGCAGACGTTAATTGGTCTTTAATTGGCCGTTTTAACGTTGAAAATGGCTTGGCGGCGATTGCTGCGGCTTACCATGCGGGGGTTGATCCGAGGGTTGCTGCTGAAGCATTGCAACAGTTTTCTCCGGTTAAACGCCGTTTAGAAGTGAAATCCAATCAGCATGGCATCACCGTCTACGATGATTTTGCCCACCATCCTACGGCCATTGCAAAAACCATTGGGGCTTTAAAACAAAGTGGTCGTCATCAACGAATTTTAGTGGTTTTGGAGTTTGCTTCCTACACCATGCGCTCAGGGGTACATGCCCAAGAAATGCAGCATGCTTTAAACGAAGCAAACGAGGCGTATATTCTAAATCCAACGCAGTTTTCGTTGGATGACATCACCCAACATTGGTCTATTCCTTTTCATTTATTACCCAATACCCGTGAAATTGTTGATTTAGTGACTGAAGTAGCTCGGCCTGGCGATGCAATTTTAATCATGAGCAACCGTGGTTTTGATAACATTCATCAACAACTCATCGCGCGTTTGATTTGAAATGTAAGAAAATGTCTTATTTTATTAAATATAAGACATAATTTTACATTTATTGAGGTGTTTATGGCTCGTACAATGACAGTTGATTTGGGTAGTGAGCTTCGTCGCTATGTAGAAGACCTTGTTGAATCAGGGGATTATAGAAGCAATAGTGAAGTGTTGAGAGAATCGCTGCGATTACTGCGCGAAAAACAAGCCAAATCTAAACTTGAACAATTACGACATCTAATACATGAAGGGGAGGGAAGCGGTGATCCTGTGGCGTGGAATGCACAAGAATTTCTCAAGAAAATGAAGAAAAAAACTCATGACAAATAAAACATACCGCCTTTATCCAAAGGCTATAGATGATCTTGAAAGCATCTATTTATATAGTGTCAGAGAGTTTGGTATTCAAAGAACAGAGGATTATATTGCAGCAATTGAATTAAGTTTCCAATATCTTGCAGATGATCCTTTATCTTGCAGATGATCCTTGGATTTCTCGAAAGTGCGATTATGTGAACTCAAATTTACGCGCATTCAACGTAGGATCTCATGTGATTTTTCTAAAAATAACAGATTATGGCGTTGTTATTATCCGTATCTTGCATCAATCCATGGATTTAATCGACATATTCAGTAATTCAGAATGGGTAAACATCACTGTTTGGCATCAACGCCTGCTTTTGGTACGAAACAGGTACAACAACCCTGCCGGGAAAAGCATGAGTAAAATACCTAAACTAAACACCCAACGAAAATGGTTGGCGCCGCCCATTTCAATGCTTTCCGCGGGAGGAAAAAACCCCACGATCAACGTGATGGTGCAACCCACCAACCCCAATAAGCAGATAAAATAATACCCGAAACGTTTGCCCGGGATTGCAAAAGGTCGGGGTAGGTTAGCAAATTTGCTTTTTAAGCGAAGTGCTGCGATAAACATCATGACATACATCATGATATACAATTCCGTGCTCAGTGCTGTAAACAACCAATAAATAGCATTCACGCTAGGGAACAATAAAAAGCCACTGCACAATAGAGTGACCAAAACGGCTTGCAGCAAAAGGATACGCGAAGCAATGCCGTGTTTGTTCAAGCGGTACAGTGACTGAGGTAAAAAGCCATTGTTGGCTGCCAGCAGCAAACCTTTGGCGGGAGAAATGATCCAATTCACCATGCTGCCTACGCTGCCTAATAACAACAGCACCACCATAATGGGCATCAATGCCGTCAAATGGTACGCTTCAAAGAAATTGGTGAAAGCTTGCATGACACCTTGGACTAAGCTGATTTTTTCATGCGGTAAAACAAAGGCAATGGCGAGCGATCCCAAGATCATGGTGATCAAAATAAGGATGACTGAAAAAAACATGGCACGAGGAAAGTTTCGTTGGGGATGGTTCACATTTCGCACGTGCACCGCTGCTAGTTCCATGCCTAGAAACGAGGTCATGATCGCGGTTAAAGACACCCAGGATTGGGTATCGCCCCAATGGGGGACTAAATTTTTATAACTTAGATCAATGGCGATTGGATTGCCTTTGAACAACCAAATAATGGCCAATAAAATGATAAATCCCATGGGTATTATCATGCCAACAATAGCACAAACGCTTGCAAAGGCAGCCGAAGCCCTCAACCCCGATAATCCCAAAAAGGTAAGTGACCAAAAAACAACAAGAATAACACCAATTAAATAGTATTTGTTTTGAGCGAGCTCGGGATTGATTAAATAAGCCAAGGTGCCGGCAATAAACGATAAAATGGTGGGGTACCAAACCATGGTGTTTATCCACTGCAACCATATGGTAAAGAAGGCCATATTGTCCCCGAATGCATGTTTGACCCAACTGTATATCCCACCTTCCTCTTCCGACCAGGTGGATGATAGCTCTGCTGAAACCAAGGCGACTGGAATTAAAAACACCACTGCCGAAAAAATAAAGAAAAAAATTAAGGACGAGCCAAACAATGCGGTTGCGGGTAAATTGCGAATACTATCAATGGCCCCTGTGATCAGTAAAACAAGCGCCAAGACTGAAATTTTCTCAGAAGACCATGCTTTCATAGCTACCAGACCTTAAAATAAATAATCATTATATACTCATTTTTTAGGAAGATCTTGTTTTAGAGCGATTTGGACTTTGGATGAAGGTAGGATGGGGAATATCCATAAAAAATTTAGAGTAAGCTATTGATTTTAAATGGTTTGATAAGTATGGTTTAAATGACCTTCCGAACATATTAAATAAAGTTAAGGAGCGGTATGCCATCGTTTTTTCAGACCATTCAATTGGGCGCTTTTTTTAATCGGAAAAACACCGGTTTTGCCGTGTTGCAGGGCGGGGTTGTATGGCACATGGCTATGCTGGCATCCCAAGCATTCACAGGAAAATGTGATGGGTCTGAAACGTTCCACGCATTTTGCAGCCTGTCATTAACCTATCATGCCTTAAGAGAAGGGTCTTGCCTCAAAAGTTTACTTTTGATTTTATTTCTAAAAACAACACATAAACCGCATTCGTGTTCCTCTACTCTTTCCGCAGAGCTTAAAGCCGGGATCACGTTTTTGGCGGTAATGGGCATGCTTTTACCGTGGTTTGTACCCATCAACGATGATGGGCTTGAGCAAAGCACTAAAGACAATGAAACGAACAAGACCTGCCCTTGACGTACTGTTGTGAAAAACCAGTGCAATTAGCTGTCAATACGCCTAATAAAATTTCCAAATAATTTGACCATGAATGTCACCCCAATAACTGCCCGTCATTGTTGCATAATCAGCATGGGCGTTGTTGGACAGTTGGGTTTTTCCTGTGATTTGCCCTGCCGCCATGAAACAATAATCTTGTTGCGATGTAATTTTAATGGTTTTGTTTTCACATTGGTATTCCAACGAAATTTGAGGACCGCTGGTGTAGGTTTGTTGTATTCGAAAGGAAGGGGTTAGGGTGTTGTTGGGGATAAATTCAGGAATTGCGCCGTCCACACGGTAACTGTTGATGACCTTTTTGCCGGTTAAAATGCAATTGTGTCCGGTGTTATTGATCATGGCGATGTGCAAATACCCACAACGTAGTTCGTCTGCCAATACGGAAGTGGATAATAAGAGAGACGTTAGGATGGTTAGTAATTTTTTCATGATTTAATGTTTCATTCCATAATGATAAAAGGTTATTGATGCTGGCAAGGAGGAGATTGGATTAAGTTGTTTTCAACGTTTTTCCATTGCTCTGCTGTGTAAAGAAATAAACTCAAGGCATGTAAGCCTCCGTCAAATTCCGATTTGAGGAGGGTGTTGACTAAACGGTGGCGTTCCACCCGGGATAGTCCGACGAAGTGCTTTGAGACAGCAACGATTTTAAAATGGGTTTCTGAGCCTTGAGGGACATTGTGATTCTGTGATTCATTGGTCACGGTCAAAGCGTCTGGCGTTAAAGCACCAGTTAGGGCATCATACATGCGTTGTGCTCGGGTCATAAAGAATAATCGTTATTCAAGAGCACTAAATTATACTCATAACGAGCAGAATCTCAATTGTTTAGTGGAGAATATTATGCAACAAAAAGGTTTTACCCTCATCGAATTGATGATGGTCATTATCATTATTAGTGTGCTAGCTGCAGTGGCAATTCCTGCGTATCAAGATTATTTAGTGCGCGCGCGCGTGGTGGAGGGATTTAATTTAGTAGCGCCAGCTAAATTGGCCGTCACTGAAACCGTGATGTCCAACAATGGGTTGCCCGAAAATCAAATCGCCACGGGTTATGTAAGCCCATCGCCGACTGCGAATGTCGCCTCCATTGCAATTGCTGATAAAACCGGTGAAATCATCATTGCTTACACGTCGCTTGCTGGTGGAGGTACGGTTATTTTAAAACCATTCGTTGAAAAAAGTGGTGAAATCACCTGGACGTGCACAGGTGGCACTTTGTTGCCCAAATACCGCCCCAGCAATTGCCGAATTTAGCCTTCTTACAATTGCTTTTCAACCAGCTGGTTTTTTAGTCGAACATAATCCGGTAATCCTCCCACAAAGGGAGGGTAAGCCTCACCTTGGATCAGCGGTGTAAGGTAACGTCGACAGGCATCGGTGATGCTCATGCCATCTTCACCAATAAATTCAGCAGGCATTTCTTTTTCTTGATTGGCCACTTTATCCAAAGGGACATGACCGATTGACCAACGATAGGGAGAATCATGCTCTCGGATGATGGTGGGCATGATGGCATTATGACCACTCAGGGCCAATTCCACGGCCGCCTTGCCCAAGGCGTACGCTTGTTCCACATCGACTTTCGATGCAATATGACGTGCGGAGCGCTGTAAATAATCTGCAACGGCCCAATGAAATTTAATGTTCAATTTATTTTTAACCATTTGCGCAATAATGGGTGCAACGCCACCCAATTGAGCATGGCCGAACGCATCCCGAGAGCCTGCTTCGCTTAAAAATTGCCCTTGCGTATTACGAAGCCCTTCAGAAACGACGACAACACAGTAACCATAATCACGGACGCAATCTTTTACGCGTCTTAAAAAACGTGCTTCTTGGAATGGGATCTCTGGAAATAAAATAATGTGTGGAGGCTCATTTTGCTGCTTGCCAGCAAGGCCACTTGCTGCAGCAATCCAGCCTGCATGGCGGCCCATCACTTCCAAAATGAACACTTTGGTGGAAGTCGCACACATGGAGGCCACATCAAAACCGGCTTCTTGGGTTGAAACCGCCACATATTTTGCAACGGAGCCAAATCCTGGGCATGAGTCCGTGTACGGCAAATCATTGTCCACCGTTTTAGGAATGCCAATGCACGTTACAGGGTAGCCGGCTTTGTGGCTAATCATGGCAACTTTATTGGCAGTGTCTTGCGAGTCGCCGCCACCATTGTAAAAAAAGTAGCCGATGTCGTGCGCTTTAAAAACATCCAATAAACGATCGAACTCGTCGCCGTCATCTTTTAATTTATAGCGGCAAGAGCCAAATGCGCCAGAAGGCGTGTTTAGAAGTTTGGCAATGTCCTCGTCGGATTCAAGAGAGGTGTCAATGAGTTCTTCGTGCAATGCACCTAAAATTCCGTTTTTGGCGGCAAATACTTTGCCAATTTTGTCTGGAAATTGACGAGCAGTTTGAATAAGTCCACAGGCGGAAGCATTGATCACGGCGGTCACACCACCTGATTGAGCATAAATTGCATTCTTAACGGTCATCGTTTCTCCTATTAATCCCTTTATTGGATGGTGTTTACTTCCGAGGTCTCGTAAGCATGATGTGAGCGCTGGTACTCGGTGAGTACGGCATCGATGCATTCAAGTAACTGCGTAAAAGCAGCTTGTAGCTCCTCAATTTGTTCCGCATGGCGTGTTAAATTTTCTAAACTTGCCACGGAGCTTTGCAGCTGTGTCACACCGCAAAAACAACAAGCGCCATGTAATTTATGGGCAAGTCGTTCGATATTCTTTATATCATGGTCGTCGTATAATTGCTGAAATTCTTCACGATTTTTTTGTAATTCTTCCACAAAACGCGCTAGAAATTCAACTGCTAAAGCATGATTTCCAGATACTTTTTGTACACACAACGGCCAATTGATGGCGGTGTTCGTGGTTTTTTCTAAAAATTGAATCAAATGAAACAACAATTGTTTTTCATCAATGGGTTTTTGTAAACACAAATCAACGCCTGCTTTTTGCAGGTATTCTTGGTTAACATCACTGTCGTTGGCGGTTAAGAGAATGATAGGGGTGTTTTTATTTAACATGGATTCTTGACGAATACTCCACGAGGCTTCCAGACCATTCACTTTCGGCATCTGCAAATCAAGCAAAATAATGGAAAAACGTTTGCGATCACAGATTGCTATGGCTTGTTCACCATCATCCACCGTTTCTATTGAAGCATTTTCACCCAGTAGAGAATTAAATAACATTTGATTCACCGGGTTGTCTTCAGCAATCAACACCACCGGGTGATTTTTTCGTAATTGAGTCCGTAGGGCATGCACTTCCACTGGCGTTGTTTGCGCGATAACGGTTTGGTTCAACACCGACTCAACGGCATCATGTAGTTTTTGGATATTGGGGGGTTTAAACAATAGGCCATGGGCGCCCAATGCTTTGTAATCTTGGATAAACCATTTAGAAACCAGCAGGCACTTGGTTGTTTGTTTGGTGATGACCGCCGAGACTTGTTGTTCACAGTTTTGATTCACATTGATAAAGGCAAGTTGGCTGTCTGGATGCTCCTCAAACGCATGTTCCAATTGATTAAATGCATGCACGCGAATGCAATTGATGCCCCAATAGCCCAAACCATTGCACAAGGCTTCTAAATGCAAAGGATTATCATCAAAGCAAATGACTTTTAAATTTGCAAAACGGTTGGTTTGATGTTTTTCCACTTCATACGCGGCCAATTTGGCCAATTTGATGGACACAGAAAACGTGGTGCCTTTGTGAAGCTCGCTCTGGATAACGATGCGGCCTTGCATGTGTTCTGCCAATTTTTTACAAATAACCAACCCTAATCCTGAACCGCCATAGTGCCGGGTGATGGTGGTGTCACCCTGATTGAACGCATTGAACAAGTTGGTTTGATCGCTGGCTGATATACCAATGCCTGTATCTGTGACCGCAATACAAAATGTGTAATCTTTATCGGTTTCATTTTCGATGGAGGTGCGGATGAGCACATAGCCATAGTCGGTGAACTTAACGGCATTGCTCACCAAATTGCTGATGATTTGTTTTAAACGCCAAGGATCACCCAACACTGTTTTGGGCACATCGATTGCTGTGGCAGGGATTAAGTCAATGCCTTTGTGGTGGGCATTCGGGGCGATCAAGGCCAACACTTCATCGATACAAATTCGGATATTGAGTGGAATACAGTCTAAATGCAATTTGCCTGCGTCCATTTTGGAGTAATCTAAAATATCATTGATGATGGCCAGTAAATCTTGGGCAGACGATTTAATGGTTTTCACATAATCCAGCTGCAGAGGGTCTAACTTGCTCTCCAATAAAACGTTGGTGAAACCGATAATGCCATTCATTGGGGTGCGAATTTCATGGCTCATGTTGGCAATGAACTCTGATTTTTGTCGACTTTTTTCTTCGGTTTTCTTTTTTTCCATGGACAACTGGATGTTTTTTTCTTCGAGTAATTCTAAACTTTGCTGCAAATCATGCGTGGCTGTTTCAATGTGCTGATTGAGTTCGCAAATGGAACTCAAATGTTTTTGTTGTAAATGCGCGCAGCCTTGTTCAATAATACCTAACTCGCCGCTGCTTGATAATTTAATTTCTGTTTCAAATTCATTGAGAAGAATTTGTTTCATGCTCCGCCGTAATCGAGCAATGGGCTGGTAGACGTGTCTGGACAAAACATAATGGACGGTTAGGCTAATGATGAGGCCCGCTAAAATAATAAAAATGGATGCGATGTACATCTGATAACGTTTGATCAACATAAACTTGCTGTCCATGTTGAGGGAGACCCACCCGAGAAAATTATCAGTACCCGCGTTGGCTGGGTTTAAAATGCTGGTTGGGGTCGTGGGTGAAAGGGATAGTTTTGACGTGGTGATCGGTGCTATAAAATTAATTGCATAAGGGGTCACTTGCTTGCTGATGACTTTATTGTTGATGAATTGCGGGGGGCTAAACGGATTATGCAGCACTTGGTTGTTCCCCAGGGAGGCCACCAATTGCCCTTTGGTGTTGTAAAAAGCGAGTGATTTAATTTCTGGATTAATGCTTGATGAGTCAATCAATTCTTGCAAGGCGCGGTTATCATCTCGGGACATTGCAAATTGCGCAATCGGCAACAGCTGATTGATATAAGCCTCGCCCAAACGCGCCATGTGTTCTTTCAAGTCAGCGTTGTACTGATAATTGTAAAAATAGGCGAATACCATTGCCACCAGCAAAACGGGTATCAATGTGATCATTCGAAGTTGGTATTTTATGCCCAGCTTCTTCATACGCTTTCCTTTCCGCGGATTGCTTTTCGTAACAACCAAAGTCGAGTATTATACATGGTTTTTGGCCATAATTCGAGGTCTTAAGCCTTTGCGGTCGGGGAAGGTTTTGTCAAACGGCTCTCATCAGCACACGGTCTTCTTTTGGAGAAAAATGAATGGTTGTTCGTACACGATTTGCACCGAGCCCAACGGGATTTTTACATGTTGGCGGGGTGCGTACTGCCTTGTTTTCATGGTTGTATGCAAAACGCCATCAAGGTGAATTTGTTTTGCGAATTGAAGACACCGATCAAGAGCGGTCTACCGCAGAGTCGGTGCAAGCGATTCTCGATGGCATGGCATGGTTAGGTCTTGCGCATGATCAAGGCCCCTATTATCAAACGAAACGCTATGAGCGCTATTTATCGTTGGCCAATCAATTATTAAGCGAAGGCAAGGCCTACCGTTGTCGATGCAGTAAGGAGCGTTTAGAAGCGCTACGTGAAGCACAATTGAATGCCAAAGAAAAACCTCGTTATGATGGCTTTTGCCGTGAAAAAAACTTACCTGCGGATGGGGCATCGTATGTCGTTCGTTTTAAAAACCCTCAACAGGGGACGGTGTCCTTCACCGATGAAGTGTATGGTGATATCCATGTTGAAAACCAAGAGTTGGATGATCTGATTTTAATCCGTTCGGACGGGCACCCAACGTACAATTTTGCAGTGGTCATTGATGATTGGGACATGGAAATCACCCATGTAATTCGCGGTGATGATCACATCAACAACACGCCTCGCCAAATCAATTTATTTAAAGCGCTCAATGCGCCGGTCCCGGTGTTTGCTCATTTGCCCATGATATTGGGGGACGATGGTAAGCGCTTATCGAAACGTCATGGTGCGGTCAGTGTTTTGCAATTCAAAGAAGCTGGGTTTTTGCCGCATGCTTTGCTGAATTATTTGGTGCGTTTAGGCTGGTCGAATGGCGATCAAGAAATTTTTTCTGTCGAAGAGATGATCGCAACGTTTGATTTAAAAAATGTAAGCCGCGGTGTGTCGAGTTTTAACTATGAAAAATTGCATTGGCTCAATCAGCATTACATGAAAAGTGATCAGCCGGACGATGTGGCGGCAGCACTGGCATGGCAATTTCAATCACAAGGGATGGATTGTGCAGATGGTCCAGCCTTGGCAGAACTCGTTGCAGTACAAGCCGAGCGTTGTAAAACATTGGCAGAAATGTGTGAAAAAAGCCGTTATTTTTATCAAGATGACATCGAATATGAAGATGATGCGGTTAAAAAACATTTGCGACCGGTCGTATTGGCTCCCCTCGAAGCCCTTCGCGAACGATTGCAGCACGTTGATGATTGGCAACGTGACGCCTTGCAAATTTGCATCAACGATATCAGCGCTGAATTTAACATCAATATGGGAAAAATAGCTCAGCCTTTGCGCGTCGCCATTACCGGCAGCAGCATCTCGCCCTCTATCGATGTAACGTTGGCGTTGTTGGGAAAAAAGCGAGTGTTAGCACGCGTGGACAATGCTTTGGAAAAAATTCGCCAACGCGCTGAAGCATCCGAGCCGCGCCCGTAAAGCGGCACAGTGATTTGACGCAATGCACTAAAGTTAATCCAGGTGCAGCCGATATGGGTGTTAACTGGATTGCTTGGGTGTTCATGATGAAAGAAAATCATATTGCGTATAGAATATCGAACGAAACGGCTGGCTTGGTCTGCACGCATTCTGAGTTTGAAGAAGACAAAATGTTGGAACTTTTGTTGGATATCAAGCAAACAAATTACAAAGGTATTTATTGGATTTTTAAACAACTTAAAGACCAACCTCAAGAACCGCTGTGCATCATTGATGGTCGCTATAACCGAATTTACTACCACCATTCTGGCGAAGTGGACGATCTCAATGCGATGATTAAAAAATTATCAAAACCGTGATTTTTGTCTCCAATTTGATCTAACAAAAAGATATTTGATCTGTATTGTTTAATAATATACACTCCATGTTTTCGATTTCTGGAGTAAAGTTCTATGTTTCAAGATATCCAAAAAGAACGGTTGCAACGCTATCATGATGCCGGTTTGAAAAAAACATTTCAAAGAACGCAGCCGAGCTTATTTTTTAACCAATTTCAAAATTGGTGGTCGCCTGTGGGTAACGTCACATTTTTGTCACCCTTCGAATCGGCGGAAGATTTTCAAAACGATGTCAAAGCCTTGTTCATTAAACCGCTCACTTGCTACGCTTTATCGTGGTATCACACCTACAATTGGATGTACGAGTTGGCTTTAGCGGTCATTAATTTAGTGACGTTGGATTTTACCGAAGCCGGCGAGCATCTTTATAAATGCTTTGTTTCTTTGCTAAGCATTATTGTGTATGATTTTTTGGTGAGCTATGAAATCCTCGCTAATGTGATGTCTTTGGCTGTGCGTACGTTGATGTCCTTTGGTGCGGGTGTGTACCTTGCGGCTGCTTATTTATCCGGTAATGGCGGTCCAGGAGCTCCTGGCGGCCCAGGTTCCCCTCCTGGCGGTGCAAATGCTCCAATACTTACCGCAACAAATGGTCCACGTCATCACCATCAGCAACAACAATATACATCCGCGCGGCAACAGGGGAATCATCAACAAACACCTTTGCGAAATGGTCTAACCTCTTCGAGTAGTGCAGGTGGTTCAACTCAGCAACAACGTCAACGCGTTCAGCAACATTGGAGCAGGGTACTGCCGCAACAAACAGCGCAGGGTTCGCAATATGATAGCGACGGTGAAGAGTATGATGATTCGCGATCGCGCTCCTACAGCAACACCTAACTTCATTTAAACCTTGCCACTTTATTCGGTTCGATATAACCTAGATTTATGATTCATGAATCTAGGTTTTTTTATGTTAGTCACCTTCGCTTGTGAAGCGCATGAAAACATTACCATGTTTGGTGATATAGCGGCTCAGTTGTTGCACTTGATGGGTCATAGTGGCACCGTACCGGGTGCTATTCTAGCCGATGATGTCCCTGCGGCACTTGAGCAATTGCAAAATGCTTTGGCCCATAAAAAAAACAAACCCGCCACGTCATTGCCTGCCAGTGATGATGAGGAGGAGCCAGAAATCAGTTTATCCCATCGAGCGGTACCCCTCATTGGCTTGTTGCAAGCTGCCATAAAAAATCAATGCAATGTCATGTGGTTTCATTAGGAATGGATGGCGCGATGACGGTTGTCTCTTAACTCCGTCATCGCGAGGAGCGTAGCGACGGAGCAATCCAGTGACCTTAAGCTGCGCCCGTGCCCGTTAGATGATTTTGCATAAATATTTCGAAACGATCCCATCGATGTTAGAATCGCTAACAATATCTAAATTTATAGCCTGTTATGTTGACACTGCGCCAAATTACTCTATCCCGAGGTACAAAAATCTTATTGTCACAAGCCAGTGTAAGTCTCCATGAAAAGCAAAAAATTGGCTTAGTGGGCAACAATGGTTGTGGTAAATCCAGTTTATTTGATCTTATATTGGGTAAATTATTGGCCGATATGGGTGATTGTTTGCTCAATCCCCATTTGCGTATCAGCCATCTTTCACAGCAATTGCCAGACAGCGATGAACGTGCCCTTGATTTTGTTTTAGCCGGCGATGAAGAATACCTGGCCTTGCAACAGCGTTTAACCCATGCGCAACAACAAGGGGATGATGCCGAAGTTTTGGTTTGCCATGAACGCCTTAACCAAACAGCGGGTTACAGTAAACCGGCCATGGCTGCGACCATTCTTGCCGGCCTGGGTTTTAGCTATGAGGGACAAACAGCGGCAGTGAATAGCTTTTCCGGGGGATGGCGCATGCGATTAAGCTTGGCCCGCTGCTTAATGAAACCTGCTGATTTATTGCTGTTGGATGAACCAACCAATCATTTGGACATGGAAGCAATTTTTTGGTTGGAACGTTGGCTCAAGCAATCCCCAAGCAGTGTGGTCTTGATTTCACATGATCGTGAATTTTTAGATGCGTTTGTGACGCACATTTTACACATTGAACAACAAAATTTATTTTTATACGCAGGCAACTACAGCCGTTTTGAACAAACCCGCGCTGAACAACTGGCGCTGCAACAAATCACTTATGAAAAGCAACAACAGAAAATCAATCACATGATGGACTTTGTGCAACGTTTTCGAGCGAAAGCCACCAAAGCCAAACAAGCACAAAGCCGTCTCAACGCCATCAATAAAATAAACCTGGTGGCGCAGGCGCATGTTGATTCCGAGTTTACCTTTTCTTTTTTTCCATCCCCGCGAGCAGGCAATCCTTTGTTGCGTTGTGAGCAAGTGGACATGGGCTATCAAGCACCTGCAGTGATCTTAAAACGGGTGAATCTGGTGGTGAATCCAGGCGATCGCTTGGCCTTGTTAGGGCCCAATGGTGAGGGTAAATCCACGTTTATTAAATCATTGACCGGCTCTCTTGCGCCGTTATCAGGGACGGTATACCGCGCAGCTCATTTAAAAATTGGTTATTATGCGCAACATCAATTGGAGCAATTGGATTGCAGACTAAGCCCCATTGCCACGATTCAACACCTTTCCCCTGATGCACGAGAACAAACCATCCGTGATTATTTAGGCGGGTTTAATTTTATAGGTGACATGGCCACGCACCCTATTGAGCATTTTTCTGGGGGCGAAAAAGCGCGTTTGGCGTTGGCTAAATTGGTTTGGATGAAACCTAATTTACTTTTATTGGATGAACCCACCAACCACTTGGATTTAAGCATGCGGGCAGCGATTGAAATTGCTTTGCAAAGCTATGAGGGGGCGCTTATTTTGATTTCCCATGATCGCCATTTATTGCGCACCACGGTTGATAATTTTTATTTGGTTTTTCAAAAACAAGTGCAAGCGTTTGATGGGGATTTGGATGATTATCACCAATGGCTGCAGGCCAAGGAAAACAAAACTGATGACGTTGCAAAAACATCGAACAACCAGCAATACCGAGAAAAACGCACGTTACAAAACCGTTTGAAAAAATTAGAGCAATTATTGGATAAGACGCAGCAGGCGTTGATTGCCCTTGATGACAAGCTGGCACATCCTGATTTGTACAACGCCACCGAACAACAAAAATTGCAAAACTTGATCCGTCAGCGCGAAATAACTTTACTTGAATTAACCAGCATCGAAAATGAGTGGTTGGACCTGAGCCATGAATTGGAAAATTGAGGGGGCCATTCCTTAAAGCATGGAATGATTCTATTTTAGACTATGATTGTATATATACCCATCGCTAGTGGAGTTGCGAAGTTAGTCCAATACGTTGCAAGGCTTAAACTCGAGTAAAACAAATGAGGTAAATATGACCGAAGAAACACGTAGAGAATTCATACAAAATAATCAGGAATTAATCCAAAAATTTCTCGAAGAGGCGAAACCCCACGAGGATGAAATAAGCGCAAGTATTCAAGCAACTATTGCACAATTTTTATTGAATACACGCATTGAATTTAATGAACGTACAAATGGCCAAGACTGGATTAGTACCGAAAGCATTATACAAGCACAAATTACAGTGTTGAGGCGCTGTATAGTCGATTTGGAGCGATATTATTCAACACTACGAGATGGAGAAAATTTACAATGAATTTCTTAGAATGCCAATTCAGATCTAAAAATAAAACACTAACACCATAATAATAGAGTTTTTTGTTGCACAATAACCATGTAGCAATTTCAGCAGCCACTTTAGCATGACGTAATGGGTATATAGAATATGTTGTTGCTGTGCTCTATACTTATTATAGAAGCTGTTGTTTGTAGATTGTAAAAATGTCCACTCTAAATGAACCAACAGGGTTATCCGTTTATCTAACACATAATACGCTTATTCCTTTAAAAAAGCCGATTCAAGAATTAGAAAAAAATCCGAGCGCGGTTAAAATTGTCGCGCGGTTGAAGAATGGCATTTATTCGATCACTAAAACGGATCACATCGAACCTGCAACCCTGTCTCTTCCTCAAAATGGCGGGCATTACCTGCTCAATGAGCAAGAATTTAAAATGTACATTCAACAATTACAAGGTTTAACCAACATTGCCAGAACACGCTTGATGTGTGATGCGAATTTGGGGGAGGCGGGGGATGATCATCTCACGGCATTGATGCATCAACTTGTTGAGGAGCTTCGTCCAGCACAACTCATTTTATTCACTAACAATGAACATTGTGTGGCAGAAGGTATGCTTTACTTACAGGGCAATCACGCCGAGTTTAACTGCCCCGATGAAGTCCAACAAGGCTTTTGTTCTGGAACAGATAGCAATGAGTTTTTGGCGAAAATTGTACAAGGTGCTCATTTGCATATGTTAAGGGACACTGCCATGGAAAATCCAACGGCAGACCCTGAGGGTGATGAAATAACCAGTTTATTTAGAAAACGCCTAATGACCAATATTCAAGACGCAAACAGATACACTCCTTTGTTTGAGACGATTGATGAAGAGGGTGAGAGTGATGAAGAGAGTGCCACATCCAATCCGATGATGGGGAATTAACGGGTTAGCTTTTCAATTGGTTTAACAATTGTTTGGCGGCGAGTTGTTCGGCTTTACGGCGTGTGTCTGCGAAACTGCTGGCGGATAAATCCAATGCTTTAATATTGCAGGTGATATAAAACATTTGTTCGTGTTCTTCGCCCACAATTTTGGTCAGCGTGTATTCAGGCAATGCCTTTTTTTGGGCTTGTAAATATTCTTGCAGCTGGGTTTTTGCATCTTTTAGATTATCATGCAACGACGTTCCTTCTAGGCGGCTTTTATACAAACGCAAAATAACCTGTTGGGTGGTTACAAAATCACTGTCAAAAAAAATCGCAGCAAAAACAGCTTCGAGGGCGTCGGCAAGGATAGAAGCACGTCGAAAACCACCACTCTTCAATTCGCCCTGTCCTAAAAACAAACAATCACCCAAATCAATCTCCAAGGCAATTTGGGCCAACATTTCTCCCTTGACCAAATAGGCGCGTAACCGACTTAATTGTCCTTCACTTTCCTGCGGGAATTGTTCGAATAAAGCATGCGCAATCACCATGCTTAAGATGGAATCACCCAAAAACTCAAAGCGCTCGTTGTTGTTGGTGCCGACACTGCAATGCGTTAACGCTTGTTTTAAATAGGCGGGTTGTTTGAATTCATACCCTATACGTTGGCAAAAACGTCTTAGATTCTGTTGCATGGCGTGCCCCGATTATTTAATCATACGTCCGATTCTATCCCAACGCACCATGTCTGTTTTGCCGTTCCAACTCATCCAAATCAGGAAGGCTTTACCCCGTAGATATTTATCAGCTACAAAGCCCCAGAACCGGCTGTCAGCGCTATCATCCCTGTTATCGCCCATCATAAAATATTGGCCTTCTGGCACGGTGACTTCAAAATCAACGGCTGGAACGTTGGGGCGCGTGAATATTTCATGCTCAACACCGTTGAGGTTTTCACGGTATTCCGCAACCGCGTTTCCAGAGCTTTCATCCGTAGTGTATCGAACAAAGGTTTGTTTCGCTTCCACGCCGTTAACGGTGAGGGTTTTGTTGCGGTAGGCAATTTTGTCACCTGGCACTCCAATCACGCGTTTGATGTAATCATAACTGGGATCAGGTGGCCATCGAAAAACGACGATTTCACCGGTCTTAGGGTTGGCAATGGGCAGTACTTTCTTTTCCCAGACGGGTAAACGCAATCCATAGGCAAATTTATTCACTGCTAAAAAATCACCGACCAATAACGTGGGTTCCAAGGACCCTGATGGAATTCGAAACGGTTCAACAAGAAAGGAGCGCAGCAGTAACACAATTAAAAACACAGGGAAAAAAGAGCGTGAATATTCAATCAACCGGCTGGGTTGTTGTTGAGTCTTGCGCTTTTTAGACCAAATCAGGACATCAAGTAAATAAATGATCCCACTAACTGCCGTAAGAATGACCAAACAAAGTGCAAAATTCATTATTTTTTCCTATCCGTTTGAAAAACTGCCATAAACGCTTCTTGGGGAATTTCGACATGACCGACTTGTTTCATACGCTTTTTACCGGCTTTTTGCTTTTCAAGCAGCTTACGTTTGCGGGAAACGTCACCACCATAACATTTGGCAATCACATTTTTGCGCAGTGCTTTTACGGTTTGCCGGGCAATGATGTGGCTGCCCAAAGCTGCTTGAATGGCCACATCAAACATTTGCCGAGGAATTAATTCGCGCATTTTATCGGTCAAGGCACGGCCCCGGTTTTGAGCGGCGCTGCGATGGACAATCACGGACAGTGCATCGACACGTTCCGAATTGATCAACACATCCATTTTGACCAAGTCCGCTTCTTCAAAACGCAAAAAATTGTAATCGAGAGAGGCATAACCTCGACTAACAGATTTCAGCCGGTCGAAGAAATCAGAAACAACTTCACTCATCGGAATATCATAGGTGACGGACACTTGCCGGCCACTGTACGTCATGTTCACTTGCATACCGCGACGTTCCACACAAAGTGTGATGATTGGGCCTAAGTAATCTTGTGGCACTAAAATATTGGCGCGCACAATGGGCTCAAACATTTTCTTTATTTGCTGAACAGGGGGCAAGGCGGAGGGGTTGTCGATTAAAACAGTTTCATCTTTGGTGTTGATGATTTGGTAGATAACGGTGGGGGCTGTGGAAATCAATTCCAAATTGTATTCCCGCTCAAGACGCTCTTGAACAATTTCCATGTGCAGCATGCCCAAAAAGCCGCAACGAAAACCAAAGCCAAGCGCTTCTGAAGATTCTGGTTCATAAAAAAGTGAAGCATCGTTTAAACTCAATTTGGCCAAGGCTTCACGAAAATCTTCAAAATCGTCAGAACTGATTGGAAACAAGCCCGCATACACTTGGGGTTTAACCCGTTGAAAACCAGGCAAGGGTTTTTGAGCTGGGTTTTTTTCAAGGGTTAGGGTATCGCCCACAGGTGCCCCTTGGATTTCTTTGATGCCCGCGACAACATAACCCACTTCGCCTGCTTTTAAGCTGTCGGTTGGGGTACGTTTGGGCGTAAACACACCCACTTGATTCACTTCGTAACTTTTGCCGGTTGACATGATCTGCATTTTGTTACCCCGAGCAAGGGTACCCTGCATAATACGGACCAAAGACACCACCCCCAGGTAGCTGTCAAACCAAGAATCAATGATCAAGGCTTGCAAGGGGGCATCAATGTCGCCTTGGGGAGGAGGGATACGGGTAACAATAGCTTCCAGCACGTCTTCCACGCCAAAACCACTTTTTGCACTCACATGAATCGCATCTTGCGCGTCCACGCCAATGATGTCTTCAATTTCTGAGATGACGCGTTCGGGTTCTGCTTGGGGTAAATCAATTTTATTCAGCACCGGTAGCACATCGAGCGATTGATCGATCGCGGTGTAGCAGACCGCTACGGTTTGGGCTTCAACACCTTGGGCGGCATCGACCACTAAAATCGCACCTTCGCAAGCGGCCAGTGAACGCGAGACTTCGTAGCTAAAATCAACGTGGCCGGGGGTGTCAATAAAATTCAATAAATACGTTTTACCGTCACGTGCTTTGTAATTTAATGACACGCTTTGCGCTTTAATGGTGATGCCGCGCTCACGCTCAATGTCCATGGAGTCAAGCACTTGCGCACCCATTTCACGATCAGAAAGGCCGCCGCATAATTGAATGAATCGATCAGCCAAAGTGGATTTGCCATGGTCGATATGGGCTATAATGGAAAAATTACGAATTCGCGTTAAGTCGCTCAACTGAAAATGCCTGCGAGTAAATTGCGCTATTTTAGCCTAAAATTTGGTTTAAGCAAGGCAATATCTTCATGATCATGGTTGTAGACGTTGCAAAACAGTAAAAATAAAAGGATGATCGGTAAATGATTTGGTTTTGAGGGTTAAAAATGCTGCGAATTATTAAGGGTTGTTTGGTTGTGATGATGTTCTTTGTTCACGCTTATTCATTTGCGTCTGAGCCGTTAACGCAACGTCCAGATGTTAAGAAATTCATTCAACAGATGGTGACTCAACACCATTTTAATAAAAATCAATTGGTTGCTGTTTTGAACGAAGCAAAATTTCAACCACAGATCATTGAATCCATGGACAGGCCCTATGAGAAAAAAAACTGGGATGTCTATAAAGCCTTGTTTCTGACCCAACAACGTCTCGATGAGGGTATTGCGTTTTGGCGTGCAAATCAAAAAACATTGGAGCGTGCGCAACACCAATTTGGCGTGCCTGCTGATGTGATCGTTGCCATTATTGGTGTCGAAACATTGTACGGAAAGCATCAGGGCAATTACCGGGTTTTGGATGCATTAACAACACTCGCCTTTGACTACCCTAAGCGTTCGGAATTTTTTACCAAAGAATTGAAAGAGTACCTTTTGCTTTGCCGAGACCATAACGTACCTGCCACCAAGTACATGGGGTCTTATGCTGGGGCGATAGGTAAGCCGCAATTTATGCCAAGCAGCTACCGGTTTTATGCGGTGGACTTTAGTGGCAAAGGCCGTCCTGATCTGATTGAAGAAGACCAAGATGTGATTGGTAGCGTGGCCAATTATTTTTACAAACACGGTTGGAAATTAAACGAAGAAGTGGCGCAACCTGCTATTGTCACGGGTAAAAATTATAAAAAATTGACGGTGAACAGCAAATTTCCTGATTATTCGTACCAGCATTTGATCGCATCGGGCTTAAAACCAGACCATTTTAAATGGCGCCATCCGGCAAAGGCTGGGGTGATTGAATTAACCACCGATCAGGGTCAAGAATATTGGGTTGCTTACCCCAATTTTTATGTGATAACGCATTACAACACCAGCCCTCAATATGCATTGGTGGTGTATTTATTGTCGCAACAATTGCGTACGGCGATGCAGCATTCACGTGCTTCTGCCGCATAGATACAAGGAGCTTGAGGGTTACGGGCTTTGGCCCAACCTGTGTCCGCGGCAGCTGGCTACTTTGACGCATAAGGAATGATCGTTTGATAACTTGTTTCTTGTTTTATCATCATTTTGATAAGGAAAATTGTCTTAGTCTATGCCTGGATGCGGAAGGAAATATTGCCGCACCGCTTGAACTTCGGACACTGGATGAAATAAGGGTTTTGCAAGTAAATGCTCGCACCATCGTCGTTTTATCCAGTGAAATAAGCAGTTTGTATGAGCTTGAACTGCCAAAATTAAGTGAACAAAAAATCAGGGCAGCGGTTCCTTTTGCATTGGAAGAGCAATTGGCTCAGCCAGTTTCCACATTGCATTTTGCTTTTGATGCGAAGCGTTACGAAAACAATCGGTATTTGGTGGCCGCAATCGATCGGCAATATTTGCTTGAAGTCATGAAACACTTAACCGCTATGCACTTGGTTTTTCATGCCATCACGTTGGATTGGATGGCTCTGGATAAGGATCAAACCATCGTCACATCGTCCAATCTATTGATTGCTAGCCCAGACTTTAAAGGGGCGTTGAGTGTTGAGCTGGCGCCTATGTATATCACTTCCCCTCACGGCAAAACCACAACGGTGCTCCTTTTTAGTGACAGTGCGTCTGTCGCGCATTTACCAACCACGGCTTTGCAAGAAACCTCTTCATTGCTTTGGATTGCTAAACGGTTGTTAAACACCCATCCGTTGAACCTTTGCCAAGGGGAATTGCGGCATACCACGAAACAATCTTCTCACCGCCGTTGGTATCTGTTGAGTGCGTTATTTGCGGGGTTTTGGCTGCTCAGTTTGTTGATCATTCATGGGGTGACCTTGCATGCTCTGTCTGCTAAAAATGCGGATTTAAATCAAGAAATAGCCATTATTTATCACGATTTTTTCCCGGACGCTAAACACGTGATCAGTCCCCGTTTTCGCATCAGCCAGTTCCTCAAAGAGCACGCAACAAACCAGGATATGTTATGGACATTATTGAACAAATTAGCGACGGCCAGTGCTCAACAACCGCTGCATTTTCAGCAATTACGTTTTCAAAATCAAACCTTGTTGGTGACGTTATCGACGAAAGATTTCTCTGATTTAGAACGTTTTCAGCAACGCCTGGAACAACAACATTTAAAAGCAAAGCAAATGGAAGCCGCGACGCACGATCAAAACGTGGTTGCCACCTTGGAGCTAAGTTTGTGAAAACATATTGGATGAATTTAAACGATCGCGAACGCTGGATGTTGGGTGGAGCTGTTGTGGTTGGTTTTTTTTATTTGTTGTATGCCGGGGTCTATTCACCCCTTGTGGCACGCATTGAAGAGCAGTCCCTGCAATTGCGTGAAAACCAAGCCACGCTCGTTTGGATGCAGCAAGTACGTCAAAAATCAGCTTCGCATCCGTCTCCAAAAACACTGTCCAATGGCCAATTATTATCGGTACTGGCAACACAGTTAAAAGCGACCTCGTTTCATCGCTACCCCCATCAATTGCAACAAACCGGCTCGGGCGATATTCAATTGACTTTTGAGACCGTGCCTTACAATGCCTTTATAAATTGGCTTTCGGACATGAACAAGCAATACACCTTCACCATTCAACAATTGAGTGTCGATCACACCGATACGCCGGGTATTGTAAAATTAGCGTTGGTGGTTGCTGTCAAACAATAGACATACCATGGCCAAGGAAGGCGGCCATGGCGTAGCAGAAAAAGCCCTGACATCCTATTCCACAGTGTTTTGCACGCTTCCCCAGGTTTTGATGCCGGCATTTTGTTTCACGTCATCAGGTAGCTTGTTCAATGCTTCTTGCGCCGCTTCTTGGGTTGGGTAGCTACCGTATAGACCCTCGTAATACGGTTTGCCATTACGTTGGGATTGAACTTCTGCCATACGCTCATTTTTGGGAGCTTTGTACAAGACATTTGCCACGTGCGATGCTTTTTCACCATTCGCTAACTCAATGGTATACCCTTGGGGGTTTTGGCTGGTCACCCAAGATCGATCCACATCTTTAGGTGAAGCTGGTGAACGGTAAGCGCCTACATGGTAAGTGTCTGGAACCACCACTTGATTTTCTGAGGCGGGGGCAATGGCATCCATGTCGTTGCTGGTGTTGTAGGTCGAGTAAGTATTGTAGGAGCTGGTGTTTTCATAGCCCTCAGGGTAAAGCAAAGAGGTTTGGTTGGACGGCAATTGATAGGGATTTGCGTTGTAGCCTGTGGATGAAAAATCATTCCCTCCATCCAGCATGCACGCGGATAAACTGAGAACGCCAATTGAGACTGCCATGAGTCGTAATTTAATTTGCATGATATTACTCCTTATTCTTGTTATCGATGAGTGCAATACCTAGGGCTTGCCCTAAAACCCATTGCTCAAGATGTTTTTTTCACTCTTTGATTGAAGTTATCTGCACATTCGCAATAAACTTGAGGCTTGTTAAAGAAAATAAGTTGTTTTTATGTGGACGAAACGTCGCTCAGGACAAACCAATCAACGTGGTCACCAGGATCATCGCGATCCTTATGAACGGGATAGAACCCGGGTTATTCATTGCCCAGCTTTTCGGCGATTGCAACGTAAAACCCAAATTTTGGGCACCGATGAGGGTGATTTTCACCGTACCCGGTTAACCCATTCTTTAGAAGTCGCGTCGATTGGTTGCAGCATCGTGCGCAACTCTAAAATCAATCAAGAGCACATCGCCGTCAATCTTCTTCCTCAGGACGATTTAATGAATGTGATTTGTTTACTGCATGATATTGGTCATCCTCCCTTTGGACATGGGGGGGAGGTCGCCTTAAATTACATGATGTGTGAACAGGGTGGTTTTGAAGGAAATGCGCAGACGTTACGGTTGTTGACCAAAGTGGAACGCAGCTATGGGGAATATGGGCTTGATCTGACGCGTCGCGCGTTGTTAGGGATTCTTAAATACCCTGTCAATCGTTCTAGAGTCGTTGCGACGCAGTTGCCTGTGGTCAAAGACGCAATCCCTCGCACCCTTCGCATCAATGACTGGCTGCCTCCCAAGGCTTATTACGATTGCGAACAACCGGAAGTGGATTGGCTCATGGCAGATTTTAGCCTTGCCGATAAACAACGATTAACGTCTTTGGCGGAGTTTCCACAACCCAAAAAGCATGGCAAAAGTGCTTATCGATCGTTTGATTGTTCCATCATGAACATAGCAGATGACATTGCTTACGGCGTTCATGACTTGGAGGATGCCATCCATTTGCGTTTGATCAGCCGCGCTCATCTGGATACACCGCTGTTTCATAAATTATTGTTGGAAACTTCTCTTGCTAAAAAACCAGAGGCGTTACTGAATGCATTGTTTGATCCTATTTTGCATGTACGCAAGCAAGTGATTGGTGAAATGGTCAATTATTTTATCGGCTCATGCCAAATTGTCTTGGTCAATGCGGAATTTGAAAATCAATTGCTGAAATACAACATGGAGTTAACCCCAGAGGCATTGGCATTGTTGGAGTATTTAAAGCAATGCATCTACAGTTATGTGATTGATTCTCAAGAATCCAGAACCTTTGAATATGGGGGGCAAATGGTGGTGCAGCGTTTGTTTGAGGCCATCAGTTCAAACCCGCGCAGTTTATTGGATATCCATAACCGTGAGTTGTATCAAAATGCTCCAGATGAAGAAACTGCATTTAGAGTATTGTGTGATTACATTGCGAACATGACCGATGAATACGCTTACCGTATGCATGAGCGTTTGTTTGGATTTAACACGCGCACCATCTTTGAGCGATTATAGACAAAATGGAATGGCGTCCCCAAGGGGATTCGAACCCCTGTTACCGCCGTGAAAGGGCGATGTCCTAGGCCTCTAGACGATGGGGACCTGGAACGTTTTTTCATCACAACTGTGATGATGGTGGAGCTAGGCGGGATCGAACCGCCGACCTCTTGCATGCCATGCAAGCGCTC
>CAZGKX010000033.1:0-28085 GCA_964525945.1 uncultured Legionellaceae bacterium
TGAACATCGACTTTTCCACTTTTTGCTCGGTAGAGGTTAAGTGCAGCTTCTGACTTTTCCAAAAGTTTCTTGGTGATAGGAAGCTGTTGGTGCAAAAAGTCTAAAATTTGCGAAGCTTCTTGCGCTTTCTTTTTAGCATTGTTGGATTGCGTGGTTACGGCAATGGCATTTAAAATTTTAATCACTTTTTTGGGCTCAGGGCCCGTCAGGGAAATCGACATTATTCCGGTGTTTAAAGCGTCTTTGCCGCGGCCATTTGATTCAGCAACACTTAAACGGTTAAGCAAGCCATCCATCACTGCGGTATTGGATAGTTTAGTTAAATTAAAGTGGGTACCGATGGGCGCATTTACCTCATTGATTCGAATTTGAATGGTTTTATCTGATGTGGAAACCAAAGAACCCAAGCTGCCTTGCAGTAAGACTCTATTCTTGGCGTTGCTTAAGATAAAGTGATTTGGTTTATCAATGAGCAGATCCAGGGACGTATTGATATAAGAACGAGGCACAATAAACGTTTGGACGGCAACCGTTTTATCACTGTTGTTGGATAATATTTTATTCCAAATCGAAGTGGATTTAGCAGATACTTTGATATCCAAGCCCAATGTTTTGATAACAGGCTCTAATATAAAGGCCGATTGAATCAATGCGCTCTGCGCGGGAACGGCATCAATTAAGGTGCCCATCATAAAGTTCGAGCCTTGTCCTAAATCGCGTTGCTTCGGCTCGACTTGCAGTAAAACATTAGACTGGTATTGGGGAACTTGTCGATAGGCATAAAGAGCGCCAATAGCGAGCGAGCACAGCACCACGATCAATACAAGCCATTTGTACTCTATAAAATTATCCCACAACATTGAAAAATCAACTTCATTGTCCTCAAGTAGGGTTTGTTTTTTACTTGAAATGCTCATAATATCCTATACTTATAAATTTTAAGAATTACTGATAAGGTTTTTAGTAAACCAAACACTTTGTACAATGGGTAAAAACTGGTTTAGGGCCCGATTTAAATTGGCAATCGGAGCCGACGATACATATAAAATATCTTTGGGCTGCAGACTAAAACGTTCAGCCAACAACAATTTATCAGGTGTTTTAGCATCCAACCAGAAAATCTGCGGGCAAGTGTAATCACCTCGAATAACATAAATAAAACTCGGATCGGCTGTGGTTGGGTTTATCCACCCAGACATCGATAATGCATCGGCAATGGTAAGCTGTTGGTCATTGATGGCTAAAAAACCCGTTTTAGTGACCTCGCCCAACACATAGACCTTTTGGCCGCGAAAATCAGAAACACGTACATTGACTTGAGGATTGGGCACGTATTTTTTTAATCGGCCCGTAATGTTCACACGAATTTCATCCACAGTCTTGCCCGCTACTTGAATATAGCCCACTAAAGGAAAATAGATACGTCCGCTGGAATTGACCAAATATCCGGAACTTCCTGCTCCGCCATGCACATCAGCTCCACTGGCTAGATTAGCAACTTGGCCTTCCATTTGAAATTCAGGATGTTCCCAAACCGTAATTTGTAAAACATCGGAAGGTGCAACGTGGTAATAATAAGTGCTCACATGTTGATCTGCAATCAGTGAGGGTGTTATTGGGATAAGCGTGGGATGAACCTCGATACGCTCCGGGACCATGACTTTACGCATTTGAGTCGTATTAAGATTTTGCATGCCTGGCATGATATTGCAACTACAAAGTCCTACAGTAGAACCTATTATCCCTATCTCTTTTAACATATTAATTCCATAACCTCTTATACCATTCATCTACACCCTGATCAATCATTGCTAACGCTTGCTCAAAAACAAGTTTGGGTCGTTTATAAGGATCAGGAACATCATAACTATCCCATTTCCCTAAGCGATGCACCCGCCCACGAGCACTCATGTATTCCGACTCGATTTGCTCTTGTTGATCAGCGGTCATTGTGAGAATAAGATCTGAAGAAAACACGATATCTGCAGAAATTTGCCTGGCTCGATGGACAGAAAGGTCTAAGCCACGTGCAGTCACTAATTCTTGTGCCATCAAATCTGCAGGCCTTCCTACTAACGCGCCCAAGCCAGCTGAGCTCACTGCAACGTTTAATCCTGCCTGTTTAAATTTTTCAGCAAAAAATATCTCTCCAATGGGACTTCTACATATATTTCCAATGCAAACAATCAGTATATTTTGAATCATTTTATATCTAGTCTGCCCATAAATGAGGTAATATTTCATGCCTATTTGAGTGTGTACGACATTACCTAACCTCTGCTATATATGCAAGATATTTTTTGTTTTTTAGAAAAATAATCCCCTGGATGTCCAATTGAAGAACGCTTAAAAATGGCCTTTGTGGTTCTGGTTAATAGCTTATTTATTATTTTTTTTGATACAGCGGGCTATCCTCGTTTTTCTCCTTCAATTCGTCTATTTTTTCTACGCGCTCGGAGGATTGAATATGCGTATTATTTGCAATTGGTTTGGTGCTAAATAACCCTAGCCGCCGAGCAATACCTGCATCGTGACAAACTTTTTCAATCAACATATTTAAATTTACAGCTCTTGCTAGCCGATATTCCGCTAAAAGTGGCAATTTTACCGCGTTGACAGGACGTTGGACGATCGGTTGAATGTCTCTGTTCACATTTTCTTGCTTAAAGATAACTGAATCAGCCAGTTCGGTATCGGTTAAAGCAATGGCGTATGGACCTACAAAAAATGAATCACCATGAATCACATTGGAAGCAATTTTCATGGTGTATCCAAAGGGAATTTGAAACGATGCAAAATCAAATTGGCCTTTACCTCGGTCCACTCCTAAAATTAAAGCGCCTTCACAAGTGGGTGCTAACGGCGTAAATACATGAGGAAAAGGATGGGTTTCGACAAATAAACCACCCCCGCCCATGGCATGCATCACGTATTGTTTGATGTAATTTTCATCCCAGTCATATTGTACAAGGTATAAATTTTCAAGTTCCTGATGTTCTGTGGGTTCCATGGCAATCGGGACATCGAGTGGAATCAATTCTGCTCCGTATTTTTCTAAAAATGAAGTTGGCACGGCCAATGCATTCATTTTTGGAATTTCAATCACATTGAACGTCGGCCGGACCAATAACACGCCTAAATGGCCAAATACACTGGCAGAGGCACCACTTTTTGCTTGCTCTTGCGACTTATTTTTCCAGGAAGCTTGCAGCCTTAATTCTTCCGGCTCCACTTTCTCCACATGATAGGTTGGGATCATTGATTTATCCACACCGGTAAGCTGCAGCAGATTAACTGTGGTTCCGGCTTTGATAATACCGTGCGCTGTTGTCGAAACCATTAAGGGAGTGGTGGGATTATCGGGGTTGCGTCTATCCACCATTGAAGATTTTAAGCCTTGTTCATGTTCTTTGGCCACATCAGCAGGTAGTTTAATTTTCATGCACATGGAACAACGGCACAAATCACTGTGCGCTCGCGGGGCAGATACAGTTTGACTTGGGTCTATAAGGGGCATGCGCATGACTCCATAATTAAACAGTTAATTTAATTATAGGACGAAATTGCAGACGCATTTACAATGCAATCTTGCACGAAAAGGTCACGGTTTATGCTTTAGTGATCATGATAGCGCAGGATTATTGTGCCATGGCGTTTATACGTTAAAAGCTGCGTTGTTATATATATCATCCATAAGTTCATTATCTCGTTCATCCATTGATCTCATAAACAATTGAATTTTGTCTAAAACGGCTTCATGCCGCACTGAGGCGTTACAGGCTAAGCCCGTGATGCCCACTAAAAAACAAAACAAAGCGCTTGCCGCCGAACACATTTTAATATTGGCGTTGTTAGCAGCCGCAAGATGGATACAAAAGAGTAGGCTGCTCAGCACCCACACCAGGTAATTTATTCTGTGCGCGAACACATGTTTTCGAAATGAAGGGTTATTTTTGCTCAAAAAATAACCAAGTTCGTCCATTGTTTCCTGCAACTCTATTTGTTCTTCACGGGTGAGGGGCGAGGAACAATAACGTTTCATCAACAATACAATGAGGGTTTTAGAAGGCTCTTCTTTGTGAAAATAAAGAAAATGCTTTATTTCAATGATGCCCTCTAAACAATCACTCGCCCGCTGTGCGCGCTCTTTGCGTTTTTTTGCTTGCTGCGGATGATGCGCGTGCTCTTGTGCGGCTTGTTTTAATTGCGCCTGGACAAATCCCTTGAAACCATTTACTAAAATCTGAAAAGAGGGTGCATACCAAAATGTAAACATCATGATTCTTGCTCACAAAAAGACAAATAGTAACATGAGGACCCATCATTCGGGCACTGATTTCACTTCCTTTTCAATGACTATTCCACACCAGCAAGGATCACAATCCGCCGACCTTAGGCGGGCTTGATCTTTTGGCCAATGAAAAACGCCATAATCGACAAAGATAAACCGCCCATAGCAACGCTCCCCCATCCCCCATTTGACAACAGTGGTATCGCCATGATGGAGCCGATGGAACCACCCACAAAAAGCGTGGCGGCGTACAAGCCATTTAAACGGCTCACTTTGGTGGGGGAAATAGCAACAACCGCGCGCTGAGTTAACACATGGTTAAATTGCACAGCAGCGTCAATGCCAATGGCGGCGATGATCAATACGCCAAGCGAAGGGTACGAGCCAATGGCCATAAACAAAGCAATGGTGCAGGTGATAGCCAATGTCCGTACCAAACGCTGACGACTGTTGTTTTTGATACGACCAGCTCCGAAAGAAGATAAAGCGCCCCCCGCTCCAACCAACGCAAACAACCCTACATCCCATTGGTTTAATCCATAATGAGCAACCAATTCAAACGGTACAGCTGTCCAAAAAAGACTAAACGCCGCAAAAAGCGAGGCTTGGCAACAAGCCAGCATCCGCAGTGCAGGGGTTTCTTTTAAAATGGACCATAATGATCCCAATATAGCCGGGTAACTTTGGTTGGTTTGAGGCTGACGGCTAGGTAAAAAATAAAACAACAATAAAGTGACAATGGCGATCGCACCACTGACCGTCAAATACATGGTTCGCCAACCAAACGAGTAACTCAACATGCTCGACAGAGGCCTGGCCAACATCACACCCAATAATAAACCACTGGTTATACTTCCCATCACCCGTCCTCGCGCCTCCGGCACTACCAAATAAGCTGCCATTGGAATTAAGATCTGCACCGTTGTCGCCGCAAGACCTATGCAAAAACAAGCCATGAGAAAACAAGGTGTATTTGGTGCAAAACCAACGCTTGCCAACGCCAACACAGAACCGCTTATCAAACAAAGCACCAGCTTGCGGTTTTCAAGCAAATCACCCAGCGGCGCAATCAAGATCAAACCAAAACAAAACCCTATTTGAGTGAGTGTCACGGCTAACCCAGACCAATTCCCCAATCCTAAATCAGTCTGGATAATCGGTAAAATGGGCTGTGCCAAGTAGCTGCCGGCGGCAATAAAACTGCAGGTTAATGCCAGCAGAAGTACCACACCGCGGGTCAATTGCACGGGTACTGTTTCGGCCGGATTGCCCTTTTTTAATAAAATGGTATCGTTCAAAATACTCTCCTTGTTTATGCATCCACTGCAACGTGAAGGCAGCTTGCTTTAAATTGTTGAATGCATTGTGCTAAGCGTTCTGTTTGGTACTTCACAAAATAATGCCCGCCATTCTCCACCACGGATAATGTGAGGTGGTTGGAAAATTTAGCCCAATCCAAATAATGGATTTGATACCCTTTGGTCATAGGATCCACATCACCGACAATGACGTGTAACGGCGCATTTATTTTTAGGGTCGATTTCGCCTGTTTGAGAAAATACAACGCCGCTTGCAAGGAATCACTTTTGAATACCTTGATCAAATCCTCTAAAGCATTATCCGGCAATGCACCATCAAGGCCACCTATCGAGCGTAGAAAATTGATGTCCTCTTCAGGGGTATTGGTTTGCACACGTGCAATCACTTGTTCAGGATTTTTATTCAGCAACATCGCACCTAAATGCACTGCCACTAAAGGGACTTGCACAGCCTCCAATTGCCGTGCAATTTCTATGGCTAAAGCATTGCCAGCGCAGTGACCATAAATAGCAACAGGCCCTGAGATTTCTTGTTGAATAGCTTTAACACTTTGGCGAACGGCTTCATCAAATTCAACAATCGCATCAGGATTCAATGGATCATGTCCTGGCAACGCAATAGCAAAAACATTGTGCTGACGAAGTTGCTTGGCAAGATCTTGGTAAACAAAGGGCCCGCCGCCCCCATAAGGCACACAGACTAACGATAATTCATTGGCCTCAGATTTATGGAAGGAATGAAGCCATTGATGAGGAGTGGTTTCCTTTTTATTTTGAATATTGTTCAAAATAATTTTAGCAATAGCCCGAGGGGTAGGCTCACTGAAAAGCTCCATCATGGTAATGCCTAACTCCTTAATCACAGCCAAAGCATTCATCGATTGCCCCCCCAAGTCAAAAAAATCATCTTCCGGGCCAATGTTTTGAACACCCAGCACTTTGCTCCACACACTCATGACAAAGTGTTCCAAAGGATTTTCTATGGATGAATTATTTTCAGATGGCATCATGTCGTTCTCTAAATTAGTTAAAAGAAGGTTGGTGTCCACTTTACCATTCACGGTCAGTGGTATCGCAGCAATCACATGCAAAGACGTTGGCAGCATATAAGGGGGTAGCGCACCACGCAGGAATTTTTTTATGTGCACGCTGGCCGCTGGTTCCGTTTGGTTCTTCAACGTGCAAAAGGCAACAATTTGCGGGTCATCGTTTTTATCTTTTTGGCAAATCACCACCGATTGCACAACATTGGGGTGGCGATTTAATGCCGCTTCTATTTCGTTAAGCTCAATACGATGGCCTCGAATTTTGACCTGTTGATCCACCCGCCCCATGTACTCCAGAAAACCATCTTCGGTATACCGTGCTAAATCACCCGAGCAATACGTGCGATTGCCTGCGTTTTCGAGAAAGCTTTTCTTTGTTAATTCAGGTTGATTTAGGTACCCTTCACCCACCCCTTCCCCGCTAATGCACAATTCACCTATTTCATTCGAATGGGTAATAACATGGCCTTTTGCATCAACAAGATTGATCTTTAAATGCGGCAATGCATGGCCAATGATGGATTTATTAAGCGGTGGTTGTCCAGCAGTTAATAAATAATAAGTGGCATGTACGGTGATTTCTGTGATGCCATACATGTTCACATAGCTGAGATTGTGATGGGGGAACTGCGTTGAAAATTTACCAACCCGCGAAATATCAAGTGCCTCTCCTCCAAAAATAACATAACGCAAAACGAGTTGGCGAAACAAACTAGGCTCATTGTGTGCCTCTTCCATCAGCCCATAAAAAGCAGAAGGAGTTTGGTTCAAGACATTGATTTTTTCTCGGGCCAATAATTTAATGAAATCATGGGGTTGTCTCGCCACCATCGCTGGAACAATCACCATGCGCCCCCCATGCACCAAAGCTCCCCATATTTCCCATACTGAAAAGTCAAAGGCACAGGAATGAAAAACCGACCAGGTGTCATTGGCTGAAAAAGAAAACAATGTGTCAGTGCCTTTAAATAAACTTAAAAGATTACGGTGGGATATTTTTACACCCTTGGGCACACCACTGGATCCCGATGTATAAATAACATAAGCCAATGAATCTGGAGACAAATGGTAATGGGTGCTTGCATCAAATGCCTCTTTATTTTGCTCTTCCGTGTTAAAAACAAGACAAGGCGCGCTCTGAGCTTGCAATTGCTGTTCACCTGCTTCATCCGTTACAACCAATTTGGGTACCGCATCCGCCAATATAGTATACAGTCGCTGGCTGGCATGTTCCGTATCGAGGGGTAAATAGGCCGCACCACATTTCATGATCGCCAATATGGCAATAATTTGCTCCGCGCCTCGCGGTAGAAAAAAAGCAACCAAATCACCCGCAACAACACCGTGCGCAAGCAATCGTTTGGCTAAACAATTGGCCGCTGCATTCAGGGCAGCATAAGACAGCTGTTTTATGCCATCGCATACCGCAATGGCATTGGGCGTGGAAAAAACATGTTGCTGAAACAAAGACAACACGGTCATGTTGTTTAAAAATTTATCGTTATTACTTATCATGCCATTGTTCATCATAACTCACATTGTTGTAAAATATTTAACCATCCTATGGGCGTTGGGTTTTGGAGCAATGTTAAATAACTGACACCTTGTTTTTGCCATTGTTCAGCCAATTGCATCAAGCGAATGGAATCAAGACCTAAATCAGGTAAATAAACGTCATCCGCAATCGCATGAGCCGGCATATTTAAACATTGTGCCAACAATGCTTTAAGCTCCGTCATTGTTTGTGGAGCAACACCACAAACATTCATGTGAGCCAACACATCCTCAGTGGTCGTCACGAAACCACAACGATCGGCGATATAATTGGCCGCCATCAGGTGATCAGCGTGTGAAAAATCAGCAATGGCATCAATAGGAAAAAAAGGTTGAATATCCAACATGAAGGCTTCCAATGCCGTTGAGAGGCAACCAATATGGCCATACACCCCTACCACGAGCAATTGATCGCGTTTTTTTTCGTTCAGAATGGGATGAAAATCAGTTTTTTTAAATGCACTGTAGCGCCATTTGGTGAGGCAGATATCATCGGGTTGGGGAGCAAGCTCCGTTAAAATAGCGGTATCCGTTGCGTCCGCAGATAATCCTCTCCCCCAAAAATCAGTTAACAACCCCCGGTCCGCAGGCGCTTGATCACCTTGTTGAGCCGTGTAAATAATCGGAATGGCTGCCTGTCGTGCGGCGTGTATTAAACGGCTAATGTTTTTAATCACTCGATTGATGGGTGCTTGCTGACTATCAAAGCGGTTTACAAAATAATATTGCATGTCATGGACCAGCAATGCCACCCGGTTCCGATCAAGCTGCCAGGCAGCCCGATTGCGAGGGATTTGATGTATTTCAGGCAACGCATATTGAATCAATTGGGGTAAAGTCACAGCTTATTTTCCTTATCATAACCCCCATCCTTTAACTTGAATGAGTGTATAAATTTCGTAATTGGTTTTTATCAATCTTCCCCACCGCTGTTTGCGCTAAATGGTCAACAAATTCAATGCGGTCTGGGATTTTGAACGTGGCCAAACCTTTGAGCCGTAAATACTGTCGCAACTCATAAGCCGTGATAGGCGCTCTTGATAACACAACAGCACAACTAAGCTCCCCCATGCGAAGATTTTGTTCAGCAAAAACAGCAGCATCGATGACCGCAGGGTGTTGCCTTAAGTGCATTTCCACCTCTTCTGTGGAAAAAATTTCTCCACCACGATTGACAATATCTTTGGTCCGCCCCATGACAACAAGTCGCCCATCGGCTGTGCGCTTGACGAGATCACCGGTCCGGTAAAAACCTTCTTTATCAAAACACATTGCATTTAACACTGTACTGTTCCAATAACCACGAAGGGTGTATGGGCCACGGACCAACAAACTGCCCGTTTGCTCGACACCGACGGCATCGCCGTTTTCGTTCAAAATTTTAACCTCATCAGCGCCCGATATCGGCAATACTTCTGCGGCGATGATGCGTTCCATGGAATCAGCAATTTGCGTGTAGCAAACCAACCCTTCTGCCATTCCAAACACTTGCTGCAATGGCAAATTAAAACGTTTCATCATGATGGCCGCTGTTTCAGAATCAAGACGCGCTCCACCCACTTGCAAAAGACGCAGTCCTTTAAAAAGAGCGGGGGTTGCTGATTCCAACCATAAGCGAATCAAGGGTGGGGTCAATGCCGTCATGGTAACGCCCCCTTGAACAATCCATTCAAAAGCAGCTTGTGGCGTAGGATTTTTGCACAGCAAAACTTTACCGCCTTCATGCAATACCCCAAGTGCTCCGGGTGAGCTCAAGGCAAAATTGTGCGCTGCAGGGAGCGTGCACAAATAAACATCCTTTGCTGTAACACCACAAATTTTAGCACTTTCTCGAAAGCTATACCCATAATCGTCGTGCGTCCTGGGTATGATTTTGGGAATGCCGGTGCTACCGCCCGAGACTAAAAATAAAGCGACGTCACTGGCTTCACGGTCAGGAAAAGATTGTTCTGCATCGTACAGCGTGTTTAAACCCGTAAATTCCTCACCCTGCTCCAATGCAATGGCATAAACCACACTATCACATGCCGTTCGTATTTCTCTGGCCAAGGGCAAGTAGTCGTAGCCGTTAAAATGGTTGGGGAAAAAATACGCTTTGGCCTGCAAATGGTGGCAAAACGAGGTGATTTCTAACGCTCGATGAGCAGGGAGTGCCAATAATGGCTTGACGCCTAAACGGATCAAAGCAAACAGCAATGCATAAAACTCAGGAACATTTGGAAGTTGCACAACAACACAGTCACCGGCGCGCAATCCCAGGCGATGCAACCCTGCCGCAAGCTGATTCGATTTTGCATGAAGCGCCTTGAATGACCATTGTTGCGTATCATCTTCCAAAGCAATTTTATGTTTAAAGGTTTGGGCCAATCGCGCCAACATGTCGCTCAAGGTTTCGCCAAGCCAATAACCTTTTTGTTGGTATTGTGTCACGAGTTCCTTAGGCCATGGGGTGAATTTTTCGTTGCTGTTCAAAATGTGATCCCCAAGGCATTGGCTATTGTCGCAAATTTAGCCGTTGTTTCTGACAATTCCAGGTTGGACTGAGATCCTTCTACAATCCCCGCTCCGGCATAGAGCCGAACGGATTTTTGCATGATTTTCGCACATCGAATGCTTAACGCCCATTCGCCATCCCCTGCTTGATTCATCCAACCCACGAGACCGGCATACTGCTCGCGTTCATACCCTTCCAGATGTTTAATGGTCTCACAAGCCAATTGCGTAGGCGAGCCACAAACGGCGGGGGTTGGGTGCAATGCTTGAGCCAAACTTAAGGAATCCAACATTGGATCGTTCAACACACCTTTTATTGAAGAAGCAAGATGCCACATGGTAGGGGTCGAAATCAGCGAGGGTTGTTTTGGCACATGCAGCGCTTTACAAAACGGTTTTAAAATCGCGGCAATGGAATCAACCAGCAACGCATGTTCATGCAAATCTTTGGAAGCCCGCACAAGGGATTGCCCTTGTTCAAAATCCAACACTGGATCTTTGTTTCGAGCCCGCGACCCTGCTAAAGGGATGGATTGAATCATCGCACCTTGCTTTGAAAGAATAACCTCCGGTGTTGCACCCACCAGGGCCGAACTGTCCTGATTGGCGAAGTAAAAAACACGCCCCAATCGATTGGTGGTTAATAAATTTGAAAGCAGCGCTTTTATATCCACTTCATTGTCTACCGCCAACTCAATCATACGCGACAAAACAACTTTACGAAGTGGCGTTGTTTTAAATAATGACAACGCTGTATCGACATTACAGAGGTATTGATGCGGTGTCGGAAATTGCGCGGTTAGGCGAGCCGTCATAGCGTTGGTTTTATCAGCGATGGCATGCGGCGACGCCGGTCCAGCGATAAACGTTTGTCGGGGTAAAATAAATTGGGCGTTATCACCGCTGTTAAATGGTAAAGCACCCACAATGATCGCATCATTAGCAACACCATGGGTGTCGGCCCATGCCCATAATTCATTCGCATCAGAAGAAGCATATAAAACACCATCAGCACGCAATGACTGTGCGGGAGATGCGTAAAAAAAAATGGTTTCCTGATTATGCCCCTCAAGCAGACTGTTGGCATAAATTGTCATCATAAAATCCTTGCTGTATAAAGCAGTGTTTTAATTACCTAACGTGGCGCCACCATCCACACGTAAATCCTGCAACGTAATATGCTGTGCGGCATTCGACAAAAGAAAAGCAACGGTTTCAGCAATATTATCAGTGCTGGCAATCCGTCCCAACGGAATGCCTAGTCGATGCCGCGTTAAATCACCGGCGATAACTCCGCTGACATCACCGCCTTGCGGCAACGACTGATAAAGCATCTCCGTAGCAGTAGAGCCTGGAGAAACCACATTGCACCGAATGCCTTTTTCTGCCAATTCCAAACCAACGGATTTTGCCACCATGACTGCAGCCGCTTTTGAAGCAGCATACCCTCCCATCTGCATCCGCGGGGTGGTAGCAGCATTGGAAGCAACAACAACCATTGAGCCGACTTGATGCCTTGCCATCCGACGTCCTACCTCCGTCAAAACGATAAAAGTCCCCGTTGCATTGACATTCAGCAAGTCATTCCAATCTTGCATGGACATGTCCAACATGGCAGACATCCGCAACACACCGGCGACATGAGCCAATAACTCAATCGGACCAAGTTCAAGTTCAACACGGTTTAACGTTTCGACAACCGCTTGCATGTTCGCTATATCCACCACATAAGGCAGGGCGCGATTCCCGTTTTTATTGATCCGTTCCGCAATTTGAGTGACAGAATGTTCATCACAATCCAATAAAGCCACGGTGGCTCCATTGTTGGCCAATAACCACGCAATAGCAGCCCCGATTCCTTTTCCAGCACCGGTGACCAATGCTATTTTATTGTCAAAATTTGGCTGCATCATCAAACATCGGACACAACATATTTTTTAAACGCTAACCCTCGATTATTGTGCGTCACAATTGTATTCGCAGGGTTTTGATTGCTACCAGCAACCGCGATGGATCCAAATTTTTCTAAACTAATTTTGCCACCGTACTCATCAATTTCTTGGCTGTTTGGGTAAACCCAAACATTGGCAGGAACATACCGCGCAGCAAAACCAATTCGCGTATCGTTTTTAGTGGCATTGGGGTAAGAGGCATGCATCAAGGAAGACCAAAAAATGACACATTGCCCGGCTTTCATTTCCAGAGGTATCGCTTTTTCTTCTTCGGGTTTCCAATCAGGATCAATTTGCAATTCCCGGTAATCATAGCCAAAAAATCCGCGCTTAATGCCATCTTTTTCCAATTGATTAACGGCATGTTCACGGTATCTCATGGGTTTTGTTTCATCATAATTCATTTTTAGATGAGAGCCAGGAATAACTTGCAAACACCCATTGTCAATGGTGACATCCGTAAATGCCGTCCAAACGGTGATGGTGCCTTTACCGAATTGCTCCACTGTTTCACCGGGCCATAAAATTTGCGGCTTGCCACTGGCATTGGCGAACGTATCCGCTTGATGCCAATCCGTGCCTTCATCACCAGGGTATTTTGGGAAAAACTCAGTCCGCCAATTTAAAACATTCTCCCCTAGAATCGAACACACCTTGCCAACAATTGCAGGATGCGTGACATGATCGGATAACAAATCAATGTCCAAATGGCGATCATAATTCGCTATATTGGTCACTGCTCCAAAGCTATCCAACGCATACGAAGCATGGGATCTATCCAAAAGGTTTACCCGAATTTTTCGCCAAATGGCTTTCATTTCTTCGGGGGTATACACGGTAATGGGTGATATGAATCCATTCTGCCAAAAGGATTTAAGTTCATTGTCCGTTAATGAAAATGATTTATTGCATTGATTGAAGTCCATTCGATACATCCTAATTGTTTATCAAAATTATCCCATTAAGCCATAGGTTGCTTGAATGACCATTTTTTCGCATTCATCCATAGCATTCGATCGTTCGATGCGTTGGCGCTTTTGGAAATTCTTGGCTTTTTCAGCTAACCACGCCTCATCTTTTGGTCCTTCAAGATAAAGTATTTTGCTGAAAAGTTGCTTGGGGGTTTTCCATATGAATCGACCATCCTGGGGAAACGGTGAAATTGGGTTATCGACATCTTCCCCTATTTCGCAAGAAGATCGATAATTGCTTACTGCCTCTTCACGGACATGAGTGCACACGCATTGCATAATTGAGTAGGCATTGACAACGGATTTACTTTGCCCTTGTCGGCGGCATTTTTTTAAGTTCTGCTCCATAAACATAGGTTCATTCCTTTGCTTTATTCCATATTGAGAGGTGTGATGAACATGAATTGTTTCAACTCATCCCCTAATATTTACATAGCGCCTTCTATTTGTCCATTTTTTTTAGCGGGATTGGCAAGTAATGATGAAAGCGCCCCATCACCAAAATAAATTCCCCTTGATTCAGCTCTTTAATGGCTTGATTTTTTTAAAAATTCCATCAGAAAATGATAAAATGAAAGGGCGTGATGGTTAAAATTTACCAGAGGATACGTTCGCGAATTCGCCATCATGATCAATGGCATGGTCCCCTCTTTTGTTTTCATTTTAAGGGTAACGGCAAAATCATGAATGGGTCCCGTAGCCAGGGGATGAATAACTGCGCTGCAGTGCTGCAGCCGTAAATGGGATGGGAAAACGTCAATATTGAACACGGGCCCCACTAATCTGCGGTTTTTTCCCACTAATTTCAACCGCTGTCGCAACACTTCGGAACGAAAAAATTGGTGCTTAGTTAAGGTTGCCATCTGCTCTTTCACCAAAGCAATAAGGTGCGATAACGATGTATGTGGTGAAAGAGACAACCGCAACGGTAAAACATTTGCTAGCGTTGTTGGCACCATCAACGACTGACGACTCATGCGACACATCATGGGCAGGCCTAAAACAATATCGCTCATTGCCGTGACTTCAGCCAAGTATGCGGCAAACATCGACAAAACAAGGAACGCGTTATTGGTACGGTGATAGGTGGCAAGCGACTCGAGCCATGCCACCTCTTGCACAGGTATGCAAAAATCCTGACGTAAAACTTGAGCGGCTGGCAACCCACATGCCGAGGTCAAACTCATGATCGGCCCTGTATTGCTCATGTAATCATCCCAAAACGCTTGGTCCAGCTGATGCTTGTCACTGTTTATATAGGCAATTTCATCGTCAACCACAATCCGTTGTGACTCAAATTTTGGCAGCGACTGGCTGTCTTTTGCTGTCAATAAAGCATGATAAAGCTGCTCTATTCGTTGCAAAATTAAAGCCAATCCATAGGCATCCAGTGCAATGTGATGCGCCCGCAGATAAAAAATAGCACGATCCGTGGCGAGATGAAAAAGGGCGATGCAAAAAAGCCTATCCCGGCTCAGGTCAATCGGTAAAAAACGATCCTGATTCATCCATGACGTCGCTGCGGCAGTAGCATCAGGCGATTGCCGAAGATCGATCCTTTGCATTGATTCTAATTCACAACGCCCAAGTCGTTGCAACAACTCGAACGGGGCCTGATCACTGCATTGGTAGACAGCATGCAATGATTCCGTCATGGCAATGGTTTGAACAACAGCGTGGGTAAAAATATCCACCGCCAAGGGGCCATCGATATTCACTTGAATTGCAACATTGTAAGCACTGTTATCAGGTTCTATGGTTTGGCCCATCCATATTGCACGTTGAGCAATCGTGGCCGGTATTATTAAGTCATTATGTTCCATTCTTAGGAAGTCCTGTGGGTATTGTCTCGCCGGAGCCAAACTCTTCTTGCAATTTTTGCCGATACATTTGCGCTGGATTTGTTTCTTGGCTGAATTCCAGCAATGCATCTGACTCAATAATCAGGTTAAGTGTTTCCGCTAACTCAAATTCACTCTGAATAGCCAACTGATTTGAAGCCAACGCTTCAATTTCTTTAGCAACAAGTGGTTCTTGAAAACGGCCGATAGTATTTATTTCATTGTGCATTTCGGAGTATACCTCTTGGTATGCATCCAAGTAATCGATAACCCGATCTGTGGCTTCGATAGAGCATGTTCTGCTGACAACATTACAAACGTCCCTGTACAATGTTTTTTGCTTGGCAGAAACGCTTACGACAAATGGCTTATTTTTTGACACGGCTTGGGCAATTGGAAACGTTTCAACAAAAGAGTGATACCCTCCAAAATTCATAAAAGACGAACACAGCAATCCAATTTTTTCTGCATTGTTGTCGCCAAAAATAGATTGTTTTCCCAAACAATTAACTGCTAAAAAAATATCGGACGTTCCGCCCGAATGGCTGCCTGCTGCGGGCATGCTTTGGTTCCAGGATTCTCTCGCGTAACTGCCCGTCAACTGCCATCGATTCAAGCCGCTGCCGTGGGGGAAAAGATGTGATTCTAATTGGTCATTGAGTTTAAGCTTATCAAAAACTGGAGGGATCAGCGCCTTCGAACTATCACCCAACAAACCCGGTAGGTCTTGATTTTTGATATCTTGTCCTAATCGGGGCATGCCCTGTCGACCATATTTTGCTTCGAGAGCATTGTATTGAGCAGCAACTTCAGAAGCACGTAGTGGATCATCGCTTACAATGGCCTTTGAGTGCCAAACTTTTCCAAAGCCCAGCCCAAGCTCCGCAGCATTCATCGTTTTCGCAGAAATATTATCCATTTTATTTAAAGATTTTTCACCAAGAAGGGGTATTTTTTCTATTCTTGCACGTGTTTCTTGATGATCAAATTTTTCATGCCGAATATTCGTTGTCATTTCATGATTACGTTGTAGAACTGTGGCGTTATCGGAACCCACCAAATGGGCCACAATGTGTCGATGATGCGGCATTAATTCCCTCAAAACAGTACCCACAGCACTTAACGTTCTTATTTTGGTCAACATGTTTTTATAATTGTTTTTTTGAGACGCTGTATTCAACTCGTTGAAAAGCCACGTTGTTCCTGCCCCAGCATACCACTCAGGGCAAGTGGTTTGATCTGAACAAATGCCGGCTTTTAAACATCGACCGATTTGGTCACTGGTAGGACAGAGTTCTTTCAAAATCTTTTTATCAAAATATTCTTTGAACGTTTGAAAGGGTTCGTTTGGATTCAAACGAAAAGATTGGTTACCCAAGGAGGTATTGTAAACTTTGTCCATCAAAATAATGATTTTTTGCGCATAATCATCCATCAGTACACCTGCCGAACCTGGATCATCTAAAACGGCAAGTGACGCGCCTATCTCAAAACACGAGCCTGGTGCAAAATTAAACATAGCATCGCTGTAAGCAGGACGATCACCCTCTTCAAACGATTTGCCATTTAATAAAAACGACTTTGTCATGAACAGGTCCGTTGGCATGGATAATTAATTATTAGTTCAACAACCCTGTTTTTGCAAAAAATACAACCATAGGTTGAATTAAAGAGACATAGTGTTATATTTAACTATAGGTAGATAACGACAATAGGTTAAGAAAAATTGTGAATCAAGCACCCGGCAATGAATCGTTAAAACTAAACGGAATGGAACGTCTTTTTCTTCATAATTTTAACGCGTCCAATGATGAAAATAGACTTCTTATGGTAAAAAGAGCCAAATTTGCCATGGTTGCTAATATCGCCGAACAAGTTTCTTCTTTTGAAGCGTTTTGCTATAAACCAGAATTAAACGAGCACTGGAATAAGCTATGGTGTGCTTATGGCGTCATATTAACCCATCAAAATAAATTACCACCGGTATTATTTTACGCCTATTCTCAAGCAAATAATTTTGACTTAACACGTGGCGCTTATTTTTTTCATCAATCGCAAAGGGCTATTATTGATAATTTGGACTTTAACGATACGGAAATTTCATTTTTATTGCAGGCTATAAAATATGGCTCTTGCCATGCCATACAACGCTTTAACGCTTATTTATACCATCAACTTGCATCAAGTGACAGTGACGAAATCACGAACAATTTATACAACGAACTTATCACAAACAGTCGAAAACTATTGCCAGAAAATGGTTCCTATGGACACATGATTTTAGCAGAAGCATATAGCCAATATGCACTATGGTTATTGAAAACTAATCGCCGCGAGAAAGCACACGGGATGTACAACGAAGCGGTGAACTGCTTTCAACAAGCCATTGTCATCTTAGACCCGAGCCTGTATAGCATTCACAATGCCAGCCTGGGACGTGGATTAAAAACAAGCAATTCATTTGAAAAAGAAAATCCATTGGATGCCATGCTCTTGGTCAAAGAGCAATTTGAATCAAATCTAAATCCCTAAGACCCAACCCTCCTCTCAGAACCATACTTGCGCACGGCTCGCAGATGAAGCTTGTCAACATTCGTCGTTGTTCGTGGCGTGGGCACACAGGATTTAACAAATTAAACACAAAAAAAACATATTGACTTATTTTAGAACAATTAGTATCATATGGTCTCACAAAATGTGGGAAGACTTAACCTCAAGGTGTAGATATGCGAAAAAAAAATTCAATCGGCCAACCCACTGGAACAACCCGTGGTTCCAAAGCCACATTGCAGGCAGCAGATACTGTCGCCAAAGAATCTTACCATGAAAATTCTAACGAAACAGCGCCTGCAGCCCACCGATTGATGTCCGTGTCCTATTTTTCAGTTCAGCCCGCATCAGAATTGCACGAAGGGCAAGTCTCTTTATCGCATGGTTATATTCCTCACACCGCGATGAAAGAAGCATTGCCCCCTGCCTACACCGTATGGGATCAATTTTCGCAAGAGCTTCCCAATTATATCAAAAAAGGTTCAGAGCGTTTAGAAATCCAGGCATTGCCAGTTTTGCATGCACAAAACAATATTGAATTACCCGATGCCTATTTATCACGCGCTGCAGCTATCTTGGGCAATGCTGCTCATGCTTATTATTACAACCAACGCCACGGCAGCGACCAAATCAGCGACCCCTTACCCGACAGCATAAGGGTCCCTTGGGAAGAAGTTAACCAACGTATTGGCAGAGCATTGCCTGAGTATGAGCCCGGAAAATTAAAAGCCAGCCGCTCTCATTATGATACCTTTTTATGCAATTGGAGGTTAAATGACGCCGTGATCTTGGACGGCGAAAGCAACGTCGACGTGCAATTGGACGATTTAGAATTGCAGCATGTGGTGTTCTCTACACGCGATGAGAGCGTATTTAATCGCACGATTTTATTAATGGAAATGCGATTTGCACCGGCCATTCGCTACATGCTAAACGCTTTAACCGCCACTGTTGCTCAAAAAGATGAACAATTAATAGAAGCCTTGCGCAACATCACCTACATTGTTGAAAAAGTAACCGAGGCACTCATTTATATCGATCCGAATCAATACAGCAAATACCATGTGGATCAAAGCGTTTGGGCAAGAACCGTGGCCAAATTTGATGGCAGTATACCAGGCGGTTTACCCGGTTTGGGGGCAGGGCTTTTGCCATTGTTTCATACGTTGGATTGTTTCATCGAACGTTATGATTACAACACCACACTGGGTGAGGACATGCTAAAAAAACGACAGATGCAGCCTCGGCCTGTTGCGTTTTTTTTAAACGCCTTGCGAATGGATTTGGCGAAACACTCGTTAAGAAACTATGTTCAACAGTCAAACAACCAAACATTGAAAAATCAATACCAATCCTTTATGGATGCTTACGTTGGTCGAGAAGGGCTCTTGGATGCACATGCCCTTAAAGCATATGGTTATTTAAAACTTACTTTTCGCGCCGGTCGTTTGGAAACAACCGGTGGCAACACCGCTTCAGCGATTGCTCAGTCAGAAACACAACGCCCACTGCATAAAGCTTTTTTAGCCGCTGAAAAAGAACGACTGGAACGCCATACGTCCTATCCACAATTTGCACCCCGTGTTGAAACAACCCACATCAGCAGTAACACCGCAGTGATTAAATTGGATGCCCGCGAAGCAGGCCTGGATTTTGAACCAGGGGATAGATGCGCTATTTTACCTCAAAACAGCGCTCGGGAAATCACGTTGTTTTTAAAGGATTTTCATTTGGATGCCCAACAAACCATCGTTCTAAACGAAGAATGGCATCAATATTTAGCAAAAGAATGGAACATTCATATTTCGTCCCTGCTCTGGGGTGAACTTTTAAAATATGCCGACTTAACGTTCACGCGCAAATTTCACCCTGCTGGGGCTGAAATGACCATTGAAACCATTTCCCCCCTTACTGCACGGCTATTTTCCGTGTCGCCTTTAACAAATAGCGAGCACATTAGCCTTACTGTGGGTAAACGTACTTACACAGAAAACGATGTGGAACATGAAGGGGTTGCTTCCAGTTATTTGCTCAATGACACCAACCCAGTAAGAATTAAAAAATTACCTGCAAAATTTTTTCGTTTACCTCAAAATAACCAAACACCTATTTTGATGTTTGCAGCAGGAACGGGTATTTCGCCCTTTGTTGGATTTTTGGAGTCCCGGCGTAATGTGGCGTTCAGTGGCAAAAATTGGTTATTTTATAGCGTTGCCAATCACGATTCGTTCTTTCATGCCGATGCAATCGCTGCGGCCATTCAAGAAAATAGATTGGATTTATCTGTGATTTTTTCCAGGGAGCACCTGAACCGAGCGCGGTTTGATCGATCCACGCAGAGCTTCCAATACTATCAGGAGAATGGCAGCCACATCGATGCCATGATCCGTGAACAAGCCAAAGAAATTGCTGATCTTATTCTTAACGAAAACGCCCATATTTATGTTTGTGGCGGCGCTGGATTTGCCAACTCCATTGATAGCGCATTAAGTCAAGCATTAAAATTGGCGATCCCCAATGACAACGAACGATCGATTTACATGCGATCGATGGTTGCTGATCACCGTTACAACAATGATATTTTTACCCCACCCAATATGGTCACGGTCAATCATTCTGTGCACTCCCAAAAACCCCTTTATCGTTCCGAAATTGCGACACACAACAAACCCAATGACAGTTGGATGATATTAAATGGGGTGGTTTATGATTTCAGCCACTACATGCACATTCATCCTGGAGGTCAAAAAATTATCAAAGTTAATGCCGGAGTGGATGGGTCCGATGACTACAATCAAATTGGTCATGCTATAGCGCCACAAATAGAAGCCGTGGTGCGACAATATGCCTTGGGCAATGTGCTAAAACCGGTGTTTTTGCAGCAAAAAAACACCACGTTATACCACAATGCGCTGCGATTTTTAGAATCGATTGTGGAAATGGAAAACACACTGGCAAACAACACCGAATTTTTTGATAACAACCATGCGCCTGCTTTATGGCGAGATGTGTATGGTGTTTTTGTACAAGCAAATCTCGTGCCCTACGTGAAACAAGAAACATCACCCACCACCTCTCGATACGACATTGGTTTCTTGTTAAGTGACTTGTGCGATCAATTATCTCTTTCCGACGATAATTTAATAAAAAATTACAACCAGCTTGCCAATTCCGCTAAAATTTGTGCTGTTTCTATCCGTGAAATCGCGTTAAATCAATTGAGCGATAGTCACAGGGAATATTTAAGAAATGTCGCGCAATCGGTGACTCAACAAACGTTTGCGTTTGTTGAAGGCATCAAAATAAAACTCATCGCCATGATGCAAGAAATGGAAACCTTAGGCGATAACTACGAGTTGGAAGTTTTACGTGAGCACATCCGCAGCTTAGAAAATCACATCAGCAATTATTCGTACATTGTCAATCATATTCACACCGCCACCAAAGCTTGGTACACCCGCATTCGCCCCGAAGCGCCCTCGCTGATGGATAACCAACAAGCCTCTGCTTTTGCATTTACTCATTCTGTAGGTTCAGGCGTGTGTCCCTATGGCTTTAAATCCAAAGCCATTCCACCGCAAACAAGAGCGTCCATCATTGAGTATCCTAAACATCCCAACGCCTATTCAAACAGCACGTTCAGCTTCTTTAAAAAATCACCCCGGATATTATTGCCTGCCGCCATGATCGGCGTCATTGCATCTTTTTCAGATTATCCGCCAATTTCTGCAGCAATCATCATCTTATTAGCCGCATATAGCTCCTATGCAATAGAGCAATTACGTGCGGAGAGAAGGCAAGAACCCGATGAAAACCACCTGCGTCTTGCTTAGTGGGTACATGCATTGCAGCAAAGGTTTTCTTGTTGCAATGCGTTTATAAGCTCATGAATTCATGCCCGTCTTCTTGCAATAGAAATAATTTTACTCAATTAACCCTATGCATAAAAGCAATAGCATGGGATAATTATAAGACAATCTCAACAATATTAATCTACTTACATGAAAATACAATCAATTTACGTAATAATTTCTCTCTTTTTTCCCGTCGCTTTATTCGCAAGCACCACGACGTGTCCATTATCAAACGGCATCAATATACACACCACAAAGCGCGTTTTAAATATTTGTCAACGCGGCACGGTCATTAAGACGTTTAAAATAGCGCTCGGGTACAAAGGCGTGGGTAAAAAGCAAGCGGGGGATAATAAAACTCCGATTGGTTTATATGGGTTAGCTCACCCAAGAAAATCCAATCAATTTAAAACATTTATTCCAATTCTCTATCCAACGACAAAACAAGTCGCGGCAGGATATACGGGTAGAGATGTTGGAATCCACGGACCCACTCAATCCTCCAGTTGGGTAAGAGGGTTAAACAACTTACCAAGCGCCACGCATGGATGCATTGCTGTTGGCAACAATAACTACATCGAGTACGTGGCCAATTGGGTAAAAGCCAATCCAGGGGCTAAGATTTTGATTATTTAATTAATTGCAACAATGTTCAAAACGTAGATGAGTTTACGCGGAATGCTTGGGCGGGATCCCAACAGCATGGTAATCTTGTGTTAGGCATTGAAAGCGATTTTATTAAATCTCAGGAGGCTAAATTTATGGAACAAAGACGTATAGGTAAAAATGGCCCCTTGGTTTCGACAATCGGACTAGGTTGCATGGGAATGTCTATGGGTTACGGCCCTGGAGATGATGCCCAATCCATTAAAGTTATTCATAGAGCGATTGATTTAGGGGTAACACTCTTAGACACCGCGGATATGTATGGTTGGGGACATAATGAAGAATTAATTCGTAAAGCGATAAAAGGCCAACGCCATGAAATTACTTTAGCAACAAAGATGGGATTTGCTAGGAAAGATAAGGGTGGCACGTTGGATTACTGCATTGATGGTTCACCCGCGTATGTAAAAGAAGCCTGTGATGCCAGTTTAAAACGTCTGGGTGTAGAAACGATTGATTTGTACTATTTACACCGAGTAGATTCTAAGGTTCCGATTGAAGAATCAATTGGTGCAATGGCAGATTTAGTAAAAGCCGGAAAAATTCGCCACATTGGAATGTCTGAAGTTAAGCCGTCAACCCTTCGTCGCGCAGCAAAAGTCCATCCCATCGCAGCAGTGCAAACAGAATATTCCTTATGGGAGCGTTATCCAGAACATGAAATTATACCGACCTGTCAAGAATTAGGCATTGGTTTTGTGGCCTATAGTCCTTTGGGGCGCGGGTTTTTAACAGGCGAAATCACCGACGTATCTAAATTAAGTGCGGAAGATTTTAGACCGTTGTTGCCCCGGTTCCAAGGAGAAAATTTTGTTGCTAATCAGCAGTTACTTCTGAAGTTAAAAGAAATAGCGGACACAAAGCAGTGTAGTTTAAGTCAATTAGCGCTTGCATGGATATTGGCACAACCTGCCAATATTATTCCGATTCCAGGCACAAAGCGCATGCAGTACCTTGAGGATAATTTAGGCGCATTAAATCTTAAATTATCCCAAGAAGATCTTGAGAAATTGGAAAAGATATTTCCCGTTAATGTTGCCAAAGGCAATAAATACCCGAAAGAATTTGACAGAGAAGCTTGAGTCTTCCAAGGTGAAAATAAATGGACCAACAATGTTTGTTATCCCATAGTCTAGCAACAGAAGAGCTTGAGGTAGTTGTTCGAAAAATAGCCGCCGAGATCAAACAGCGCGGTGACAAACCCTATGCAACCATTGATATGCAGCTGGATCTATTGCAACAGCTTAGCCAATTTGAATTGGGTAAATTTCTATTGTTAAATCAAGGTATTAATGGCTATTGGACACATTATATATTGACGTATCCATGGGCCGGCGCGAAAGCAAATTTAACCTTTGTGGAGCGTTTTATATTAGAACGTGCCCCCATCATGTTGGCCACTCAAGAACGGTTTAAAATTTTTTTAAACGAAAATCAACAAGCCGTTAAGCCCGCCGCGACCCTTGCTTGTATACCTTCTGGTATGATGGGTGAACTCTTATACCTGAAGGTTTCAGGTATTTCTAATCTTAAATTAATCGGCATCGATTATGATCCCAATGCATTGAGTGACGCCCAATTGCTTGCCGATAAACAAAATTTATCCACTGTTATTGAATTGAATAAGGGTGATGCGTGGTCACTGGATGTTGAAAATAAATTTGATTTGATTTCCAGTAATGGACTTAATATTTATGAGCCTGATGATGCGCGAGTGACTGCCTTATACCGCGCATTTTATAATGCCCTAAAACCTGGTGGAACGTTGGTCACTAGCTTTTTAACCTGTCCTCCATCCATGTCTGATGAGTGTGAATGGAACATCCCCGTCATAAATCATAGCGATTTATTACTGCAAAAAATTATTTTTAGTGACATCTTAGCGGTCAAGTGGCAATGCTATCGATCGTCTGTTCAAACAAAAAAACAATTGGAATCGGTTGGTTTTAACGGTCTAAAGTTTATTTACGATAAGGCTAAATTATTTCCTACTGTTGTGGCATACAAGGTGCAATAGCACAAGGTGGCAACATCGGAAAATCAGCCAAATAATGACAAAGATCAGGTCCGTTCATTTATGGAACTTAAAACGCCCGGTTCAAGCTCCATATTTTCTACAGGGAGGATCAGGGGATTCGTAACGTTGGACGCCATTGTTTTAAGAGGACTTGGCGGCGTTCTGGGTATTTTTGTTCTGTGAGCGTTAATTGCTGAATTCTATCTGTTCTAAAGTGGCGAAATTCTTGTCGTAATTCACACCACGTCACCATCAGCTGCACTTCATCAAAAAAACCGAGGGCAATGGGCCATACCAAGCGTGATGTACAGTTGTCTTTTAAATCCTGATAGTCCATTTGCACTTTTCGCTCCAAACGAATGGCTTTACGGATCAAAATAAGATCACTGTCCTTGCTTGCAACACATTTTCCAGGACGAACCAACAGCCCTGAGGTTTCAAGCTGACGTTTTAAATCAGCGGGGAGCACCGCTGCAATTTTAGCCAACACATGTTCAGCAGCCATTTTAAGTTGTGAGTCAGCGCGCTGAGTGACCCAGCGAGCCCCCAACACCATGGCCTCTATCTCATCATCCGAAAACATCAACGGCGGTAGCATAAACCCGGGTTTTAGCACATAACCCACTCCCGGTTCACCTTCAATGGGTGCACCAAACGATTGCAAGGTGATCACATCCCGATAAAGGGTGCGTAGGCTGATACCCAACTCTTCCGCGAGGCTTTTGCCACTTACCGGAAGTCGATGACGGCGTAATAATTGAATCAAGTCGAGTAAGCGTTCAGTACGTGACATTTGAAGAGAACATTTATGCTGCCAAATTTTGTCGGCAGTATAACACAAAGGCCAAATAGTTTTAAATTTAAAACCCTGTCAAGTCTATTTTTTTGATTTTTATTTCGATATCATAGGCGCTCTTTTTTGAAAAATTCCGCTTTTGCTTTGTGGATATTTTTTCAATACCCTATTTTTTTCATTCCCTTCTTTGCCTCCTCCAACTATTTCAGACCTTATGGTTTAAGGGTTATCGCATTTTTTTTCTTGGAGTTTAGGCTTCTGTTTATCCACACTTTCTGTGGATAAGTCTGTGCATAGCCATTTTTGTATGCCATACACATAGACGTCAATGCCTTTAAATCAGGTATGTGTCATCCACTGCAGACCGACTTTTTCGGCAATGCGCTTAAAGTTAGCATTCTGACGACAAGCCCTTTACAGATTGATGTAAAAACATAAAAAGCAAATACCCAACCAATTGCTATAATATAATACACCAACAACTGTTTTCAGGTGTGGCTATGCCGAATTTGAATACTGCCTTATTTATGAGGATTAACAAATATTTTAATCCAACTTCGAATAAAGATCCTGAATGGACCGTATTATTTCCAGTTATAGAGGCATTGCAAAAAACGGGCCTTAATGAAATGAACGCAAGGGGTCAAAACAATCCTTTTGCCACCCGTGACGCCCTTGAGCATCTCAGGACTGCACTTTTACAAGACGGTCTGCGGCAGCGTCTATTTCCAAATTTAAGCACCGAGCACCTTCGTAATAAATTAAATCAATTAACATTAGATGGCCCGCCAGACGTCCAAGAATTGTACTCCATTTGCGCAAAAAAGCTCATTGATATGAACCATCAACAAGGCATCTGGACTCCCGAGATGATTGTCCTTGAAACCGAAAAGCGGCTCGCCAGCAAACCCGAAACATCCACTTATGCCTTGATCAATGGAATGTTGCCCATGGACGCGTCACACGTCTATCAATATTATGCAATGGACGCGCGTTGCGGGCCCTTGAACCATGACAATGCAAAAAAAATTTTTCATAAACACATCGAATATCAGCAAGAGGAAGAAGCGTTAGAAATTGTCCGTGCGGCATTGGAGGATAACCCTACACCAGATATAACCGCATCGGATCGACACAGTTTGCTCATGCGAGTCAAAGATAGGTTAAATTTTTTACACAGCAAACAGGACTTCGATCGTTTGTATCACCACATTCAGGGTCTAAATTCTGAATTGGATTTAAACGCAATGGAGCATCTCTTGCAGCAAGCCCTCACGACCTCAAATCCACGCGAAAACCCCTACAATAAGTTGCATTTTATCATCAATGGAGAATTACAAAGCTCTATCCGACAACGTCGGAATGAACTGCATCATACAATTGAAGTTAAAAAAAATCCGCTAAAATCTGGCGTTTTAAGCAATACACGTGAAGAACAAGAGTTGCCGAGTACCTCAGAATGGGTGCACCCGGCTACGGCGCTTGAAAAAAAACAACTGCAGCCGTTTGAACAAGAGTTGCCGGGTGTATCAGAATGGTTATACCCCGATGACACCACACCTGTTGCGAAGCAACCGTTTGTTCCAATCAACAGTGCACCATCTTCTCCTGAAACGTTATCCACATTATCCAATTCATTACCGTTATCCAACCCCAGCTCGCCTCCCACCGTAGACAGTGAAACAACAGAGGTTGAAAAATACCGAGCGCCGCAAAGCAAAAAAGGCACAACACAGAAAACGGCGCCTGTACAGAACAACGTAGGATCTGCTCAAAGCAAATTTTCAAGAGTGAAATTGGATATAATGGAATTAAAGACCCATACTCGCTCTTCAAATAAAACAACCCCACCCAAGCCATAATTTTCCTCGTTAGGATGACCATCAGAGGATTTTTCCTGCGACTGCAGCGGCTACGTCATCAATCTTTGTTCATAGACCGATGCATCAAAGTTTATCGTGGAATTTTTTATGGACAGGTCTTTGTAGGGTCGGCGTTGTTTATTTTATTTTTCGTTAACATAGAAAATGAAGCATGTGCATGGTGGTTCCATCCCTGGCTCTACAGATCGTTGATCAACGAGAAATCGGTTTTAAATAACCATGCTCGCGCAATATTTTGGTGATAAATGCACCTTTTTTTTCCGTATACGCTTCGCGATCATTTTGATCCGTTTGCGATAATTGCAATTTTAAAACTCCATATTCAATTCTTACTTGCGGCTCACGCCGCAGAATATCCCGAAATAAAATGCAGTGCTCCACCGTACCATGTGCGGCGTCAACAAGGTGGATATGGTGCGTTCTTCGCTTTCCAAAAGGCGGCGTGCCTTTAAACAATCGAAGATGGGTTTTATCGGGGTTGTTCTCCCAAAAATCATACCCCATTGTCGCTAGCGCTTGCACCCAGAGGGTTGCCTCATCCAACGATTTGCACACAACAAAGAGATCAAGGATAGGTTTACTTGCCAAATCAGGCACCGCTGTACTGCCAAAATGTTCGATAGCCACGTGGCTTAAATGACTTGTTATTTTTTTAATGGCCGCTATTTCCGCTTCTGCCAATTTTGGCCACGCCGCATTATAAGGTTCGAGAATAATAAGATCTTGGGCTTGCAATTGCTCTGCCCCCGCCATTGCGGTTTTGTAATTGATCATTTCAATAAAAGAAGCTTTACCCTGCACATAATTTTCAATATCATGCATTTTGTTAATTGTTGTAACCAAAGTTTCTGC
>CAZGKX010000034.1:0-2209 GCA_964525945.1 uncultured Legionellaceae bacterium
GTTTGGTGAGTCCTTTTGAAGAATGGGATGCAAGATCGAATTTTCCAAGATAGGCTTCCACTTCAACAATTTTCCCGATTCTTTCAATATTGTGAGAACGATGTACCAAATGGAGACCAAGCAGCTCCTTGGCTACAATTGTTGTTTCTCTATGATAAAATTCACGCGGCAATTTTTTCATTCTAGTCGATCACTTTGCTCCATAATTATTATTAAATTGGCAAGCAGTAGCATTTACCCAGAATAAATGCATCTAAATCAATAGTATACTCTCACTAAAAAACATTTTAATGTCAAAATGTAAATGCATTCCCTAAGAGCAACTGATTCAGGTGAAATTAAGCATCTTATTGCAACAGAAGTTATGGCAACGCTCACAGAACCTCAGGTGCATCGGTTGAGCGAGCAATATAAAAGAGAACTTTTTGAAATCACTTCAGCGACCAATAACACGCATGTTTTTAATACCCGAATGAAATAAATTTTCGAAGGACAAAGCCAGTCCATAGGACCAATTCCAAATTGCGATTGTAAGGCAGAGAAAAAACGTCCCAACTTAAAAGTGACATGGTTGACAAAGAAACAACCTGGCTATAAAGTACTGCCATTGTTTTATAGCCAAGAGAGTTTATGAAAAGATCAGCAGGCGAGCTCACACCAAGTTTTTTCAAAATGCAGCGAACTCATAATTCAAATGGCATAAGCCATTTTTCAGCTGATTTCGAACCTTTTCATGGCACAGCCGTGGCGCGCAATCACCAGCCCACTTCGACCGCAACAACCCTATGGCTCGCATTTGATTCAATAGCAAACAGTCAACTAACATTTTCCAATATCAGCTATTTTTTAACACAACTCTTACATTTAAAATCGACCGATAGTGGTGCCGATTTTTACGCTAAAAGCATTTTGGATAAATTAGAACAACATCATTTTTACACTCGAGTCGACATCAATCTATCACAAATGGATTTTGCAAATTTTATCCACTCTATTTCTCAGCTAGAACACTACCCGTACTCTACAACGTTGTATAAATTTATCTATGGTGGCATCCTCAGAATGGATTGGTGCCACGCAAGCCCTGCTGATATTACGAAGGTTTTGACTGGCTTGGGACGTCTAAATTCCTGCATTTCATTCGATACTATAAATGTCGCCGTCATCGATCAATTGACCATGACGAGGGTCAAATCTCAGCTTATTTTAAGCCTCACTAGCATTGATTGGTTGCGAGCAAATCCCCATGAAATAACCCACCTGATAGTTGGGCTCAACTTATTAAAAATTAAGCCTAAAAATCTCCCTTCAGAAACTCTCAGCTATATATATCAATGTATTCAGCATTTGCTCATGCTCGGTCCAGAAGAGATACAAAGCTGGGACAATGCGCTATCCAAACATTTTTCTATTCTTTACAATAGCTTATCTCAATTTTCCAAACAAGGGCACTGGGTAAGCACCGAAGTTATCGATCGCCTACTGCAAAAAATGAAAATTATCTCCTGGCACAACGCGACAGCAGCTGAAGTTTCAAACACCCTCAATGCTCTAGGCCAGCTCCATATTAAAATCAACAATTTTAATATGGGTTGCTTTGGAATTGAGCAAAATGAAATAAATGTTCAATTAACACCCGGAATATTATTACGAGCAAAAAGTCTTGGTCCGCAGGAACTTCTATTGCCTGTCAACAGTGCGAATATAATCAATGGATTAGCTAATTTAGCAAGCACGCTCACCGATAATCAAATTAAACAGTCGATCTTTTCAATATTGCTGCTTCATCTGTTTCATATTGGAAAAATAGATTGGCGTCACGCCAAATCGGTGGAAGTCACAAACGTGATTAAAGGATTAGGTAAATTGCATTTTCCTGTGAAGCCCTTTCATTGCATCAAAATCAAATCTATTTTGAGGGATGCTCAAATTGATTGGGTTCATGAAGCGAAAGTACTTGAAGTTGCCCACACCCTTCAAGGGTTAATTATTTTGGGTATTCCACTTGATACCGAAGTGCCGGCTATAAAACAAATGGTTGATGTGATCAATAACCTCTGCTCCAGAGCAAAATCAAGATGTTCATTAATTGAACTTTTGGCGCATAAAAAGGTCCATGAACCTGAGAAATTCTTGGACTTGATTCAAGACCAAGGATTCAGTGAGTTTGATGCACTTGAGTTTAACACCCACAGCTCAAATATCGATT
>CAZGKX010000034.1:2219-25947 GCA_964525945.1 uncultured Legionellaceae bacterium
TATCGTTTATTTGATGCTGTGGAATCCGGCACAGAAGTTCCGTTTCCGGAGCAAACATCAGAAACGTCCCGTACGATAATCGGCAAATGCCTGGGCAATTTCATCTTTTGTGTTCATGACAAAGGGACCTTGGCCAACAATAGGCTCATCAATGGGCTTACCGTTTAACAACAAAAGCATCGCCTCACTGGATGATTCAAGCGCAATACATCCACCTTCACGTTCAAAAAAAACCAGTTCTTTTTCTTGAACAGCCGTTGTGTTATTGACCAAAATCGTCCCTTTTAATACCAGTAACATCGTGTTGGAATCCACTGGCAAAGGTAACTCGTCTATTTTGTATCCCTTTTTTATCCGCAAATCCCATACATTCACGGGCGTGAACGTTTTTGCTGCACCCGCCGTGCCTGCGTAATCGCCAGCAATGACTCGGAGCAGGTTGCCGTTAGCATCCAATTTCACCACAGGTATGTTTTTACTTAAAATTTCTTGATAATGCGGTTTTGACATTTTAACTTGAGCGGGTAAGTTGACCCAGAGCTGGATCATTTCTAAGGTGCCGCCTTTTTTTGAAAAATCTCGCCCATGCATTTCCTCATGAAGAATGCCCCGAGCCGCAGTCATCCATTGCACATCACCTGGACCAATTTTCCCGGAATTACCGGCATTGTCCTTATGTTCTACTTCCCCTTGATACACAATCGTTACGGTCTCAAAGCCACGATGGGGATGTTGCCCTACGCCTCTTGGTTGCTCTGAAGGGGCAAATTTCGCTGGGCCTGCGTAATCCAGCAATAAAAATGGACTAATGGCTGCACCTTCTGTTTGATACGACATTAAACTGTTAACAGGAAATCCGTCGCCCACCCAATGAGGAGCTACTCCCCGATTAACTTTAATAATTTTTTTCATTGGCATGATCAGTCACTCATTGTTTGAATGATTCATTGGTATATTCATTGTAGATGACAATTGGCGGTGTGTTAAAAATGATTCAACACTATTTTGCCAATCGCAGCACCACGCTCAAGTCGTTGATGCGCTAAGCCTACTTCGCGCATAGAAAATTGCGTTTCATCAACCCATGGCCGCAGCTTGTGCTCATCCACCAAGCGCGCAATTTTTGTTAAAATTTCGCCATAATGCGCCCTTTTTTCACCCGTCACCAAAGGCAAAGGCTGTAGCACCATGTGGAGCGTTAAACCTTTGGTAAATGCAGGTGATAAATCAAATTGAGCCGCCGCCTGAATCGATATCACTTGGCCATAGCGGGACGCAGCAGTAAAGCATTGAGGTAAGTTTTCCCCACCGATTGTATCAAAAACAATGTCAAATCCCTTATTTTGGGTATGTTTTTCAACATAATTTTCCACAGACATAACACGATAATTGATGGTGGTATCCGCACCAAGCTCTTTGGCAATGCGCGCCTTATGATCATTGGACACTGTTGTAAAAACCTGCCCGCCCAAATGTTTTGCGAGTTGAATGGCAAAATGCCCTACACCACCTGTGCCTGCATGAATCAGAAGGCGTTGTCCTTGTTGCACATTGGCATAAGTGACCAACGCTTCCCACGCAGTTAACGCAACAAGCGGCAATGCTGCGGCTTCACGCATGGAAATTGATTGAGGTTTATGCGCAATGAGATCCGCATCAACGAGCATGTATTCGCTTAAAGCCCCACCCATATCCAGCAAACCACCCGCACAACCATAAACTTCATCACCCACGGTATAATGGGTTACTCCCGCACCCACTTCTTCAACTACGCCTGCAACATCACCATGGAGCACCATAGGGAAATGGCTGATTAAATGCGGCATAACACCTTTTCTTAACTTGCAATCGAGAGGATTTACGCTTGTAGCAGCCACTTTGATCAACACATGTCCTGGTTTAATTGCAGGTTTCGGCAATGTAATTTCTTCAAAAACATCCGTGTTCCCAAATTGCGTAATTGCCATTGCTCGCATAATATTCTCCAAATGATTGATGAGAATAATTGTTGCATGAGTGATTAAAGCCGTCCAGGTTATAATTGATATGTTTAGCCTACATAGAATCTTTAACAAAACATTAAAGTTTTATAGCACTCATGGCATCAAGCTGGTAGAGTAACTTAATTCATTAAAACTGTATCTGAAGCAATGGACGACGATATGGATCACAATAAGATGATTTTAAAGAAAGCATTTGTTTTGAAGGATTTGCAATGCGTTTGTCGTTAATTCAATTAACCATGTCTTGTTTGCTTTTGAATGCATGCATGATGGTGGGACCAGATTACAAGGAACCTACCAAAAAAGTCACACCACATTGGATTAAAAAGGGTAAAAGAGTCAAAGAAACACCCATGGAGACTGCCAACTGGTGGAAAGTTTTCCATGATCCAACGCTAACGTCTTTGATCGAAACGGGATACCACAACAACATCACCCTGCAAAGTACGGGCGTTCATGTTTTACAAGCCCGCGCTCAGCTTGCTCAGACTGTCGGTCAACTTTATCCCCAGCAACAACTATTAGCCGGTAACTTAACTTATCAACGCATCGGCGGCACCTCTTTGCAAGATGTATTACCCAGCAACTTTGAAACCGCTTTATTAGGACCGACCGCGACCTGGGAAATTGATTTTTGGGGGAAATACCGTCGGGCGATCCTTGCCAATGATGCTGCATTTTTAGCTTCATACGCCGCTTATGACAATGCTTTGGTGAGTCTAACAGCCGATATTGCCACAGCGTACATTAATATTCGAACGACCCAACAACAAATCAAAGTTACAAAATCCAATATTGTGGTTCAAAAGCTAGGCCTAGATATTGCTCAAGCCCGTTATAATGCAGGTGAAGTCAGCTTGCTCGATGTCGAGCAAGCAAAAACAGAACTTTATGAAACAGAAGCAACATTGCCTGTACTGGTCAGTGACTTGCAAACGCAAAAAGATTTACTGGGTGTATTACTGGGCACTACCCCCAATCATGTGGATGCCTTATTACCAAATAAACAAGGTATTCCCAAGTCACCCTCTTCTGTTGCTGTTGGCATTCCTAAAGAAACATTGGTGAAACGCCCTGATATTTACCAAGCCCGCATGGAGGCGATTGCCCAATCCGAAGCGATTGGTGCTGCAAAAGCCAATTTATACCCAGCATTTTCACTCACTGGCACGTTTGCATTTGCGTCCAGTACGATTGGCGGTTCCTCTCTGGGAAATATGTTTAATTGGGACAGTAGGACCGTCACTGCAGGTCCTGCAGTCAATTGGCCATTGTTAAATTATGGTCAAATAACAAACAGCGTACGTGCGCAAGATGCTGTCTTTCAACAATCGTTATTAAAATACCTGAATTTGGTTTTACAAGCTCAGCAAGAAGTGCAAGATCATATCACCCAATTCATTGAAGCCCAAAAATCCGAACGTTATTTAGAAGTTGCGACAAAATCTGCTATTCAATCCACGAAATTGGCTCTTATTCGTTACCGAGAAGGTGAAGCGGATTATACGCCGGTGTTGGACGCGCTGCGTCAGCAACTGCGCGTGGAAACCAATTTGACCAATGCACAAGGGACAATTCCTAAAGCGTTGGTGGCACTTTATCGTTCTCTAGGTGGAGGCTGGCAAATTCGCCAGTGCAACGATATCGTACCCAACCGAATTAAACATCAAATGGCTGCTCGAACCAATTGGGGTGTTTTGCTGAAACAACAAAACCATGAACCGCCTAAAACACAACCACAACAAATGAAAGATATTTTTCTACCGAATTGGTGATACTTATGAAACTTGATAATCGTTCCAAGCTTATTAAAATCGCACTGCTTATCATTTTTGTTTTTTTTATCTTTCACTGGCTAATCAACCATTTTACCGGCAATAAACCCCAACCATTGCCAATACCTATGGTGGTCGTGCAACATCCTAAGTTAACGAAATTAACCGAATATGTAACACAAACTGGCACTCTTGTGGCTTATAATTCCGTGGACTTGGTTGCGCGTGTTGAAGGGTATTTGCAAGCCATCAATTTCACTGACGGCACCATGATCAAAAAAAGCAAAGAATTATTTGTTATTGAACCCGAATCGTATTGGGAAAAACTTGTGGAAGCAAAAGCGTCTGTCACCGCCCAAAAAGCAATAGCTGCATACGATGCTGCAGAATACCGACGTCAACAACGCATGTACAAGCAAAATGCCACCTCCCTGAACAATGTCGAGAAATGGCAAGCTAAATCCATTCAATCACAAGCTGAAATTGAAAAAGCAATCGCCAATGAAAAGATTGCCGCTTTAAATTATAGTTATACCAAAGTGCTGGCTCCTTTTGATGGTCGGATTGGGCGCCATTTAATTGATATCGGTAATTTAGTTGGACATGGAGAAGCCACCGATCTGGCCACTATCGAGCAAATCGATCCTATTTATGTGTATTTTAACTTGAATGAATTGGATTTGATAAAATTGCGTACCGCTGCAAGGGCCAATGGTTTTAAGCCAGCGGACATCAACAAAATACCTGTGTATGTTGGCATGCAAAATGAAAACGGCTTTCCCCACGAAGGTCATTTGGATTTTGTCAACACTGGACTCAATGCGTCGACAGGAACCATGGAGTTTCGTGCGCAGTTATCCAATAAAGATTATGCTTTGCTTCCTGGTTTGTTTGTGCAAGTTCGCTTGCCCATTAGCAAACAACATCCCAAGTTAATGATCCCAAACACCGCCGTGCAATATGATCAAATTGGCAGCTATGTTTTAACCATCGATAACACCAACACCGTTGTGCTAAAACGCGTGGTATTGGGTGAGATGGAGCAAGGCCTGCGCGCTGTATTAAAAGGACTAACCGCCAAAGACAAGGTGATCATTTCCGGATTGCAAAATGCGGCGCCAGGTCATTTGGTTAAACCAGTTTCAAGTGAGAAAACATCAAGATGATCTCAGAATTTTTTATTGAACGGCCAGTATTGGCGAATGTGATTGCGATTGTGCTTGTGTTTCTCGGCGCCATAGCAATTGCTATTTTACCGGTGTCTCAATACCCTGCCATTGTTCCACCCACGATCCAAGTCACCACCAGTTACCCTGGAGCAGATGCCAGTACGTTGATTAAAACCGTTGCCTTGCCCATCGAACAACAAGTCAATGGTGTGGAGAACATGCTTTACATGCAATCCACAAGTTCCAGCAACGGCACATACAACTTAATTGTAACCTTTTCAATTGGTACGGATCTTAATTTTGCCCAAATGCTGGTGCAAAACAGAGTGCAAGCTGCTATGGCACAATTGCCAGAATCCGTGCAGCAACAAGGGGTGGTCGTGCAACAGAAATCCACCGCCATTTTGCAATTTGTTACGCTAACATCTGAAAATAATGAATACGATGGTTTGTTTCTTAACAATTATGCGACCATCAACATGCAAAATCAGTTGGAACGATTGCCTGGTGTCGGTAATGTTGCCGTGTTTGGTTCCGGTTCTTATGCCATGCGTATCTGGCTAGACCCACAAAAAATGTTTGCTTATTCGTTAAACCCTAGCGATGTCTTGAATGCTATCCGTAATCAAAATAAGGAAATTACAGCAGGTCAAATTGCAGCGCCCCCTTCTGCAGGCTCACAGCCCTATCAATTCACAGTTAACGTACCCGGGCAACTCATTGACCCGAGTCAGTTTGATAACATTATTATTAAACGAATTGCCACCCAGCCCAATCAAAAAGCCAATACCAGTACCACAGCCCAAATCATCCGGGTCAAAGATGTTGGTCGGGTGGAATTGGGATCAGCGAACTACAGCCAGCTCGCTAAATTAAATGGAAAACCCGCAGCTGCTATCGCTATATACCAATTGCCTGAAGCAAATGCGCTTACTGTGGCAAAAGAAGTACGTCAAACCGTAGAAAAAATGTCTAAGCAATTTCCTCCTGGTTTAAAATATTCAATTCCTTTTGACACCACTGTTTTTGTTAAATCATCCATTGATGAAGTGTACAAAACATTGTTTGAGGCAGGCATTTTGGTGCTGATTGTTATTCTTGTTTTCTTGCAAAATTTCCGTGCAACACTCGTCCCTGCAACCACCGTACCGGTAACCATTATCGGAGCCTTTATTGCAATGTGGGCCTTGGGCTTTACCATCAACCTGCTGACATTGTTTGCTCTGGTTCTTGCCATTGGCATTGTGGTGGACGACGCTATTGTTATTGTTGAAGGCGTGACACAACATATTGAAAAAGGGAAAACGCCGAAAATGGCCGCAATTTCGGCAATGAAAGAATTGATTGGCCCCATTCTAGGCATCACGTTGGTCTTGATGGCGGTGTTTGTGCCTCCTGGCTTTATGCCTGGCTTAACAGGCGCAATGTATGCGCAATTTGCGTTAGTGATTGCCGCTACCGCCTTCATCAGCGCCATCAATGCCATGACATTAAAACCCACGCAATGTGCCTTGTGGTTAAGGCCAGTGGATCCCAACAAGAAAAAAAATATAGTTTTCCGAGCGTTTGATCGTGTGTATAACCCCATAGAAACCCGTTATATCCACTTTATTAGCAAGCTCGTGCATAACAGTGCGCGATACGCCATTATTGGCGGCATCTTGGTAGTGATCGCTATCCTTGGGTTAACCCGGATACCCACAGGCTTTATACCTATAGAAGATCAAGGCTACTTGGTTTTGAACGTTATGTTACCTGATGCATCTACGCTGACCAGAACGGATGATGTTTTAAATAAACTCACCAAACAAGTATCTAAGATTAGTGGTGTGGCCAATGTTGTGGCTATCGACGGCATTTCTCTTCTTGATAACAACTCAAACCTTGCCAACGCCGGTGTGTTGTATGTGATTTTTAAAGACTGGAGCGTGCGAGGAAAAGCTGAAAATTTAATGGTGATGTACCAAAAATTAAATGAAATCGCAGCACAAACCTTGGATGCCAAAGTGATGGTTGTTGTGCCACCGCCCATCCAAGGATTGGGTTTATCCGGCGGGTTTCAAATGCAATTGGAGGTGCAGGATGGTTCATTTGATTACCAAAAACTTCAAGACGTGACGGATCAATTGGTGCAAAATTCAACAAATACACCATCTGTTCAGAAATTAATAACCTCCTTTAGGGCGTCTGTTCCTCAGGTTTCCGCACCCATTAACCGCACAAAAGCGGAAAGTTTGGGCGTCACGTTATCCGATGCGTTTGATACCTTGCAAACCTATTTAGGCTCATCCTACGTGAATCTTTTTGCTAAATTTGGACAAGTTTTTCAAGTGTATGTGCAGGCAGACGCTAAATCACGCATGACCATCGACGACGTGCGGAATTTTTACGTTAAAAATCAATCCGGTGATATGGTGCCATTAGGTACATTAACAGACATCAATTTAACCCTCGGCCCTTCCATTATCACTATGTACAACCTCTACCCGGCAAGCAACATCAATGGTGTTTCAGCTCCTGGATACAGTTCGGGGCAAGCCATCACAGCGATGGAAAAAATTGCCAAAGACACATTGCCACCCGGATTATCTTACGAGTGGACCAGCACCGCATACCAAGAAAAAATAGCCGGAAATTTAAGTTATTACATCTTTTTAATGTCGCTTGTATTGGTCTATTTAATACTGGCTGGGCAGTACGAAAATTGGATAACCCCTGCCGCCATTCTTATTAGTGTGCCCTTGGCTTTGATTGGAACGGTGTTGGTCTTATCCGCTTTAGGGCTCGCTAATAATCTCTACACACAAATTGGTATTTTATTATTGATTGCATTATCGGCCAAAAATGCCATATTGATTGTGGAAGTGGCTCGAGAACAACGTATCCTTCATAATAAAACCATAATAGAAGCAGCCGTTCTTGGGGCAAAAACCCGTTTTCGTCCGATCATGATGACTTCTTTTGCATTTATAATGGGTGTTTTACCCCTTGTATTCGCCACTGGTGCAGGTGCTAATGCGCGTCGCTCCATAGGTATCGCGGTATGCAGCGGCATGTTGGCATCAACGTGTCTTGCTGTCGTTTTTGTTCCTGTTTTTTATGTGTTATTCCAAACCAAACAAGAGCAACGTCGCGCCAAAAAGAATGCATTACAACCGGCTTCGTTAGAGGCCAGCCCAAAGAGTGATTAAATGCTGAGTACAGCTATTTGTCAAACCAAATGGAAACGGTACTAGTAAACAGCTTCTTTGATGCGATCATTTTGAATATCCATCACGGAATTGCATTCCAGGATAATAGCGTCATTGATCACTTCAATTTGATGCGTTACATACGAAAAGACTTTGATCATTGCCGGGGCATGGACCAATTCGGTAAATACATTTGTTTCCTTTACCTTTCGGTATGAAAAAATAATTTCCCCAGACAACAAAAGGAAAATTTTGGGATGGGTCGTCGGGTTTTTTCCTTCATGGTAAGTATTACCAGAAACCGTACCACTTTTACGCGTGATAAAAATAAAATTTTCGCGAGGAGTGGGCAAACTGAATTCAGACGTAATACCTCGCTCGTCTTCACACAATTGCTTAAATTTCTCTATATGAACAAGCGTTTCATTGGTCATGTTCTGCCCTTAACATTGTTTTGCGGAGATGACTGAGTTGCACCACATGACTGTAAATGTACTTGATTTATTTCCACGAAGTAAAGATCATAACAATAAATTAAACACATTTTAATTCATTCAAACAATGATACTGACAAGGAGTGACAATGCACAATTCCCCAAAACCACAAAAAAACGAAGAACAACAGCAAACACAATTGTTGGTGAATTTAAGCAGCAGTGTCATTTCAACATTTGTTGTCACAATGGTAACCCATCCTCTCGACCGAGCTTTTTATTTGGCAGTTAAAGAAAAACGTCCTTTTTTTATTCGAGCAAATTTTGGTACCCCTTACCATGCATTTTCTCAAGCATTGATGCAACGGGCTCTGTTTGGAAGTCCCGGTTACCTCTTTTTAAAAGATGAAATGAAAAAGGCAATTGGCCCCTTTTTAAGAAATGATGTGCAATTAGGCGTCTTAGCGGAAAAAGCGACCATTGGTTGTTTGACGGGAGGGATGCATGGATTTTTATCCAGTGCCGTTTTGGCCTTAAAGGCATACACATGGGGCGATGAAAAAAGAACATTCTCAGGCAGTATATCTACAATGTACCAAAAAGGCGGGCTTGCCGTTTTCGGAAGAGGAGCAAAGATAACCACCATACGTGACGCAGTTAGTGCTCCCGTGTATGAGTCCATTCGACATATTTTAAAAAATTCCGAAGAATTTCCTATTAAATCTGACTTTTTATGCAATTCTATCGCATCTATGACGGCGACTCTTGCAACAGCGTTGATCAACTACGTCCGTATCGTTCAGGTGTCCACAGAACCAGATTGCCCTACCCCAAAAGCCAAAGATATTGTCACCAAGCTCTGGTCGGATTCCAACGTTTTTGAGAAAGATCCTTTAAGAAGAGCAGCATACATAGCACAACGGATGCATGTGGGTGTGGGTTTGATTCGATTTGCTCTATTTATGCCCGCTTTCCAAAAAGTCTACGATTCATCCCAAAAATGGCTGGGAGAACAATTTGGCCCGCAAAATAACGGCCATCCTCAACTGAAATAACTCCACTTATTGCGCTTCTCACTCTAAATTTGAGGAGCGCATGCCGGAATGGGTTATTTTTTAGTGTGCGGAGATACCCTGCCATGATCATCGCTCGAAGGCTCAAGTGAACGTTTTGGTGAACTCGGAGTGCTGTGGTTTGAAAACAGAGGGAGTCCACTCTCATAGATGGAACTCACGCTCGCTATATCGTCTTTTACTTCCCGATGACTTTCTCCAGCGTCCTGCAAGCTTACAGGTGTATTGGCTGTGGCTGGTTGTACTGTTTGATTCAACGATACATCTGCCGTGATGTTCAATGCAATTTCATCGTTACTTCTTTCTTCATCTGGAAACAGCGATAACAAAATTTCGGTCAACAAATTTTTTAACTCAATGCTTTCAGCAAAATATTCCAAGTGCGTTAATTTTTTCTGCTTTTTCATAAAGTCAAACAGACTTTCTTTAAGGTATTCATTCGACGCATCGATATACATCCTGCTTTGCAATTTTGTTTGAATGTGCCTTTTAGCGTCATTGGTTAGATTGAATCTTTTAAAAATAGCCTGGTTCTCACGACTCATAACTGGCTTTGCAAAAAATTCATCGGCGGCTTCTTGAACATCAAAAAAATCATCCAATAGAATTTTATTTTTAAAATATTCCCGCATCAACTCCGTAAAACACAAGCGTATATCTTGTTCATTGGTCCAATCTTCAACAGCTTTGGTGCTAATGGTTCGATTAAACGTTTGTGGGGCAATCGCAGGATCAAAATCAACAACATACTTTTGGACTAAATCCAATGGCAAAGGATCTCTTGTTAAAATTTCACCCGGAAAAACATCATCGACTTGTCCTAGTGCATTGATTTGATTTAAAAAATCCTCTACGTTCGTGACTGGCCAAAAAGCTTCAGCCCGCAAATGAGGATCCACCGACACTTCCGTGAGCGGTACCGAAAGTCCCAGCATACGATAATTTTCATCTTGCTGTACGATATATAAAAACGCATCCGGTGTCAGAGCAAGCTGCTCTCGTTCTATTGGATCCCAGTAGGTAAACATTATATTCTCCAAAGCGCATTCATTGAAACGCTCGAAACAGTCGTCGGTTACAGTTTAAACAAACTCATTTTATTTTATACTTTAAACGATGAAATGCCTAGAAATCAAACTTAATTTATTAAATTACACCGGTAGTGAAAAACTTGCTAGCACCCGCTCACTCTTCTCCCCTTTTTATCAACGCAAGCAAAATCAGCTTTTATGTACTATTTTTATAGTATATGCACTATTAATGGATAAAAAATGCAAGAAGAATTTGAAACAACCCCACCAAACATATCAACAAACGATTACACGGCCGTTATTATTGGGACCGGGCCTATCGGGTTATTAGCAGCATTGGCAACATTAGCAGATAAACAAAACACAGAGACAGGACCCAAAGTAGCAATATTAGCAGATCGCTTTAATGAACTGGGGGTTCGACAACAAGTGTTGTGGGTTAAAGATGACGTGTTTGAATTCATTCAAAGTCTTGTTGGAGATCAGTTGATCGCGCATTACTTTACAGATCATTCCATCGTTAAAGATCCCGAAGAAGGCTATTATTTTACCACAGGAGCGCTGGAATTACTTTGTTTCGATGCATTAACCATGCAATATAACGCAGGTGTGGATTTTGATTTATTTTATGCAAAAAAAATTGACAGAAGCAACATGGATGATTTAAAAATTGACACAGAAAATGCTTCTCTTCAATTTCAAAGTCACGGCTGTAACGAGACCCAGCATCCTCATTTAACAACAACCGAAACGTTATCGTTCAAATATTTAATTGCAGCTGATGGAGCAAAAAGAACCATTGCGCGCGCTATTGGAAAAGATAAAGTATTTTTTGATGAGACACAAACTCCTTTGTCACATACTAAACATGTGGTGGCAACATTGCAATTACCCGAAAAGCAAACGCCTCAAACGTGCATGGCTGAAAAATCATTTGCAATAACCCCAGAACAACAAAAAGCAGTTTGTACGTTGCCAAGTTCAGCCCGTATTCCATGCTCGCTAACCAATCTTAAAGAAGAGTACGGCTGGTCTGGACATACTCGTCCCCATTCACAAGTTTATACGTCCAATGATATTATCTACATTGGCGCTGAAATGCCAAGTGAAATCACCGACAGGCAAGTGGCCAAAAAATATGCCATTGAACTCATGCATGATTGGTTTCCTACAGATTTCGTTGACGGGTTGAGCGATATTTCTTGTGATCTCTCCGTGGCATTTGGAAAAAAAAGAGAAGCATTATCCGTCTCCATGTTCGATATCGAATTAGGGGAACTGAATGTTTCTGCGATACCTTGTGGAGGTTTAGCGCAACAAGAAACCGCTGCCGTGGTATTTTTTATGGGCGATGCAAAAAAAAATCCTTTGTACACTACAGGAACCGGCGTGCAAACAGGTATTCGAGAAGTTAGAAATTACTCAGAATTCCTAAAAAATCAACATACAATGTCATTGGAGAATAATTTAAGTCACTATCATGATGAAACCCGTGCAGTATTATTGCCCATTATGGATACTCAAGATCAATGGGTGGAATCACGAAAAAGCAAAGAACAATCTGCAAAAACAAATTTCGAACAATTTCAACACTGCAAAAAAGATATTTCTACGTTACAACAAGCCTACAATAGTTTAAAACATTTAACAGAAGATCCTGACCATGATCTTCCCGTTTTTATCAACACATTGTGCTCAGATTTAATGGAGCTTCATCGCAATCACACAGAAATTTTTAGCTGTGCGATCGATAACAATAAAGTTTTATGTTACAACCTATTGAATATGCCAGCGTTCATCGCAGCGTTAAAAATCATACAAGAAAAACATCCATTGAATTTTCTTCTACAACGACATGCAGCAACTATAGATGCAATTTCCCCGGGCGTAATAAAACAAACGGTCAAATCGGCTTTACACCTGTACCAATTAGCAAGCAATAATATTGCGCAAACAGAGGGCATACTGATCGATTTAGGAACCAAAAAACAAGAAAAAATAGAAGATTTGGATGAAAAGGAAAATTTTCATCCTAACAAAAGATAGATATAATTCAATCAAAAAAAGATTTACAAATACAATGCGAACGAACAATGATCATATGGAGTAAATATGAAAGCATCCAATTCAAGCTCTTTTTTCAGATCAAAAATAGTCATGGATCGACACGCAGCATTTTCTGCTCAAAGTATCCAATTAAACCCAGCCGATGATGTCACAAAATACGCGGATAAATGTAATAATCCACTTCTAGCGCAAAAGCAATTAAATAAATTGCAATTCGCTCGGCAAGGAACACTATTAGCGTTGCACACCAAATTATTTATCAATGGTCTTAAAAGTGACACGATCATCTGTTTGTTGAATGATGATGTAGAGCTGCTAAATAAAATTTTGAAGGACACGAATTATTCACGCGAACAGCTTAAAGAAATGCAATATATATCCACCTTATTAGGCGCAAAAGCCTGCTTGAAGCACGTAACAAAGCATTATGAGTTTAAATTAGATAGAGAGATACTCAATCTTGCACTTTTTTCTGATAAGTTTAGTCATATTGAGTTGGACACCATAAGTGGAATAGTAAAGCCTTCTTTTGATTCCTTGCGATTTGCTGTTCAATCTGGCAATCCCGAGTTGATAAAGTATTTGTGCATTAAATATACTTTACAGCCTGATGCAGGCCATTTGCTCATGGCAGCTATGATGAATCATACAGAAATGTTTCATACATTGCTGGGGCTAGGAGCGCAATTATCGACCAATACAAATCAAATCAAATCCATTGCTACTGATATGAACAATATCGAAATCTTAAAAACCTTGGAAATGGAACAAAATACAAGTAAGCAATCAAAACCGCAGGGTAATCATTATTAAACATTGCATTTTCCCCAATCCACCCGTTTAATCGTTCAATGAATAGAACTTATTTTATACGTTAAAATATAGGAGGATACAACCTGATAATTTAACAAGCCATCTCCACCAGTGACGGCAACAGCTCCGGCCTTTACCCAAGCATGTGCTTTATAACCACTACGCTCATCCTCTGATTTTGCAAACCCAATATAAAAGATACAAGGTATTTTAAAAAACCTGCACCAAAAAACAGCAACCATCGCTTGTGTTAAACAGTTAGAGTTCCAAGGTGTACGCTCAGCCGCCAATTGAATCGATTTCCCTATTGCCCGCGCTTTATGATGCTGCCTTGAGGATATAATGGTAGAAAGAATCGCGTTCGGTGAACATGTTCCAAAATAAGGTGTCAGGTATTTTAATGGGCACACAATGGCTAAGAAACGTGCTACGCCACACAATCCGAAATTCAGGCACAGCCCTGCTTTAAATTTTAGTGACACAACGTCTCCCCAAAGCGTATAAATTTCGTCCCAAATAATATATACCCCATCCCATGTACAATCCATAATAAAGAAAGGATAACCTTTCAGGAAGACGAACCCATGAAAAAACAACATCAATTTTAAAAAAATCACTCCAAATCGCGCTTATTCGTTTGCCTTTAGGTGCTAACAAAGCGCGGTAGTAACGGTATTTAAGAAACAAAATAGGTTTTGATACACCGTCAGTGATTGTGTAATGGGAATCAATCAGTTGTGTTGCAATCGATGTTAATTGCGTCACCCGGAGCTTAACATGTTCTCCAAAACATCATCCGTGCGAAACCATTGTGCTAATAATTGCAAACAATGAAGAACAACGTGCTCACAGTTGATTTTTTTTGCCAAATGCAATACTTGCAATAAATTGCAGTGGCCACTATCAATGAACAACGCAACATCGTTTAACCAACGAAAACGGAGCCATGCATGTCTGGCACCATGCAACATGAGGTAGAGCAGATGATAATCATTCATCAATGTTGAAATGGGTGTATGAAGAAGAAAAACCGTTTGCAACATGGACAAGGTTGGGTAAAAAAAACTCATGTCGATGTAACTGATTTTAAAATGCAACTCCACCAAAATTTTTCGTTGCGAATGATAAAAGGACATGTCATGTTTATGGTGCAAATAATAACGTTTCTTAAATCCACGCCATTCAAAATTAGGGGTCTTTTTTTCATAACCCAAAGCCGTTAGCTCTGCAATAGCTTGATCAAAATGTTGATGCTCCACCCAAACATCAATGTCTCGGCAAGACCGAGTATCTAACGCCGGGTAAATCAATTGGTTTAATACAACACCTTTCACGACACAATATTGGATTTTTTTTTCGTTAAACAATCGAGCAATACGGGTTGTTTCGGCTAAAGTGGCTAAAATTAGAAACTTATCCTTCTGGCAATATTCGGTTAAAGGTACGATGACAGGACAAAATATACTTTCACGCATCATGTATTGCGTGACTTGATGCCAAACCCTGTGCTCGATAACCAAACGAAAAAAAAGACTCCAATTCACCACAGCAAGGCAGTTTTCTTGGGAAGAAAAACGCCCTTTTGCGCCCAATGCTCGCAAAATCAATACCATCTCATGCATGTCATTACCTATTGAATTGCGTAAATGGTTAGAAGTATAAATTCAAACACCTTTAATAGGAACAAAAGAGGATTCTATAGGGGGCTCAATAGAGTTTTTCTCAGATGGTGCGGGTGATTTGGAGCTGGGTAGAGGACTTTTAGATGAAAATGAATGTGGACGAGGGATTAGGGGGGGAGGGGTTTTTGTGCGAGAAAAAAAAAGCTGTTTGGAAGGTGAAGTGGCTGATTTTTTTGTAACAGCCACCTGTTTTAAAGCCATAAGTTCAGTTTTTTTTTCCTCATTCAAACACGTTATTTTAGAATATTCGTCCAGTAAAGCTGGCCTATTTTTCGGGGACAAAGCAGTTATATATACCAATGCAAATTGTGATGAAGCTAATTTTTTAACAATAGGCAATAAGGCGGAATATGTTGCCGGATCGTTCGCCTTTTCCATCAACAAAGACAGCGCACTACCCGAATTGTATTTAAAATCTCGAACACTGGTTAAACAATACAACATCTCCTCCGAATCCACCTCTAAAATTTTTGAAATGATGGTGGATAGATTTTCCGTATCAATTCCTCGTTCTACAGCAACACAGAATATACGAATGAGCATGGTCAAACCGTTTTCTTTCGCATGAGCGCCCATTTTCATATCGTTCAATATATGGGGGGCTAGCTCATTGAAGTGTTGATGAACAATCACAAACACAAGATCTCTTAATTTATCGGTCGAGGGATTACTACTGTTTGGCGTGGCTTCGTAAACCGTATTGGTCAGAGCATCTAATAAAATATGCAAAGAATTCATACCGCGATAAGGACCTAACCGGATTGGGTTAATCAGCGCATGAGGAAAAGAATCATCCAAAAGGTTCTGGTTTAGCTGCATTAAATAATTACAGATACTATCCATCGCTTTAAAATTTTCTTTTGCCAATAGCTCTAAGGTGGACATTAAAAAATAAAGCGCATTTTTTCCCTCAAATTCACCTGTGGTAATGACTTGCAGCAATTCTTTGCCATATACAGTTGGCGATTGCGTTATAAAATCAAGCAATAAATCTGCGATGAGCTTGGTGTTGGGTTGATTGTAGTTTTGCTTTGCCGCCTGGTTGAGTGCCAAAATAAGCGTCAAAAAAGCAGATGGGGAAGGCTCATTTCCTGCTATCATAGCGTGCACTAAATCATTTTCAGCATGCTTAAGTAAATAAGAAAAAATATGATTAATGCAGATGATAGCCAGGCTATTGTCCGAACCATACGTAGCTGTGTGCAAATGGCTGATGAAAACTCCTGCTAGTTTCTGTGTTTTTTGGCCGGGAATTTCAATCGGCGTGTGAAGAAGCTTTACCAATTTGCTCGGCAAATCTTTAGACATTTTTAGAATAATACGACTAGCTGTTTGAACAACTGTTAGATTATCATTATCAAGGCCCCATTGTATGGCATAGGATAACCAATACAAACTGGTGCCATTAAACTCGTTAATGGATTGATTTTCAATAAGATTTAATAAATCAGAGATTGTTGATAATTCGTGGTCCAATCTTCCATCGAGGCCTTGAAACAACAATTCGTCAGGCTTCGATTTCAATTGAAGCACTCCATGACTAGAGATCTCAAGAACAGGAATATTATTCAATTGCATCCTGGAAGACAACGGTAATTTATGACCCATAATATACACCACTCCCTTCATCTTGTACACTATAAATCCAATTTTACGCTCGAATTTGCATTTAATTCAGATTTTGCATTGACTATATCGTCAAACAATGACTCATCATAATCAAACGTTTCCATTATGTTTAACACGCTAGGGTTGTCTTGTAAGTACTGTATGACAACCTCTGCTACCTGTTCATCTTCAGGCATTGGCAACAATCTGCCATACATTTTGGAAATTTGGAGATGCTCATTGTGAATGTGACGTTCGATATTTTCCACTGTTTCCATGGTATCTGCGGACTCTAATTCAGACTTCCAATATAATTTTTGTTGATTGATCTCCTCAGCGATTGCACCTAGTCGTTTAACTCTTTCAACAAATTTTAAGGCCATATCCTGTTTCCCTTTGGGTAGAGATTTAACCATTTTTTGCAAACTTAAGCGTTCTTTTGCAGCAATGATATGTGTAGAAAGAATGTTGTTAAAATTTAGAAGATTATTAATATCAGTGTATTGAACGTTGTCTGCAAAATATTCTTTAATTATTTTCAATAGTTTGTCGTTTGTTTTATACAAGAAAGGATATAAAAACGCATGCATTTCATTTTCTTTAGATACAATGCTTTCCACAACGTTGAACAAATCGTCTTCTTGATGGACTGTTGCAAGCACGTCAATCAGTCCCTTGAGGTTATTGGATTCGGTTTTAGCCCGGTCTGTAATCATCAATAAATCCTCAACCACGCTGTCAAAAATATTTTTCTGACTGGCCGTGAGGTTATTTAGGGCTTCGCGCAGAGTCGGCATAGTATCGTTTCCTTAATATTTGTTGTATTTCATTTGAATAATTTTTTACGAACCTCTTCATCTGATTTCACGCTTTCGCTATCGCATTGATTTTTTTTCTCCGGCTTGATAACGAGGGGTTTCTCGACTGTTATAGCACCCTCAGGTGATTGCCTTTTTCTCTCTTCTAAATCGGATTCAGAAAAGCTTCGCCCAAAAAATCTTCCGGTATACTGACCAATTTTGGGTGTTGATGAAGCATCGTTGTCTGTCAAAGCACTAACTAATGAATCCACCGATTGTACATTTAACAATGATTCATTCTCTTCATCCGCTAACAGTGATTCATCATTTGCATCCCCGTGAGGATGATGCGCTCGCATGTAGCGTTCAGCAAACAATTCGGTAGCGTCCTCAGAATCAGTTTCTAAATTGAGAAATTGGGGTGAAACTTGCGTCATCCGAGCTTCTTCATTCAATCTCATAAAAGCATTTTCCAATAACTTCAACTTACCTACAAATAAAGCAGACTTAACACTGGGAGACCAATTTGGAATACCAGGCAGCTCTCCAATGCTATCATCCATTTTCATCACCACAGGTACCACTGTGTTGTTTGAGTTTTCCACTTGACGTAACGAAGCAATTTCTGAATTTAACCCCCTGCTTCCACCTTTATTTCGATAACTCAAGAGACCCTGATATTCTTTATACAATTCTTGCAATTTTCCAGCAAGTTTGTCGTCGTCACCAGATTCCAATTGCTCTTCAATTGCTTTTCGTGCCTTGTCGAAATCAAATGTGAGCGTCTCAACATTGATCCGGCAAGGCTCTTGTTGATGGCCAAAAGCTCTCAGCTCGATATAATCCCCTTCATTCAATCGTTGACTAACATCTGCATAATATTCATCCTCTAAAGAACGGCCTGTATCTGCGTCTTTTGCAATCCATGCCTCATAAAATTCGGCAAATTTACCGCAAATTTCATCTATTTCGTCTGTCTCAAAAAATTCACGGTAGATGATAGACCGCTTAAACGCCTGCATGTGTTGGTTAAACTCATGTGGAGTATAGGGTTGATAGTCCCGCAACCGATAATGGTTGTGATTATGATTTGATTCCGTTTCTTCATGGTGCATAAGCTTAATATGCACTGAATTAGAGCCCCGATAATACAAATCGCATCCATTATCCACTTGAGTATGACAAAGTGCGGCCGCATTATATAATTTATCTCTAAAAGTTTGAGGATATTGATCCATCGCATTCTCTGCCCAGAAATACCAAGTTAAACTATAGCCTTTGACCTGCAACTTAACTTCTACATCGATAATATCTTTACGAATATGCGCCTCTTCCACAAACCCATGGTTCACTCTAAAAAGCACAATATGCTCATCCAAGCTTTCTTCAACTCGATTACTAAACTCAGGATCATCAGTGTAATAAAGTTTTTGAAGTTCTTTGTTAGAGGAAAACATTGCTATTTTTTCTTCGAACTCGGTTATTTTGTCTGCGCTTAATAAAGTTTGAAGCTCCGTCAGTTGTTCAGACGCTTTATTGATTGTAAGCTCGTAGGGCCTAATTTCATACACAATGCCTTTTGTCACTCGAAATTTTTTGCCTTGTTCTTTAAATTCGTCCCGTCTTTTATCAAATTTATGATTATGATTGGCATCACGATACGTCTGCAACTCTCCGGCAGCCAGTGTGTCTGTATAAGAAAAATCTTTAGGTTGTTTATGCTTCTTTTTGAGCATGATTTCAAATGGCTTTGGCATGGCACCACCTGGAATAAAAATACATTGGGTTAATTTAATTTTAGACCAAATATATTTTTTTGCTCAATTAAAGATCTTTTTGGTCTTTAATTGAGAACTCAAGGGACGTTACGCTGATAAACACGGTATTCGAAATCCACATTTTTCTCGATTATTTGATGTTGTTTATAAGTATACGGATGGGATTGGTAGTGATTGAGCAACTGATAATCCTTGAAAAAATGAATGGCGTGCAATTGATTATCCAAAGGATTGCTTTGGGATATTAGGGGGTAATACGTACTGATGATCCAATGCGGTTTAATTTTAAATTTGATGCGCTGAGCGTAGCGCAATAAGTTGTTGTGATTTAAATCCACCATTTCTGGATTATTCAGGCAAAGACTATCAATGAATTGAATGTCCTTTCGGCTGAAAAAAGGAATCAAACCACAGTCGCCCACTAATACTTTCTCACCACTGACCGCTTGTTGATTTAATTGAGCAACAATCCGCAACCGCATATAACTTTGTACCCGTGAATCAATCAAAAAAACACTTTCACTCGGAATATAGAAATAGGAAAAAACAATGATCAACAACATCGTTGCCAATGATTTTTGGGCGGCTGAGAATTGGAAATAGCTAAAAAATTCTCGCGCACCCAACACTGGAACCACAGTTAACACCGCAAATGCACTTAAAAATAGCCTGTTGTAATCGGCCACCGTGGGGTCTGCTCGCCATAGCAAGAGGATATAAACGAGCGAAGACAGCCAAAGTAAACCATGTCGACAATCTTTGCAGCCTAAAAAATAAGGCAATCCTAGCACCAAACAAGGCGCGGCTACCTTTAAATACTCATTCACTAAAAAAAAAGTGTGCATGTTTGTTGATAGTTTGCATGCGTAACTGTTCGGTAAAAAATGCTTGTAAAAATACAACCGCCACCCAAAATACAACCCATAGGGCAACGCGAACAACAAAATCCATGTCAATAGACATTGACGTTGAGCCAGGGCTTTCTTTTCTCCCCAATGTTTAGTGGCGCAAAGTACAAATAACGTCACGGTAAACAACCAGATAACGCCATCAAATCGCGTCAACGCCAACACCAACAAACCCAAACAACAATATACCCAGGCTTTTTGGTTGTAATTTTTTAACAACTGAATACTTTGCCAACAAACAAACAATACCACGGCAACATAAAATATGGTTTCTAATCCACTTAACGTCCACCATGCAATGCCAACGTATTGACAGAATATATATAACGGTAAAACAGCCGTTTCACGTGGTAGAAATGTTCGTGACAAAAGATAGAGAAAGATCAAAGCTGCGACCAAACTCACTAACGACACAACTTTAATAGTCAATGCAAGTGGCAATCCCAATTTAATGATGGACGTTGCGAACAATAACCATAAAAAATTCGAGTAACCTTCGACCGGTGCTTGCTGAGAATCCCAATACAAACCAGAACCGTGCGCCAAATGTTCAGCATAACGCCAACTGATGTAAGCATCATCGGTCGTAAAGGACCAAACATGTTTGCAAAAGATAGCAAGATTTATAACAGCAGCCATGAGCACAACAAATGCTACAATATCAACCAATTTTCTGTCCCACTTGGTTTGCATCGATGCTCCCTGCTATAATTTATGATTTTACATCCATTGGAAATTTACAATGCCAAATGAACACCACATCCACTTATCTTACGCGCAAGAAGCTCTACGTATCGTGAATGCCAGATTTCCCAATGGCGCTGCGGATATATTTGAAAATGTTTTGCGAAAAAATGCTTCTGTGAAAGAAATTTATCAGCATTTCTCCGCGTTTGAAAGATTTAGTCATGATGAAGAACGAAACCCAATGTTGATGGCCCAAGGACTGCACACTTTAAGCTGGGGAAGCGCCTCCCTTTTCGCCTCATACGCTTTGGGTTTTCTGAAGGGAAAATATGGCCATCTTGAGTCCCCATGTTCTTTTGAATGCATGTACATTGATCAGAAACATGCTGCTTTAGTTATTGGCAGAGACGCAGAGTCTGATCCCTTTCAAATTGAAACGTGGGGCGATCACGCCTATATTTGTGATATTTGGGCAGGTTCCATTTACCTTGCTTCCGAGTTTTTTAATAAACAACGGAATGAACCAAACATTCGTAAATGCGAAGTACTTGTAAAACTTGAAAATGGGATGCCATCCTACATATCACTGAAAGAAGAATCGCACTATTTGCATGGACAACCTAAAATTTTTACAACACCCGCCAGTTTAGAGTACGACGAGTTCTTGAAACAGTGGGTGATATTGGATCAAGCATCCAGGCCACCGGCACCTCGCGCCCCACAATTTGCATTAACTTCACCCAAACTTACCACACAAGAACGGCGGGAAATTTATTCTATTTTTAATCATATAAGCGAGATGAATGGTTGGAAAATTACAGAAACCACAGGTCTAACGGTCTGGAGAGACTGTGCAAGTATGGCTGAAGCACGGCGTTCTGCTGCTTTGCTAACCGCAGTAGATGCAATGAAGGTTTCGCTTGAAAGGCGCAAAGACAATCATCAGCCTGTGGTAGTCTGCAAAGATATTGCGAAAGAAAAATTATGGGGATATCTGCCACAAACCACGGATTCCATAAACGAAACTCTATCAAACACACCGAAATAAATTCACAATGCTATGGGTTTATCGAATAACTAACTCGTCGCTGCGCTCCGCACAACGACTTGTATGTCAGTTAGTTATCTAAGGCTTATTTAAAATCAGTTGCGCGATAATTTCTGCTTGCTTTGCACTTGTTGCCAACAAATTTGTAATTAAAAAACTCCCTTTGGTGATTGGGCCTGCTGCGAAAAAAGGGAGTTTTTTAAACGCATTAATAATCTCACATTGAGGGCTCACCAGCACGCCTCCAAAATGATTGCGCTGAATAATTTCATGTTCAATTAAATTTAAATACAAACCTGGGAGCATGGTAATGTATTTATCGACAGGAGTGGCATTGACCACATGATCATATTGCTCTGTTTCTATGGCTGTTTTACCATAAAACTCAGCCCTGAATTTCTCCCCATCGATATAAATATTGGAAAGATTGTTTCTAAGGGTCAAAGAGCCCGATTTAATTTTTTCGTAAAATAATTTAGCATTTCCAAACGGAAATGAACTAATGTAACGAGAAATTAATTTCATTTCATGGGTGATCAATTGCTTTTGATCGACAAGAGAAAGGAAACCCCATGCTCTATCAATAAAGCCTAAAATACAAAAAATAGAATCTTCCCACGAGTTATTCTTTTTTCTTGCAGCCCCAATGTCTTCTCGCAATTGCCTGACGGTGTTTTTATTGATCTCAATTTCGTTAAAAACGATTTTTTTATTTAACCGGTAAGACAACTCTATTTCAATTTCTTTTCGAACTTGCTCTATCCCAAGCCTATGGGCATTGTCTTTAAAAAATTTTTCCTGAAAGTGCTCCGTGAGATGCTTAGGCTCTGTCGCAATGATTCTGTTCCTCACCGCCGGAATAAACCCACGGCGTGAAGTCAGGGTAACATTAGGGTGATTTTTTAAAATTAAAGCAGCATCGATAGCAGACAATCCCGTTCCAACAATAAGCACTTTTTCATGAGGACTTATTTTTTTGATTTGCTCAAAACACAAATAAGGCGACGCACAATAATTTTTGTTTTCTGATAAATAAGAATAAGTGTGGGAGTAACCCTGTCCATAGCCTGTCGCCAATACACAACCATCACTAAGATGAGCCCCTCCCGTCGTGAAAATTGTAAAAGGCTTTTCCGCCTGTTCAGAAAGCTTGATACCAGTGACTTTTTGCCTCACATGCTGGACAACAACCCGTTTAGGATCTTGTTTAGACAATGCGTTTTTTAACGTCTCTTTGATATACAATCCACACAAGGAACGCGGTAAAAAAGACTCTAAATTGTACGATGTTATTTCTGGAAAAAGTGGTTTCCAGAGGCTTTCGTTTTTGGACAACCAGTTCGCGAAATGCTTATTGTCACCCGCGACAATGGTGGTTGAACCCACGCTTGTATTCAGCAAGATACTCGATAAGGGGGCAGAATAAGCCAAACCTAGACCCATTTCTTCCTTTGGTTCAAAAACAGTGATTTTTATTCCTAAAAGCTGCTTTTGTTTGCTGATTGCCTTTAAGAGCGCGATGAGTGTAGCGGTTCCCGTGGCGCCTCCGCCAATGATTGCGATGTCTTTCATTTTTACCTCTACGCGAACAGTCAAGTGTGATTTTTAATTTTGCACATCCCCCTTGGAGGGCCGATGTGATTAAAAAATTAACCGCTCCA